>NZ_JAUSOE010000158.1 GCF_030656255.1 Brevundimonas sp. | reverse complement strand
TCGGCGCCATCGACTTCAACAACCTGACCGCCTTCGTCAACGAACCCCGCACCTACGGCGTTCAACTGACCAAGCGTTTCTAAGCCTGTGACAGGCCGCCGGCGTCTCGCCGGCGGCCTGTTCTGCTGCATCCTGTCGCGTCTGACGGGATGAACCAAAGACCGGGCCGCGTGTTGGGTTCGTCGTCGCCGTATCGTGGTGACGCCGCAGGAGCCCCTCTCATGTCCGCTGTCGCTGTCTTTCGTGAGAGGCTGAATCCGCTACGCGGAATTCTGATGGCCTTTCCCATCGCCCTGTTCACCTCCGCCCTCGTCAGCGACATCGCCTATCTGAAGTCCGCCCAGATGCAGTGGTCAAACTTCTCGGCCTGGCTGATCGTCGGCGCTCTGGTGTTCGGCGGTCTGGCGGGTCTGTGGGCCCTGATCGATCTGGCCCTGTCGTGGCGCACGCCTGCGCGGCGGGCCGCCGTGATCCATCTAGCCGCCCTGGCCCTGGCCTGGATCTTCGGCCTGATCAACGCCTTCAAGCACAGCCAGGACGCCTGGAGCTCCGTCGGCGCCTTCGGCCTGACCCTGTCGATCCTGTCGACCCTTCTGGTCCTGATCGCCGGCTGGCTGGCCTATTCAAACACGACCGTGCGGGAGATCGCGTGATGATCAAGACACTCCTTTGCACCACTGTCGCGGTCCTGGCTCTGGCGGGTTGCAGCCGCAGCGATCCGAACCTGAACCAGACCGGGGCCAATCCCGATCTTCCCGGCCTGAACGAGACCCTGGTTCCGCCGATGAAGATCGCCAATCCGGTCGGCTGGAACGGCGAGCTTCCCACCGTGCCGGACGGCTTCGTCGTCACCCCGATGGCGACCGACCTGCAGATTCCGCGTCAGATCCTGGTCCTGCCCAACGGCGACATCCTGATCGCCGAGGGCTCGGGCGGTCATGCGCCCAAGCTGCGGCCCAAGGACTTCATCGCCGGAATCATCAAGGCCAAGGGCAAGACGTCCGTTAAGGGCGGCAACCGCATCACCCTGCTGCGCGACGCCAACGGCGACGGCCAGCCCGAGGTCCGCACCACCTTCATCGACAATCTGGACGCCCCCTACGGCATGGCCTTCGTGGACGGCGCCCTCTATGTCGCCGAACAGGGCGCCCTGGTGCGCTTCGACTATCAGCCGGGCCAGACGCGGATCACCGCGCCGCGTCAGGAAGTGACCAAGCTGCCGTCGGCGATCAACCACCACTGGACCAAGTCGCTGACCGCCAGCGCCGACGGCCAGACCCTGTATGTCGGCATCGGTTCGAACAGCAATATCGGCGAGCGCGGCATGGCCGTGGAACAGGACCGCGCCGTCGTCTGGGCCATCGACCGCCAGACCGGCGCGCACCGCACCTTCGCCACCGGCATCCGCAACCCCACAGCCCTGGCCATCGAACCGACTACCGGCGCCCTGTGGTCCGTCGTCAACGAACGCGACGAACTGGGCCCGCAACTGGTGCCCGACTATCTGACCTCGGTCCAAGAAGGGGCCTTCTACGGCTGGCCCTACAGCTATTGGGGTAAGAACATCGATCCGCGCGTGCGTCCGCAAAACCCGGACCTGGTCCAGAGCGCCGTCGCCCCGGACTATGCGCTGGGTTCGCACGTCGCCGCCCTGGGGCTCAGCTTCGCCACGGCCGGCGGCTTCGGCGGCGGCTTCGGCCAGGGCGCCTTCATCGGTGAACACGGCAGTTGGAACCGTCAGGATCTGTCTGGGTACAAAGTGACCTGGGTGCCCTTCTCGGGCGGTCGTCCCGCTGGCCCGCCGGTCGATTTCGCGACCGGCTTCATCAAGGACGGCGAGGCGCGCGGTCGCCCGGTCGGCGTGACCTTCGACGCCCAGCGCCGCATTCTGCTGGTGGCGGACGACCTGTCCAACACAGTGTGGCGGATCGCACCGCGGTCTTAACGGAGCGGCGGGCTGGGCGGCATGGCGAACGGACTGGACACCTACCGGGCCAAACGGGATTTCACCCGTACGCCTGAGCCGGCGGGCAAGGCCAAGGCGGCGCGCAAGGGCCGGCTGACCTATCTGATCCAGCGCCATGCTGCGACGCGCCTGCACTACGACTTCCGCATCGAGCACGACGGGGTGCTGAAGTCCTGGGCGGTCACCAAGGCCCCGTCGCGCGATCCGGCCGTCAAACGTCTGGCGGTGGAGGTCGAGGATCACCCGCTCGATTACGGAAGCTTCGAGGGGACCATCCCGTCCGGCAACTATGGGGCGGGGACGGTCCAGCTGTGGGATCGGGGCGAGTGGGAGCCGCAGGAGCCAGACGTCGAGGCGGCGCTGAAGCGCGGCTCGCTGAAGATGACCCTGCATGGCGAACGGCTCAGCGGCGGCTGGGCCCTGGTGCGGCTGAAGTCGGATCGCGGCAAGCCGTCCAAACGCAACAACTGGCTGCTGATCAAGGAGAAGGACGAGGCGGCCGTGCCGGGCGAGGGCGACGCCAATATGGAGATCGACGCCTCCGTCGCCTCGGGCCGCAGCCTGGCGGAGATCGCCGAAGGCAAGACGCAATGGACCGCCTCTCGCCCCGTCGCGCGCAAGGGGCCGGCCAAGCCCAAGGCCCAACCCGGCGAGGCGACCCTGGACAAACCCTCGGCCTTCGTCCCGATCCAGCTGTGCAAGGTCGCGGACCATCCGCCGGGCGGCGCGGGCTGGGTGCATGAGATCAAGTTCGACGGCTATCGGATCCAGGTGGCGACCGGGGGCGGCCAGGCCCGGCTCTACACCCGCCGCGGTCATGACTGGACCGACCGTTTCCCGGAACTGGCGGCCGACGCGGCGACCTGGCCCGACGGGGTGATTGACGGCGAACTATGCGCCTTGAGCGAGGATCACACCCCCGACTTCTCCGCCCTTCAGGCGGCCATCGCGGATGGGAAGACGGGCGACCTGGTCTATTTCGCCTTCGACCTGCTGCGCGAGGGTGAGGACGATCTGCGGGACCTGCCCCTGTCGCACCGAAAGGCGCGGCTTCAGGCTCACATCGACCGCGTTCCGGCCAAGGCGCGCAAACGGCTGCGCTATGTGGATCATTTCGCCTCGACCGGGCAGGCGGTGCTGGACAGCGCCTGCCGGATGGATCTGGAAGGCGTCATCTCCAAGACGCTGGACGCCCCCTATCGGGCGGGACGGTCCTCGACCTGGGTCAAGTCGAAATGCCGGGGCCGCGACGAGGTGGTGATTGGTGCTTGGTCGTCCGAAGGGGGGACGCGCTTCCGCTCCCTGCTGGTCGGCGTGGCCGAGGATGATGGGCTGCGCTACCTCGGCCGGGTGGGCACAGGCTATGCCGCGCCCTTGCTCAAGACCCTGCTGCCGGCCTTGAAGACGGCGGCGGCCGAGGCCTCTCCGTTCGTGGGCAAGGGCGCGCCGCGCGGCGGCAAGGAGATCCACTGGGTCAAGCCCGTGCTGGTCGCCGAGCTGGAACACGGCGGAATGACCGAAGGCGGGTCGTTGCGCCACGCGGCCTTCAAGGGGCTGCGCGAGGACAAGTGGGCGCGTGACGTCACGGACGATCCGCAACCGCCTGCGCCCGCCAAGCCGGCCGCTCGCAAGAAGACCGGCTCAGGCAGCGCGTCGGGAAAGGTGGTCGTCGCCGGCGTCACCCTGTCCCATCCCGACAAGATCCTGTGGCCGGCGCACCAGGGTCGCCCCGCCATCACAAAGGCCGATCTGGCGCGCTACTACGAGGCGGCGGCGGAGCGGATACTGCCCCATGTCGCGGACCGGCCGGTCTCCATCATCCGGGCGCCGGACGGGATCGAGGGCGAGACCTTTTTCCAGCGCCACGCCATGCCGGGCTCGAACCCCCGCCTGAAACTGATCGACGTCCATCAACGCCACCCCTATGTGGCCGTCACGGATGTCGGCGGTCTGGTCGCCGTCGCTCAGTCGGGCGGGCTGGAGCTGCACCCCTGGGGCTGTCGGCCCGGCGATCCCGAGACGCCGGAACAGGTCACCTTCGACCTCGACCCGGACGAGGGGCTGGATTTCGCGTCGGTCATCGCGGCGGCCAAGACCGTCAAGGCCCAGCTGGAAAAACGGGGCCTGCATCCCTTCGTCAAGACGACCGGGGGAAAGGGGCTGCATGTCGTCGTGCCGATTCGTTCCGACGGCCGCAGCCGCATCGAATGGGATCAGTGCAAGGCCTTCGCCAAGGCCCTATCCGAGGAGGTCCGGCGCGCCGATCCCGACCGGTTCACCACCACCCTGGCCAAGACGGCGCGGGGCGGGAAGATCTTCATCGACTATCTGCGCAACGGCCGCATGGCCACGGCGGTAGCGCCCTGGTCGGTGCGGGCGCGGCCCGGCGCGGGGATCGCCTTTCCCCTGTCCTGGGGCCAGGTCCGGGCGGGGCTGGACCCCAAGGTTTTCACCCTGCACGACGCGCCCGCCCTGCTGAAGAAGCCCGACCCGTGGAAGGATTTCCGCGCCGGCGAGGTCAGTCTGCGGCCCGTGCTGAAGGCGATGGGGCTGTAGGCGGCCCCGTCAGGCGGCCTTCTTGCGCGAGGCCGGCTTCTTCTTCGCCGGCGCCTTGGGGGTCTTTTTCGCCGCCGGCTTGGTCCCACCCGCAGCGCCCTTGAGGCTGTTGCGCAGGGCCTCCATCAGGTCGATCACATTGGTGTTGTCGGGCTCCGGCGCCTCGATCACATCCTTGCCGCCCTTCTGCTTGGCCTGGATTATTTCGCGCAGGGCGTCGTCGTAGCGGTCCTTGAAGGTGGTCGGATCGAAGTCGGTCTGCTTCTGGGCGATGATCCGGCTGGCGATATCGACCATGTCCTTGTCGGGCTTCACCGCCGGGATGTCGTCGAAATAGTCGTCCGCGTCGCGCACCTCGTCATGCGCCCGTAGCGAATAGGCCACCAGCCCCTTGCCCCGCACTTCCAGGGCCAGCTGGCGCTCACGGCCCCGCAGCACCAGGGTGCCGATGGCGATCTTGCCGGCGGCCTTCATCGCGTCGCGAATGACGGCGAAGGCCTCGGCCCCAACGCCCTTCTCGGGCACCACATAGAAGGGATCGTCCCAGTACAGACGATCAATCTCATCCTCGTCGACGAAGCTGTCGATGGAGATGGTCCGGGTCGTCTCCAGCTTGACCTTGTCGAAGTCGGCGTCGTCGAACAGGACGTACTCGTCCTTGGACACCTCATAGCCTTTCACCAGATCCGAGCGTTCGATGGGGCCGGTGTCCGGGTCGGTGGCGACCATGCGGATCCGGTTGTTGGTGTCCGGATTGATCAGGTGGAAACTGACATGGGCGGTGGACGAGGTGGCGGTGTAGAGGGCGACCGGGCAGGTCACCAGCGACAGTTTCAGATGTCCCTGCCAGGTGGGGCGTGCGGCCATGGTCGTCTCCCTGCGTTCTGTTCGCTGACCTAACGCCCAACAGGTGCGACTGTTTCCGCAGGCCGTCCTCAGGGCGCGGACCAGCCCTTGACGCGGACCTCCGCCGCGCGCGGATCGGCGTCGAAACGCACATAGGCCTTGGCCTGGCCGTGGCGGGGAACATAGTCCAGTGTGGCGGTGGCGCTTTGGTCGCCCAGGACGGCCTCGATATCGACGCCGGCCGCCGTGTCGTCTCCGTCATTGGCGACCTCGATCACCGCCACATGACCCGACGAGGTGGCCTCGACCTTTACGATACGGGCGCTGAGCGACGGCGGAGAGGCGGGCTGCAGTCCGTCCCAGATGATGACGCCGATCGCCGATGCGGTCACGGCCGCGCCGACGGCGGCCATGCCCCACTGCAGAAGGGGGCGTGGGGCGGTGGAGGATTTTTTGGCGACCATGACCTAGACCAGCAGACGGGCGGCGGCCGCGCCGATGGCGGCGGGAAAGCCCAGGACGACGACCGTCTGAACGACGCCGGCGACGGAATGGTCGTCGACCCGGCCGAAGACGAACAGGGCGAAAAGACTCACCCCCAGGGCGATGGCGTAACCGGGCAGGGTGAAGTGGAAGAAGGCCTGGGCGGGATGATCGGCCTCTTCCTGACCCGCAAATCCCGCCTGGAAGACGATCAGATGCAACAACAGGATGGAGACGGCGATCAGGGCCAGCACATGGATGGCCGTGGCCTTGTAGGCGATCAGGATCATCTCCTCGGTCGGGGCCACATTCAGCGCGAAGAACAGGGCGCCCGCCGCCATCAGGAACAGTTCCCCGACATAGGAGGCCTGGTCCTCCTTGCTGTCGCCTTGACCGTCGCCGCTGAGCTGCTTGCGGGCCAGCAGCGCCCCCATAGCGCCGGGAACGGCCTGAAGCGTGACCATGCCGACGGCTTCCTGTGGCGGGGCGTCCCACTGCACCACCCCAAAGAGGACCAGCAGGGCCGCCGCTGTAATGAAGCCGACCGCCAAGGCCACCGCCGTATCCAGCAGATCGTTGCGAAAGCCGCGTCGGTCGGAAAAGCCTGCATAATAGGCCAGGCCATAGAGCAGGGGCAGGCCCGCGCCGACGAACAGCAGCATCCGCCAGCGGTCCATGACCACGCCCTGTTCCCACATCTCCATCGTCATCAGCAAAGGGATGTTGAACACCAGCGCCCCGGCGAAGGCCCTTCCGAGATCGCGCAGATAGCCGCGCTCGCGGCGCAGATCGATCAAGCCGACGGCCGACGGACCCATGTTCTTCACCGCAGGGTGCGCACGGAGATCTGGCCCTTGCGGTGTTTGGGAATGACCACGGCGCGACCGTCGACCGGCTGGATGTTCAGATCGACGACCGATCCCGCGATCTCGAGTCCGGTGATCTTCAGCCGCTCCAGACCGGCCGGCAGGAGCGGATCGGCCATGTCTATGGTGCCGGTCCAGGCGTCGATGGATAGGCCCAGCGAGGCCTGAAGCATCAGGAAGACCGACCCCGCCGCCCAGGCCTGGGGCAGGCAGGCGACCGGGTAGGCGATGGGCGGCTCGCCCGGCTCACGCGGGAAGCCGCAGAACAGTTCGGGCAGGCGCAGATGGAAATGGGCGGCGGCCGCGTAGATCTCGGCCAGGATTTCGGCGACCGCCTCGCGCTCTCCGTAGTTGGCCATGCCGGCGGCGGCCATGGCGGTGTCGTGCGGCCAGACCGAACCGTTGTGATAACTCATCGGATTGAACCGGGCCTGGCCCAGTTCCAGGGTGCGGATGCCCCAGCCGGTGCGGAACTCGGCCGACAACAGGCGTTTCGTCACCCGCCGCGCCCGCTCGACCGACGGCAGGCCGGTGAACAGCAGATGGCCGGCGTTCGAGGCGATGGCGCGGCACTGTTCCCCGTCGCCGTCCAGGGCGACGGCGTAGAAGCCCTCGTCCTCCATCCAGTATTTGTCTTCGACCAGGGCGCGGACCTGTTCGGCCCGGTCGCGCCATTCGGGCGCGCGGTCGTCGCCCAGCCGTTCGCCCAGATCGCCCAGGGCGCGCCAGGCGGCGAAGGCGTAGCCCTGAACCTCCAGCAGGGCGATGGGCCCCTTGGGGAAACGGCCGTCGGCGTGGAAGATGGAGTCCTCGGAATCCTTCCAGCCCTGGTTCGACAGGCCGGTGTCGGCCCCGCGCTGATAGTCGATCAGCCCGTCGTCATTGCTGTCGCCATAGTCGCGCATCCAGTCGGCGGCGGCGATCAGGTTCGGCCACAGGGTGCGGATCAGGTCCAGGTCGCCGGTGCGGCTGGCGTAGGCGCCGGCCAGGGCCACGAACAGGCAGGTGGTGTCCACCCCGCCGTAATAGAGGCCGAACGGCACCTCGTGCAGGGCGCTCATCTCGCCGCCGCGCGTCTCATGCATGATCTTGCCGGGCTGGCTGTCCTGGAACAGCGAGGTCTCGGTCGCCTGACGCGCCGCCAGATAGGTCAGGACGCCCTTGGCCAGGGACGGATCCAGCCACAGCATCTGCCAGGCGGCGATGATGCCGTCGCGGCCGAACGGGGTCGAGAACCAGGGCGTGCCGGCATAGGGATAGGGGCCGGTCGGCAGGTCGGTGGTCAGCAGGGCCATATCCGCCCGCGACTGGTCCAGCCAATCATTGAACCGCGGACTGCGCGGCCCCCGCACCGAGGCGCCGCGCCGGCGCTTGGCGCGCATGGCCAGGCGGGCCTGAACGGCGTTCTCGCGCCAGCGCCGCGCGTCCGGCGTCTCGCAGGAATCGACCCCGCATTCGATGAACAGGTCCATGGACCGCCCCTTGGGCAGGCTGAACATGAACTCGGCGCGCTGATGGGTCAGGCGGGCGGGGGGCTCGGAAAAGGCCAGGCAGCTGGAGCGATCCACCTTGTCCAGACCGGTGTAGCGGAAGGTGACACGGCGCCCGTCGGTGGTCGGTGTGTGGACGGTTCCACGCTTGGCCCGATGCGTGCCCCGCACCTGGAAGATGTCGTTGAAGTCCGCGCCGAAGTCGAAGGCCAACGGCAGCAGGATGTCTTCGACCCCGTGGTTGACCATCCGGATGCGTTCGAACATCCGCCGCCCCCACAGGAAGCGCCGCCGTTCGATGTGCAGCACCCCGGCCGGCGCCGAACGGCCGCCCATCGGGGGCAGGGGGCGGTTGGTGGTGTGGCAGGAGAAGAAAACATTGTCCTGACTGACGCCGGACGACAGGCGCGACGGCTTCAGCAGTCCCACCGTCATGGTCCAGCGCGACAGGACACGGGTGTCGCCCGCGAACATACCGTCGGCCCCGCCCCTCATGTCGCCCCACCCGTCGGCGACCAGGAAGGTGTCGCCCTCCTTGAGCGCCATCAGCTGTTCGAGGCCGGAAGCCTCGACGGAATCACCGGCAGTCAGCTGGGTGGTGTAGGCGTCGTCCATGCAGTCTCTTCCCCGTCGTGCGTGAGGCCCGTCGTTCGTGAGCCCTGTCCCGAACCTATCCCACCCGAATGCGGCCTTGAGGAGCCGCTTGCAGATCAAATGGCGCAGGCGGCGGAGGGTTCACCTCCGCCGCCCTGTTTTCTTCGAGAGTGGCTGCCGCGACGCTCAGGCGAGGGCGGCGAAGCTGCGATCTTCTTCAATCGGACGCAGCGGCGTCACCACGTCGTTCAGGGCGGCCCCGGCGAAGGGGCGGCGCGCCAGAAGGTCGCCGTAGACGTCCAGATAGCGGCGCGCCATGGCCGAAGCCGAGAACCGCAGGTCGAACCGTGCACGCACGGTTTCGCGGTCCAGCAGATGCGCCCGACCGGCGGCGGCGACGGCCTGTTCCAGGGTGTCCACCAGGAAGCCGGTCGCTCCATCCTCGATGATCTCGGGCGTCGAGCCGCAACGGAAGGCCACCACGGGGGTGCCGCAGGCCATGGCCTCGATCATCACCAGGCCAAAGGGTTCGGGCCAGTCGATGGGGAACAGCAGGGCGTCGGCCCCGCCCAGGAAGGCCGACTTCTGATGGTCGCCGATCTCGCCGATGAATTCGATCAGGGGATTGCCCTCGATCAGCGGGCGGATCGTCTCTTCCCAGTATCGCTTGTCGGCGGCGTCCACCTTGGCGGCGATTTTCAGACGTTTGCCCAGCTTGGTCGCGATCTCGATGGCGCGGTCCGGCCGTTTCTCGGGCGAGATACGGCCCAGGAAGGCCAGATAGCCCTCCGATTTCGGCGAGAACAGATACTGTTCGCCGGGCATTCCGTGATGAACCGTGGCCGTCCAGTTGGCGAACTGAAGCGGCTTGCGCTGGTCGTCCGATATGGAAATCAGACCGAACTCGCTCCACCGCGCATAGACGCCGGGCAGATCCTTCATGTCCAGCCGCCCGTGCAGGGTGGTCACCGTCTTGTCCGCATAGGGGCGGAACATCGGGAAGTGGATCATGTCGGTGTGGAAGTGGATGACGTCGAACTCATCCACCCGGTCCAGCACTTCGCCCAGCATGGACAGGTGGGCGGCGAGGTCGGATTTCAGGGGCGCCGGGTCCAGGCGGATGGCCTGGTCACGCACCGGCGCCAGTCGCGCCTTGGTCTGAGCGTCGGCGCTGGCGAACAGGGTGACGTCGTGACCCAGGTCCACCAGGGCGTCGGTCAGATGCGCCACGACGCGCTCGGTTCCGCCATAGAGCTTCGGAGGAACGGCCTCGTAAAGCGGGGTGACCTGCGCGATCTTCATGATGTGTGCTCCGACCCGCTCAGCGGGGCCGTACACATCAATGTTCCGGGACGGGTCCGGTTCCCTTGGCGGGTCCGAATTTCTCTAGAGGTTCCGGTAGCTTATGATGAGGGGCGATGTTGTTTTGTGTACGAATTCGTTCAGTTGCGCCCCTTGTTCACGTCGTCACGGAGATCCGGTCCCTATCTGCGGCTTTCGTCGCCGCAGGCGCGCCTCTATAGGCGGGAGCGCGACGCCCCATTCGTGTCCTCGTCGGCGGTTTTGCCAAGCTTCCTTTCGGCGATGAACCCTAATGCGGCTCGCGTGTTGATTACGCCGCCCCGCAGGTCGGGTGAGGCAGGAAAGGTGAGCGATTGACTGAGTCCGGATCCGACGGTGCGCATCGCCCTGATCGGGGCCCTGATCAGGTCAGCCTGGACGCCGAACGGATTGAGGCGGAGGTGCTGGGGCTCGACGACAGCACTGATCCCTTCGTCAATGCGGTCCGCGCGACCCGCATGCCGATGATCATCACCAATCCGCGCCGCCCCGACAATCCG
Source organism: Brevundimonas sp. (assembly GCF_030656255.1). Lineage (GTDB taxonomy): Bacteria > Pseudomonadota > Alphaproteobacteria > Caulobacterales > Caulobacteraceae > Brevundimonas. Next base: position 12,232 of record NZ_JAUSOE010000158.1, on the reverse strand, counting down.
GTGGTGTTCGCGAATGAGTCCTTCTGTCGGCTGACCGGCTACGCCCGCGAGGAAATCCTCGGACGCAACTGCCGCTTCCTGCAGGGGCCGGAGACCGATCCCGAATCCGTCAGCCGCATTCGCGCCGCCGTCGAGGCGGTCCGGCCGATCGAGATAGACATCCGCAATCATCGCAAGGACGGCGTCCCATTCTGGAACCGCCTGCTGATGGCGCCGGTGTTCGACGGGAACGGCGTGCTGGCCTATTTCTTCGCCAGTCAGGTCGATGTCACGATCGAGCGCGAGCGGCTGGCGGGCCTCCAGACCGACAAGGCCGCGCTCAAGGCCGAGCTGGACGCGCGCGAGCGCGTGGATCACGAACGCGACCGCGAACTGGATCTGGCCATGCGGGCCGGCGGACTGGGGGCCTGGAGCGTCGATGTCCGAACCCGGACCCTGATCGCCTCCGACGCCTACAAGACCCTGATGGGCTGGCCCGTCGAGACGCCCTTCACCTATGAAGACCGCCAGAAGATGATCCATCCCGATGACCGGGATGCGGTGCGCGCGCAAAGCGATGCGACGATCCGGGGCGAGGCGGACTACCACATCACCCACCGTATCATCACGCCCGTGGGCGGCGTGCGCTGGATGGAGGCTCGGGGGATACTGGTGTCGGACGCCGACGGCACGCCGCTGCGCATCTCGGGGGTCACGACCGACATCACCGACCGGGTGCGGTCCGAACGTCTGAGTTCGGCCATGGTGGAGCTGTCGGACGTCCTGCGCGATCTCGATGATCCCGAGGACATCACCTATGCCGCCGCCGAGATCCTGGGCCGGACCCTCGAGGTCAGCCGCGCCGGTTTCGGCATTGTGGATCAGGACGGCGAAACCATCACCATCGCCCGCGATTGGAACGCGCCGGGGGTCGAAACCATCGCGGGGGTTCTGAACTTCCGCGACTATGGTTCCTACGTGGAGGACCTGAAGCGCGGCGAGACCGTCGCCTTCGCCGACGCGCGCGAGGATCCGCGCACACGCGAGAATGCGGACGTGCTGGAAGCCCTCACGGCGCGCGCCGTGGTCAACATGCCCCTGACGGAACAGGGGGGCATGGTCGCCCTGGCCTATCTGAATCACGCCTCCGTGCGGGCCTGGCAGGAGGACGAGATCCGGTTTCTCCGGGACGTCGGCGAACGCACCCTCGCGGCGCGTGAGCGTCGTCGCGCCGAGCGGCACCTGGCCAAGCTGGCGGCGTCGCTGGAACGGACGGTGGAGCAGCGCACCGCCGAACTGATGGCCAGCGAGGCCGCGCTTCGCCAGTCGCAGAAGATGGAGGCGGTCGGCCAGCTGACCGGCGGCATCGCCCACGACTTCAACAACCTGCTGACCGGCGTCACCGGCAGCCTGGAGATCGTGGCCAAGCGCCTCGCCGAGGGGCGCGCCTCCGAGGTGGGACGGTTCATCACGGCGGCCCAGGCGGCCGCTCAGCGGGCGACGGCCCTAACCCATCGTCTTCTGGCCTTTTCGCGTCGTCAGACGCTGGAGCCCAAGGCCACGGACGTCGAGACCCTGGCGCGCGGCATGGAGGATCTGATCCGCCAGACCATGGGGCCGGCCATTCGTCTGGAAACCCGGTACCAGGCCGGGACGTGGCCTGTGCTGGTCGATCCGGGCCAGCTGGAGAATGCGCTTCTCAACCTGTGCATCAACGCCCGCGACGCCATGCCCGACGGAGGGCGGCTGACGGTCGAGACGGACAATGTCGTGCTGGATCGCGCGGAAGCCTCGGACCTGGGCCTGCCCGGCGGAGACTATGTCCGCCTCAGCGTCGCCGATACGGGCGTCGGCATGAACGAGGAGGTCATCGCCCGGGCCTTCGATCCCTTCTTCACCACCAAGCCGCTCGGTCAGGGCACGGGCCTGGGGCTGTCGATGATCTATGGCTTCGTCCAGCAGTCCGGCGGCCAGGTCCGAATTCAGTCCACGCCGGGGGCGGGCGCCGCCATCGGCCTGTATCTGCCGCGCCACCACGGCCCGGTCGAGGTCGGTCAAGTGGTCGACGAACCTGCGCCGTCGGGCGCGCCGCGACGGCGCTACACCGTGTTGATCGTCGACGACGAGGCCACCATCCGCATGCTGGTGTCGGAAGGCCTCTCGGAACTCGGCTATGATTTCATCGAGGCCGAAGACGGGCGCGCGGGACTGGCGGTCCTGAGGTCGGGGCGGTCGATCGATCTCCTGATCACCGACGTCGGCTTGCCGGGCGGGATGAACGGCCGCCAACTGGCCGACGCCGCGCGGGTGAGACAGCCGGGGCTCAAGGTGTTGTTCATCACCGGCTACGCCGAGACGTCGGTCCTGAGCGGCGGCGACCTGGAGGCCGGCATGCGAATCCTGACTAAACCCTTTGAACTGAAGCAACTGGCGCAGCGCGTTGAGGCGATCCTCTCGGAGGACTGACCCGCGCGGGACGCCGAGGCATGGTCACGGCGCTCAGCCCGGGTCATTTTATCCGCGCTGTCGATTGGCCCCTAGACTGTCGCGTCGGTAGTCGCCCGCGTTGACGAACGGAGGGACGACGTTGTCCCAGCCCTCAGGCTCGGCGCCGTCGGGATTCCGGTCAAGACGCCTGTGTCGCTTGGAAGGGTCGCCTTGTGTGGAAAGGTCGTGGACATTGGCGTTCAGCGTGAACGCGAATCCGGCGCCTCCCAGCGCGCTGGGGACGAGCTCTATGGCGCCGCCATGCGCCTCTACGATCGTGCGGCAGATCGAGAGGCCCAATCCCATTCCGCCGGACTTGCTGCTGACGAGGGGCTCGAAAAGCTTGCCCGCCATGTCCGCCGGCACGCCGGGGCCGTTGTCGCTGACGAGAATCTGATAGCCCTGCGGCGTCTGCCTTCCGGAGATCTCCACCCGGCGCGGCGCGCCGTTCTGCGGCGCCTCCATGGCGTTTCGGACCAGATTGAGGATGATCTGCTGAAGCTGAACGCGGTCGCAGTAGGTGTAGGCGGCCGGGTCGATCTGGCTGGAGACTTCCGCCTTCGTCTCGCGGGCATGGCTGACGAGAATGGGCATGATTTCTTCGATCACCCCGGCGACCTGTTCGCGCGCCTGATAGGGCTTCTCATGGATCATCAGCGCGCGGAGGCGCACGATGATGTCGGCTGCACGTTTCACCTGGGCGCGCGCCGCCGCCATGAGATCCGGCGCCGTCGCCGTGTTCGGACCCGGCTTTTTGACCGCCGTCTCGGCGGCCGCCAGATAGTTGATGGCTGCAGACAGGGGCTGGTTGACCTCATGCGCCACCATGGAGGCCATTTCTCCCAACGAGCTCAGTCGCCAGTTGTGAATGATCTGAAGCTTTACTTCCAGAAGTGCGGTTTCCGCCGTCACGGCGGCGGTCATGTCCTGAATGAAGAGGGTCACGAACTTGCCGTTGCGCGCAGAAAACCGCGCGGCCTGGACATCGACGAAGGCGTGGACGCCGTCGGATCGCCGCGCCCGCCACAGGGGGTCCTTGCCGACGTTTCGAGCCCGTGCATTGAGGTCTTCCACCCATGTCGGCGACTGCAGGGCCGCCCTGTCGAAACCCTCGATCAGATCGCTGATGGTCGCCGCGTTCGGCGAAGTCAGGGGGCGGCCGAAAAACCGATCCGCCGTCGCGTTCGCACAACAGACATGACCCGTCTCATCCAGGGCGACGATCGCCATGGGCGCGTCCGATAATATGCTCTCAGCAAAGGCCTCCACCTGGTCGTCTCCCGTTTGACGCCTCGCCTCTGTGGGGAGTTTACGCCGTTTGCGTCAAATTTGACATAATTGAGTCTACTCAAATTCTCGGGAAAAGCAAAAGGAACGCCTTAGTATTAGACGCGTCTCTATGACCTGATAATCAATAGCAATACGACGGGTCGGTTGTTATCTTATACGAGTTGATTTCGATTATTATGAACTGTGTTCTGCGCCGCGCCGCCCTCGGGTTTTTGCGGAGCGGTGGGCCTGCGGGTGACGCCGTTAAAGGGCATTCATTTCGCCTTTGGGGCTGCAAGAGGCCGATCCTGCCTGCTATGACGGGGGCAATAGCAATAAGCACATAGGGAATCTCAGGTATGGTGCGCGACATTCGCCACTTCATCGACGGCGCGGCTTTCGACGGGGCCTCCGGCCGTTTCGGCGACGTCTTCGACCCCAATACGGGCCAGGTTCAGGCCCGCGTTCAACTGGCCACGACGGGCGAGGTTGATCGCGCGGTTCAGGCCGCCCAGAACGCCTTCGACGGCTGGACCAGCACCAATCCGCAACGCCGCGCCCGCGTCATGTTCGACTTTAAACGCCTGGTCGAGGCGCGGATGGATGAACTGGCCGAACTGCTCAGCAGCGAGCACGGCAAGGTCATCGCCGACTCGAAGGGCGACATCCAGCGCGGTCTGGAAGTGATCGAATTCGCCTGCGGCATCCCCCACGCGCTAAAGGGGGAATACACCCAAGGCGCCGGCCCCGGCATCGACGTCTATTCGATGCGCCAGCCACTGGGCGTGGTCGCGGGCATCACCCCGTTCAACTTCCCGGGCATGATCCCGATGTGGATGTTCGGCGTGGCCATCGCGGTCGGCAACACCTTCGTGCTGAAACCGTCCGAGCGGGATCCGTCCCTGCCGGTGCGTCTGGCCGAACTGATGCTGGAGGCCGGGGCCCCCAATGGCGTGCTCAACGTGGTGCACGGCGACAAGACGGCGGTCGACGCCATCCTGACCCATCCGCTGGTCCACGCCGTCAGCTTCGTCGGCTCGTCCGACATCGCCCACTATGTCTACCAGACCGGCGCCGCGAACCATAAGCGGGTCCAGGCCATGGGCGGGGCCAAGAACCACGGCATCGTCCTGCCTGACGCGGACATGGATCAGGTGATCAAGGATCTGGCCGGCGCCGCCTATGGCTCGGCCGGAGAACGCTGCATGGCCCTGCCGGTGGTGGTGCCGGTCGGCAAGAAGACGGCGGACGAACTGCGCGAGCGGATGGTGGCGGAAATCCCGTCGATGCGGGTCGGCGTGTCGACCGACGCGGGCGCCCATTATGGCCCCGTCGTCACCGCCCAGCACCGCGACCGCGTCGCCGGCTGGATCGAGAAGGGTGTTCAGGAAGGCGCCGAACTGGTCGTCGATGGCCGCGACTTCAGCCTGCAAGGGCACGAGAAGGGCTATTTCATCGGCCCGTCGCTGTTCGACCATGTGAAGCCCGAGATGTCGTCCTATCAGGAGGAGATCTTCGGCCCCGTCCTGCAGATCGTCCGCGCCGAGACCTTCGAAGAGGCGCTGGCCCTGCCGTCGAACCACCAGTACGGCAATGGCGTCGCCATCTTCACCCAGAACGGCCGCGCGGCCCGCGACTTCGCCGCACGGGTCAATGTCGGCATGGTCGGCATCAATGTGCCGATCCCGGTGCCGGTCGCCTAAGACACCTTCGGCGCCTGGAAGCGGTCGGCCTTTGGCGACATCAAACAGCACGGCATGGAGGGCGTCCGCTTCTGGACCAAGACCAAGACCGTAACGGCCCGCTGGCCGGACTCGGCGCTGGAGCATTCGGACAGTTCGTTCGTCATTCCGACGATGCGCTGACCTCAACCGCCGTCACCCTCGGGCTTGACCCGAGGGTCGGATTGTCCGCGGCTTGTGCGATGACGCGGACGCACAGACGCCTCCGCCTCCGATCCTCGGGACAAGCCCGAGGATGACGGGGAGGGGCGGGGAGTGACGAGATATGGACTTCGCCCTTACCGACGACCAGCGCGCCATTCAGGACGCGGCCCGTGCCTTCGCCGACGCCGAGCTGGCGCCCCACTCTGCCCGCTGGGACGAGGAGAAACACTTCCCCGTCGAGGTGATGAAACAGGCGGCCGAGATGGGCTTCTGCGGCATCTATACCGGCGAAGAACACGGCGGCATGGCGCTGGGCCGGGTCGAGGCCGCGCTGATCTTCGAGGAGTTGTCGCGCGGCGACGTGGCGACGGCGGCCTTCATCTCGATCCACAATATGGCGACCTGGATGATCGACCGGTTCGGCTCGGACGATCTGCGCGCGCGGTTCGTGCCGGATCTGGTCGGTATGGAGAAGATCGCCTCCTATTGCCTGACCGAGCCGGGCTCCGGCTCCGACGCGGCGGCTCTGCGGACCACGGCGGTGCGCGACGGCGACCACTATGTGCTGAACGGGTCCAAGGCCTTCATCTCGGGCGCGGGGACCAGCGACCTCTATGTCGTCATGGTCCGCACGGGCGGGGAGGGGGCGAAGGGGGTTTCCGCCGTCGTCGTCGAGGCCGGAACGCCCGGTCTGTCGTTCGGGGCGCAGGAACGCAAGATGGGCTGGAACGCCCAGCCGACCGCCATGGTCCAGTTCGACGACTGCCGCGTGCCGGCCGCCAATCTGCTGGGCGAAGAGGGGGCAGGGTTCCGCTATGCGATGGCCGGGCTGGACGGCGGGCGGCTGAATATCGCCGCCTGTTCGTTGGGCGGGGCGCGGCTGGCGCTGGAGACGGCCCAGGACTACGTGGCCACGCGCAAACAGTTCGGCAAGCCGTTGGGCGAGTTTCAGGCGTTGCAGTTCCGCCTGGCCGATATGGCGACCGACCTGGAGGCGGCGCGTCTGATGGTGCTGCGCGGCGCCTGGGCCATTGACGTTGATCATCCCGAAAAGACCAAATGGTGCGCCATGGCCAAGCGGCTGGCCACCGACGCCTGTTTCCAGATCGCCGACGAGGCCCTGCAGCTGCACGGCGGCTACGGCTATCTGAAGGACTATCCGCTGGAACGGATCGTGCGCGACCTGCGGGTCCACCGCATCCTGGAAGGGACCAACGAGATCATGCGCGTGATCGTGGCGCGGGAGATGGCGCGATGAGCGAAGCCGAAATCATCGCCCGCATCGAGAACGGTGTCGGCCGCATCACCCTGAACCGGCCCAAGGCCATACACGCCCTGAACCGGGCGATGTGTGAGGCGATGACCGAAGCCCTGCTGGCTTGGCGCGACGATGCTGCGGTGCTGTCGGTGCTGATCGACCATGCGGGCGAACGCGGCTTCTGCGCGGGCGGCGACATCCGCATGATCGCCGAGAGCGGGGCGGGGGATGCGTCCGAGGCCAAGGCCTTCTTCCTGGCGGAATACCGGCTGAACCATCTGATGTTCGATTATCCCAAGCCGATCACGGCCATTGTGGACGGGATTGTCATGGGCGGCGGCGTCGGGATTTCGGAGCCGGCGGCCATCCGCATCGCCACCGAAAGGACCACCTACGCCATGCCGGAGACCGGGATCGGGCTGTTTCCAGATGTGGGCGGCACCTTCTTCCTGCCAAGGCTGCCGGGTGCCGTCGGCACATGGCTGGCGCTGACGGGCGCGCGGCTGAAGGCGGCGGATACGGTGGCGCTGGGGATCCACACCCACTTCGTTCCGGCTATCGACATCGATGGTTTCAAGGCGGCCCTGCTGGCGAATCCGCAGAATCCGCTGGAGGAGGCGAACCGTTGGGTCTGTCCGACCGAGCCGGAAGAAGCGCCCCTGACCCCCCATCGCGAGGCCATCGACCGGCTGTTCGCCTTCGACACGGTCGAGGAGATCTTCGCGGCGCTGGACGCCGAAGGCTCCGACTGGGCGTCGGCCCAGCTGGCGATCCTGAAGACCAAGTCGCCGCAGTCGCTGAAGGTCACGCTGCGCCAGTTGCGCGCCGGCGCCGCCCTGACGTCCTTCGCCGACAATATGGCGATGGAATACGCGCTGGGCGGTCGGGTGGTGCGGACCCATGACTTCCAGGAAGGGGTGCGGGCCGTGATCGTCGACAAGGATAATATGCCCGAATGGTCCCCGGCGGATCTGTCAGGCGTTACCGATGCGACGCTGGACGCGCTGTTCGCGCCGCTGCCGGACACTGAAAAATGGACGCCGCTGCTCTGACAGCGACGCCGACACTGGGAGAGAGACCATGACCAAGATCGCCTTCATCGGCCTGGGCAATATGGGGGGCGGCATGGCCGCCAATCAGGCCAAGGCCGGCCATTCGGTCGCCGCCTTCGACTTGAGCGCGGCGGCGCTGCAGCGGGCTTCGGCGGCCGGATGCGCGCCCTCGGCCTCGGTCGCAGAAGCCGTGCGCGACGCCGAGGTGGTGATCACCATGCTGCCCGCCGGACCCCATGTGCTGAAGGTCTATTCTGAACAGATCATCGGCGCGGCGCCGTCCAGCGCTCTGCTGCTGGACTGTTCGACCATCGACGTGGAGACGGCGCGCAAGGTGGCGGGTCTGGCGCGGGACGCCGGCTACGCCTTTGCCGACGCCCCGGTGTCGGGCGGCACGGCGGCGGCCGAAGCGGGCACCCTGGCCTTCATGGTCGGCTGCGACGAAGGCGACTTCGCGCGTGTTGAAGCGGCGCTTGAGCCCATGAGTCGGATCACCATCCGCGCCGGCGATCACGGCGCCGGTCAGGCGGCCAAGATCTGCAACAACATGCTGCTGGGCATCTCCATGCTTGGTACGTGCGAGGCGATCGCCCTGGCCGAGAAGCTGGGGCTGGACCCCGAGCGGTTCTTCGAGATCGCGTCCAAATCCTCGGGTCAGTGCTGGAGCGTGACCAGCTACTACCCCTGGCCCGGCCCGGTGCCGACCGCGCCGTCGAACCGCGACTATCAGGGTGGTTTCGCCACGGCCATGATGCTGAAGGACCTGAAACTGGCCCAGGACGCGGCGGCCAAGTCGGGCGCCTCCACGCCCCTGGGCGCCCAGGCCGAGGCGATGTACGCCCTGTTCGACGGCCTGGGTCACGGCGGTCGCGACTTCTCCGCCATGCTCCAGATGCTGCGCGGGCGACTGGCCGATCTGGACGCCGGGTGATCCGATCCGGCGTCGGCGTCGTAAGCGGTGGCCCTGAGAGGCGGATTTCCTCTATGAGACGCCTCTTCTCCTTCGCACTGGACCGTCCCGCCTCATGACCGCATCGCCGCCCCGGATCGGAGGTCTGGACGTCCAGAGCTGGGGCGATCCCCAGGATCCGGTCGTCCTGCTGATCGGCGCGCCCCAGGCCCTGTCGCCCGACTGGCGGCGCTGGGTGCGGGCCCTGGTCGAGGCCGGGCGACACGTCCTGCTGGCCGACGCCCTGGAGGCGGGCGACGAAGCGGCCGGCCTGCGCCGGCTGCTGACCGACATCTCGTCGCGGCCCGCCATCCTGTGTTCGGCCCAGACCCTGGCCGCGGTCGTCCCGGCCCTGGTCGTCACCGGCCCGGCCCTGGCCAGTTGCCTGATCGTTGTGGGCGAGGCGCCGGCTGAGGCGACCGCGCCGCTGGACGGCCTGCCGATCCTGACGCTGGACCCCGACGCCCCGGCCGATCCGGGCGAGACAGCCGACGCCGTCATCCTGGCCTTCCTGGAACGCCAGGCCCCGCGTGAGCCCCTGTATTATCAGTCCGGGTCCGACCCCCGCACCCTGCGCGACGCCCTGGGCTGTTTCGCCACCGGGGTGACGGTGGTGACGACCGTGGACGAGGCGGGGCGTCCGGTCGGCCTGACGGCCAACTCCTTCTCTTCGGTGTCGCTGGATCCGCCGCTGATCCTGTTCTGTCTGGCCCGCAGCTCGTCCAATCTGGAGCGGTTCCAGCGGGCCGAGCATTTCGCCATCAATGTGCTGCATATCGGCCAGCAGCCGATGTCGGGCGCCTTCGCCCGCTCGAACGCCGAACGGTTCGACGGGGTGGCCTGGGAGACCTGGGACACCGGCGCCCCCATTCTGTCCGGCTCCCTGGCCAGTTTCGAATGCGCCACCCATCAGGTGGTCGAGGCGGGAGACCATCTGGTCTTCATCGGCCGCGTCACCCGCGCCCGGTTCGAGCCGCGCCGCGATCCCCTGCTGTACTTCCGGGGCAAGTACCGGCGGCTGCATTTCGCCTGAGAGAACGGTCGGCGTCGCGCGCGCCGGTTCACATCCGGGGTCCGGATCGCTATCTCTGACGCCAAAACCAGAGGAAGCCCGTCCATGTCCGCCGATCCCGTCGTCATCGTCTCCTACGCCCGCACGCCCATGGGCGGTTTCCAGGGCGCCCTGTCCGACGCCAAGTCCACCGACCTGGGTGCGACGGCGGTCAAGGCGGCGCTGGAGCGGGCGGGTCTGGACCCGAGCAAGGTCGAGCAGATCATCATGGGCTGCGTCCTGCCCGCCGGCCTGGGCCAGGCGCCGGCGCGTCAGGCCGGGATGGGCGCGGGCCTGCCGATCTCGACCGAGGCGACCACCATCAACAAGATGTGCGGTTCAGGGATGCAGGCGGCTATGATGGCCCATGACGCCCTGCTGGCCGGATCGGCCGAGATCGTCGTGGCGGGCGGCATGGAGTCGATGACCAACGCCCCCTATCTGATGCAGAAGCACCGGGGCGGCGCCCGGATCGGCCATGACGTCATTTCCGACAGCATGTACCTGGACGGGTTGGAAGACGCCTATGAGCCCGGCAAGCTGATGGGTCAGTTCGCCGAGGACACGGCCCAGGCCTATCAGTTCTCGCGCGGGCAGCAGGACGCTTATGCGACCGAAAGCGCCGGACGGGCCAAGCGCGCCCAGGACAGCGGCGCCTTTGACGCCGAGATCGCCCCGGTCGAGGTCAAGACCCGCAAGGGGATCGTGGTCGTGGATCGCGACGAACAGCCGACCAAGTCCGACCCCTCCAAGATCCCCAATCTGAAGCCCGCCTTCGGCAAGGACGGCACCATCACCGCCGCCTCGGCCGCCTCGATCTCGGACGGCGCCGCCGCCCTGGTCATGATGCGCCAATCGACGGCCCAGGCTCTGGGCCTGACCCCGGTCGCCCGTGTCGTGGCCCAGGCCGCCCACGCCCATGAACCCAGCCTGTTCACCACCGCCCCGGTCTTCGCCTTGAAGAAGGCCCTGGCCAAGGCCGGCTGGAGCGCTGACGACGTCGATCTGTGGGAGGTCAACGAGGCCTTCGCCATCGTGCCGATGATCGCCATGCAGGAGCTGGGCATCCCCCACGACAAGATCAACGTCAACGGCGGCGCCTGCGCCCTGGGGCACCCGCTGGGCGCCTCGGGCGCGCGCGTCCTGACCACCCTGTTGTCGGCCCTGAAGGCGCGCGGCAAGACCAGGGGCATGGCCGCCCTGTGCATCGGCGGCGGCGAGGCCACCGCCATGGGCGTCGAACTGGTTTAGACGTCCACCGCCGCGTCCAGGGCGTTTTCCTGGATGAACTCGCGGCGGGGTTCGACCACGTCGCCCATCAGCTTGGCGAACAGGTCGTTGGCGTCTTCCTCGTGCTCGACCGAGACCTGCAACAGGGTGCGGGCGTTGGAGTCCAGCGTGGTCTCCCACAGCTGTTCCGGGTTCATCTCGCCCAGACCCTTGTAGCGCTGGATGGCCAGGCCCTTCTTGCCAGCATCCAGCACGGCGGTCAGCAGATCCAGCGGGCCGCGGATGGTGGTGGACTTGTCCTTGCGGCGATAGACGGCCGGGGCGGAGAAGACGCCGTCAAAGGCGGCGGCGCGTTCGGCCAGGCGGCGCGCGTCCAGCGACCGGATCAGGGTCTCTTCCAGCACGATGGTTTCCTGCACCGCGCGACGGGTGCGGGTGAATACGACCGCGCCCTGTTCACCCGGCGCGCCGGTCCAGTCGCCGTCGCCTTCTTCGGCGTACAGGTTCAGGCGCACGGCGGCGGCGGCCGACGTTTGGGCCATGTCGGCGTTCTCGGCGAACAGTCCGGCCAGGGCCGCCTGTTCGATGGCGAAGGTGGGGGCGCGCTGGCTGAGGCGGTCGACGCCGGCCTTGAAGGCCTTGGCCTCGCGCACCAGGGCCTGCAGGTCCAGACCCAGGCGACGTTCGCCGGTGGACAGGTCCAGCTCGGCCTCGGACGAGCCCTCCTCGATCAGATAGGCGTCCATCTCCGCCTGGTCTTTCAGGTAGCGCGACTGCTTGCCCTTGGAGACCTTATAGAGGGGCGGCTGGGCGATATAGACGTGGCCGCGCGTGATCAGTTCGGGCATCTGCCGATAGAAGAAGGTCAGCAGCAGGGTGCGGATGTGGGCGCCGTCGACGTCGGCGTCCGCCATCAGGATGATCTTGTGATAGCGCAGCTTGTCGGGGTTGTAGTCGTGGCGGCCGATGCCGGTGCCCAGGGCCAGGATCAGGGTGCCGATCAGTTCCGACGACAGCATCCGGTCGAACCGCGCTCGCTCAACATTCAGGATCTTGCCGCGCAGGGGCAGG
>NZ_JAUSOE010000141.1 GCF_030656255.1 Brevundimonas sp. | reverse complement strand
CGAGAGCGACTTCTCCAGCGAAGTTATCGTTCGCAGTTAGAAAATGGCCCGATACGGTGGGCCAGGACGAGCGAAAGCAATCCTCTTTACACGTCCGTCGATGCTAGTCGGCCCCATGACGCCTCCGCCGATAACGCGGGGAAGAGAATGGTGGAGCCGCCGGGAATCGCACCCGGGTCCGGTCCGCTTATTACAAGCGCGTTTATCGCTATAGTCCGGCCGAAACCGGACAGGACCAATATAGGCGTTGCGCGGACGCTTTCCAAGCGTCGCGTGCGCTTCAGGCCCGCGTCCAGTTCGGAGTCTGGTTTCTGAACCAGGTCAGTTGGCGTTTGGCGTAGTTTCGGGTCGCCTGTTTCAAGGCGTCGATCGCTTCATCCCGGCCGATCTCTCCCGCAAGATAGGCCGCCAGTTCGCGCACCCCGACCGCCTTCATGGCGGGCAGAGCAGGGGACAGGTCCCGCGCGATCAAGGCGCGGACCTCGTCGAGCGCGCCGTTTTCCATCATCAGGTCCACGCGCCGGTCGCAGTTGGCGTAGAGGGCGACACGGTCGGGCTCGATGACCTGTCCCACCCAAGATCCCGGCTCCAGCAGGGGGCGAGTGTCCGCCTTCCAGCCGCTCAGGGGCCGGCCGCTGGCGACATGGACGCTCATGGCCCGGATCAACCGCTGGCGGTCGCCCTGTTCAATGGTTTGGGCGGCGTCGGCGTCTCGTTCGGCCAGACGGGCGCGGAACGCGGCTTCGCCCTGGGCCATATAGTCCGCCTCGATGGCGTCGCGGACGATCTGAGGGACAGGGGGAATGTCCGCCAGACCGCGCGTCAGGGCGGTGAAATACAGGCCCGTGCCGCCGACCAGTATCGCCGGACGGCCGTCGGCGCGCGCGGCGTCCAGCAGATCCAGGGCCGCTCGGCTCCATTTGCCGACCGACCAGGCGTCTGTGGCATCGGCGACGCCATAAAGGCGGTGATCGGTCTGGGTCTCGTCTTCCGGCGACGGTCGAGCGGTCAGGACGCGCAGATCGGCGTAAAGCTGTTGGCTGTCGGCGTTGATGATCACAGCGCCGGTCTCGCGCGCCATCTTCAACGCCAGGGCGGATTTCCCCGAGGCGGTGGGGCCGGCGATCAGGGTGACTAATGGCGGCTGGGACAAATCGAGGCTCGCGGGCGGCATCCATGGGCGATAGAACGCGCCCCTTATCGCCTGCAAGTCTTGTGGAGACCGTCTTGGTCGAACGTTCCGCCGTCATCGCCGCCCTCGACGCCGTCACTGACCCGGTTTCCGGCCAGGGGCTGATGGCCTCCGGCCTCGTTCAAGGGCTGGTGGTCGCCGATGATCGGGCCGGTTTTGCGCTGGAGGTGGATCGCAGTCTGGTCGCAACCTATGCCCCGGTGCGGGACGCCGCCGAGGCGGCGCTTAAGGCCGTGCCCGGCATGAACCGGGTGTCGGTGATCCTGACGGCGGAGGCCAAACCGGGGCTCGACAAGCCCGCGCCGCGCACCGCCGGCCTGTCGAAGGCCGCTGTGGATCAGGGACGCGCCAAGGCGCCGGTCGCCACTGACCGACCGGCCCATGTCCGTCGCGTTCTCGCGGTGGCCAGCGGCAAGGGCGGGGTGGGCAAGTCCACTGTGGCGGTGAACCTGGCCGCCGCCTTGGCTGCACGGGGCCTGTCGGTCGGGATTCTGGACGCGGATGTCTATGGCCCGTCGCTGCCGACCATGCTGGGGATCAGCGGCCAGCCGGCCTATGAGGACGGGGCCATCGTCCCGCACGTCGCCCATGGCATGAAGGCCATGTCGGTCGGCCTGCTGACCAAGATGGACGACGCCATGATCTGGCGCGGGCCGATGGCCTCCCAGGCCATCACCCAGATGTTGACCCAGACCCGCTGGGGCACGGCCGAGGCGCCGCTGGACGTGCTGGTGGTCGATCTGCCGCCCGGCACCGGCGACGTGCAACTGACCCTGATCCAGAAGACGCCGCTGGACGGCGCCGTCATCGTCTCTACGCCGCAGGAGGTGGCCCTGGCCGACGCGCGGCGAGCGCACACCCTGTTCCAGCGGGTCAATGTGCCGACGCTGGGCCTGATCGAGAATATGAGCGGCCCGATCTTCGGTCAGGGCGGGGCCAAGGCCGAGGCGGAACGTCTGTCGATTCCCTTCCTGGGCGACCTGCCGCTGGACGCCGCCCTGCGCGAGGGGGGTGACGCCGGTCGCCCTCCGGTCGCTGCCGATCCCTCGGGGCCGATCGCACGCCGCTTCACCGTGATCGCCGAACAGGTCGCGATTTCGTTGGGTCTTTAGAAATCGTCGGGTAGGGGGTTTTCAAACGCAACCCTATTCGCCACCTTGGGTCTTACCAATACCCAAGGAGATCCGATGAGCGTCGACGCCCTGTTCCGCCCTTTCACCATCAAGGGGCTGACCCTGCCCAACCGCATCGTCATGGCGCCCATGACGCGGTCCTTCTCGCCCAACGGCATCCCCACGTCCGACGTGGCTGGCTATTATCGTCGCCGGGCCGAGGGCGGAGTTGGCCTGATCGTTACAGAGGGCACAGTCGTTGAACGCCCCGCCGCCCGCAATGACGCCAATGTGCCGGTCTTCCATGGCGACGCCCTGCCGCACTGGAAGACTGTAGTGGACGAGGTTCATGCGGCCGGGGGTCTGATCGCGCCGCAGATCTGGCATGTCGGTTCCGCGCGCGGCCAGGGCGAGGACTGGAAACCGCTAGGCAAGGTAGACAGCCCGTCGGGACTGACGGCCCCCGGCAAGACCAAATATGAGCCGATGACCGAAGAGGACGTCGCCGACACCATCGCCGCCTTCGGCCGTTCGGCGCGCGCGGCGCGGGAGCTTGGCTTTGACGCCGTCGAGATCCACGGCGCCCACGGCTATCTGATCGACCAGTTCTTCTGGGGCGGCGTCAATGTGCGCGAAGACCGCTGGGGCGGCCCGACCATCGCCGATCGCGCCCGGTTCGGCGCCGAAGTGGTCAAGGCGGTGCGCGAAGGCGTGGGCGACGACATCCCCGTCATCCTGCGCCTGTCGCAGTGGAAGCAGCAGGACTTCACCGCCCGGATCGCCGAGACGCCGGACCAGATGGTTGAATGGCTGACGCCCCTGTCGGACGCCGGGGTCGATGTCTTCCACTGCTCGCAGCGCCGCTTCTGGGAGCCGGAGTTCGAAGGTTCGGACCTGAATTTCGCCGGGTGGGCCAAAAAGCTGATGAACAAGCCGACCATCACCGTCGGCTCGGTCGGTCTGGACGGCGAGTTTATCGCGGCCTTCGGCGGCGAGGGTTCCAAGCCCGCCTCGCTGGACGGTCTGCTGCGTCGTCTCGAGAACGAAGAGTTTGATCTGGTCGCCGTTGGCCGCGCTCTACTGGCCGACCCTCAATGGGTCAACAAGGTCCGCGACGGCCGTTCGGATGAACTGCGCAACTTCGAACGCGCGGACCTGATGAACCTGTCCTGATCCGATCAGTCGAGCCGGTTCAGGCCGGCTCGACGATCACGGCCGTGCCGTAGCACAGCACCTCGGTCACGCCCGGCATGATCTCGGTGGCGTCGTAGCGGACGGCCAGGATGGCGTTGGCGCCGTGTTCCTCGGCGTGTTTGACCAGTTCGTCATAGGCTTCCTGACGCCCGGCCTCGGCCAGTTTCACATAGGCCCCGACCCGTCCGCCCAGCATGGACTGGACTCCGCCGATGGCGTCTGAGATGGCGTTGCGCGAGCGCACCGTCACGCCGCGCACCAGGCCGATATGGCGGGTGACGCGGAAGCCGGGCAGGTCGTTGGTGGTCGTGACGTACATCTGTCTCTCCTAGCGGCGTTCCAGCACGCGGAAGGTGAAGGCGTGATCGTCCTTCTCGCCTGCCGGATGCGTTTCCGAAGATACCTCGACCCAGGCCGTTTCGTCGAACGCCGGGAAGACCGCGTCGCCGTCGGGCGAAGCCTCGACCTCGGTGATATAGAGGCGTTTGGCGCGGGGCAGGGCGGCCTCGAACAGGGCGGTGCCGCCGATGACGCAGATCTCGTCCACGCCGTCCTCCTCGGCCGTCTCGCGGCCGATCTCGATCGCCTCGTCCAGGGTGGCGCAAACCAAGGCGCCCTTGGACATGCCTTCGGCCTCATAGGACTCGTCGCGCGTCATCACCAGGTTCAACCGGCCGGGCAGGGGTTTCAGCGGCAGGCTCTCCCAGGTCTTTCGGCCCATCAGACAGGGCTTGCCCACGGTGATGGCTTTGAACCGCTGAAGGTCGCTGCGCAGCCGCCAGGGCAGGTCGCCGTCGCGGCCGATGACGCCGTTGCGGCCACGCGCGACGACCAGAGAAATCAGGGGTATGGGCAAGAACCTTGACCTTATCGACGCGTTGAGGAGGCCCATCCAATGGACGCGAGCCTTCCCATGAGCAAGTACATCCCAGCCATCGTCGTCGGTTTCCTGGCGGCTGTCCTCGTCAGCTTCGGTTTGGGCGCTTTCGTGGCCGCGTATGGCGCGGACGCCGGCTATCTGCCGAGCTTTCTGGGCCTGATGGTCGGTGTCTTCGCCGCCTATATCATGGCCAATCTGGCGGGAACCCGACGGGCCAAGGCCGCGACGCCCGAGCAGAAACAGGCCGTGCTCGATTTCCGGCCGGAACCGGGCCAGGCCCTGCTGATCATCTTCCGCGAAGGTTTCGTCGGCAAGGCCGTGGGCATGGACCTGTCGGTCAATGACCGGTTCATCGCTCAGATCAAGAGCCCGCGCTTCACCGCCGTATCGGTCGCGCCGGGCGGTCACAAGGTTTCGATGGCCTTCGGGGGTCTGGCGGGCAAGCAGAACAAGCCGACGGTCGAGGGCTTCATCGCCAAGCCTGGCGATGTGGTCGCCTTCCGCGCCGTCATGCAGATGGGCGCGCTGAAGAACCGGATCGTGGTCGAGCGGATCGAGAGCCGGGAAACCCTCAGCCTGCGCCTCAAGCCGATGACCATGATCGCGCCGGAGGCTCAGGCTTCGGTCTGAGGCTCCAGCCACTTCATCCATTTGCGGCGCATGGCCGCTTCAAGGTCGATCCCGGCCCCGGCGCAATAGATCAGCAGCATGCCCAAGACATCGGCCGCCTCGTCGCCCAGAGCCTGGGCGTCGGGGGTTCCGCGCGCCCGGCCGGACAGACGCAGATGTTCGGCCGTCAACTCGCCCAGCTCTTCCTGCAGCTTCAGTAGAGCCCAATCGCGGTCGCGGTCGATGCGGTGTTCAGCGGCGTAGATCTCGGAGATGCGCAGGACGTCTGCCTGCAACCCAGTAAGGTCCATCAGACGGCCACAGCGGCCTTGATGTGCGGCCAGGCCTCGTAACCCTCCAGGGTGAAGTCCGACAGCTCGAAGGCGAACAGGTCGGTCTTCGGCGCCAGGCTCATGGTCGGAAGCGCCAGGGGCTCACGCGTCAGCTGGAGTTCGGCCTGTTCCAGATGGTTCAGATACAGGTGGGCGTCGCCGAAGGTGTGGACGAAGTCGCCGGGCTCAAGCCCAACAACCTGGGCCAGCATCATCGTCAGCAGGGCGTAGGAGGCGATGTTGAAGGGCACGCCCAGAAAGACGTCGGCGCTGCGCTGATACAGCTGGCAGCTCAGTTTTCCGTCCGCAACAAAGAACTGGAACAGGCAGTGGCAGGGCGGCAGGGCCATGTCGTCGACGTCGGCCGGGTTCCAGGCGGTGACGATGTGACGGCGGCTGTTGGGGTTGGTCTTCAGGCCGTAAACCAGTTTCTCGATCTGGTCGATGGACCGACCGTCCGGCGCCGTCCAGGACCGCCATTGCTTGCCATAGACCGGGCCCAGTTCGCCCTCGGCGTCGGCCCATTCATCCCAGATGCGGACGCCGTTGTCCTTCAGCCAGCCGATATTGGTCTCGCCGCGCAGGAACCACAGCAGTTCGACGATGATGGAGCGCAGGTGCAGCTTCTTGGTCGTCAGGACCGGAAAACCCTTGGACAGGTCGAACCGCATCTGACGCCCGAACACGCCAAGGGTGCCGGTGCCGGTGCGGTCGTCGCGGCGCACGCCGTTGTCGAGAATATCGCGCAGCAGGTTCAGATACTGGCGCTCCGGATGGTCGGCGGGCGCCGCAGCGCCGCGCGCCTGGAGGTCGGCTTGGATCATCTGAACGGTCATGATCTCAAACTGCCTCAGAATTTGATTCGTGACCGGGCAAATCGGCTGCGGCGGACGGGCGTCCACAGGAATCGAATCGGTCGCCGAACGGCTTCACCAGTCGAACGCCGCGCCCGCGAAACCTGAGAACCGTTATCAATGAAGGTTTTAGGTCGTTTTGTCCATGCTCAAGACATGGACAAGCTTCGGCGTCGGGCGCAAAGAACAGACAGAGATCGCCATAAGCGAAAGAACGAATATCGTGTTCGACTATAAGGCCGCCTTTGAAAGCTCGGTGGAGCAGGTGCGCAGCGAAGGACGGTATCGCGTCTTCGCCGACCTGAAGCGTGTTCGCGGACAGTTCCCGCAGGCGGTGCGCCGCCGCGAGGACGGGTCCGAGCAGGACGTCGTCATCTGGTGCTCCAACGACTATCTGGGCATGGGGCAGCATCCGGTCGTTCTGAAGGCCATGCAGGACGAGATCGATGCGGTGGGCGCCGGCGCCGGCGGCACCCGCAACATCTCGGGCACGACGCGCTCGGCGGTCGACCTGGAAGCCGAACTGGCCGACTGGCATCATAAAGAGGCGGCCCTGCTGTTCACCTCGGGCTATGTCGGCAACGAGGCGACCCTGTCGACCCTGCAGAAGATCCTGCCCGGTCTGATCACCTTCTCCGACGCCCTGAACCACGCCTCGATGATCGCCGGCATCCGCCAGGGCGGGGGCGAGCGGCACATCTTCAAGCATAACGACCTGGCCCATCTGGAGGCCCTGCTGGCCGTCGCTCCGGCCGGGGCGCCCAAGCTGGTCGCCTTCGAGAGCGTCTATTCGATGGACGGCGACATCGCCGACCTGGCCGGGACCATCGCTCTGGCCAAGAAATACGGCGCCATGACCTATCTGGACGAAGTCCATGCGGTCGGCCTGTACGGCGAAACCGGCGCCGGCGTGGCCGAGCGCGACGGCCTGCTGGACCAGATCGACATCATCGAATGCACCCTGGGCAAGGCCATCGGGGTGATGGGCGGCTATATCGCCGCCGACGCCGTGATCATCGACGCGGTGCGCAGCTGGGCTTCGGGCTTCATCTTCACCACCAGCCTGCCGCCGGCTCTGACTGCGGGCGCCCTGGCCTCGGTGCGGCACCTGAAGACCCATCCCGAACTGCGCGACCAGCATCAGGAACGGGCGGCGACCCTGAAGGCGCGGTTCGCCGCCGCCGGGATTCCGGTGATGGACAGCGAGAGCCATATCGTGCCGGTGCACGTCGGCGATCCTGTCCACTGCAAGATGATCTCGGATATGCTGCTGGACGAGTACGGCGTCTATGTTCAGCCGATCAACTATCCGACCGTGCCCAAGGGCACCGAGCGGCTGCGCTTTACGCCCTCGCCGAACCACACGGACGAGATGATGGACCATGTCGTCCAGGCGATGGACCGGCTGTTCGCCCACTGCAATGTGGCGCGCCGGTCGGTGGCGGCTTGATCGTTTCCTGACGACTAGGATTGGGCTATGATGGCGCGATGAACGTCCATCATCCCGCGCCGGACACGCCGCTCGAGGAGGTCGACCTTTTCGAGATGGCGAACCTGTATCCGAGACATACGGGCCTGCCGATGACCGTCTGGGTCAGTCCCAAGGGGCACGCCAGGCATGACGCGCGGGTCAAGGTGTGCCGGGCGCACGGCGACCGTATGGACGTGGACGATATCGCGACCGTCAGCGTGCGGCCCGAGCCGGAACTGATCCATGGGCCTTTGCCCACTGCCGATCTGAAGGCGGTGCAGGCGTGGATTCGGCTGAACAGCGACGCCCTGATTGGATATTGGAACGGCGAGCTCGACACCGTCGATCTGTCGCGGGCGCTGAAGACGCTCTGATCATGGGCGACGACGGCGAGATCATTGTCGAGTTCGTGCGCAACGGACCCTATATCAAATGCTCGGCCATCCATGTGGCGACCGGGCGCGAGGTCAGCGCCATGGGGCCGGTGAATGAGCCCAAGGCTGTGGAGCGGGTGGCGATCGCGAAGCTGAAGCGGGCGTTGGGGCTTTGATTTCTCTTTCCTTCTCCCGTGGGGAGAAGGTGGCCCGAAGGGCCGGATGAGTGACCTGCCGGTGGGCCAACTCGCACCACCTTGCCCCTCACCCTTTCGCGCCAGAACGACGGCTGCGCCGCCGTGCGCTCAAGCCCTCTCCCGGCGGGAGAGGGTAAGACAGGACACAAGATATTGTGGTTCGGTCCGGTGCGGACTAGATAGGCGGCCTTCTCAGACGCGGGGATTCCGACGTGACCGCCTTCACCCATGACGCCTATTTCACCAAGACCCTGGCCGACGCCGATCCGGACGTCTTCAAGGCCATTCAGGGCGAGATGGGGCGTCAGAAAGAGCAGATCGAACTGATCGCCTCCGAGAACATCGTCTCCCAGGCGGTGCTGGACGCGCAGGGCTCGGTCCTGACGAACAAATACGCCGAGGGTTATCCCGGTCGTCGCTACTACGGCGGCTGCGAATTCGTCGATGTGACCGAGGATCTGGCGCGCGAACGGGCCAAGAAGCTGTTCGGCGCGGCCTTCGCCAATGTGCAGCCCCACTCGGGCGCTCAGGCCAACCAGGCGGTCTTCTTCACCCTGCTTCAACCCGGCGACACCTTCCTGGGCATGGATTTGGCCTGCGGCGGGCACCTGACGCACGGGTCGCCGGCGAACCAGTCCGGCAAGTGGTTCCGGCCCGTGACCTACAAGGTCCGCGAAGACACCCATCTGATCGACTATGACCACGTGGCGGAGATGGCGCAGAAGGAGAAGCCGAAGCTGATCCTGGCCGGCGCCTCGGCCTATAGCCGCCACATCGACTTCAAGCGGTTCCGCGAGATCGCCGACAGCGTCGGCGCCTATCTGATGGTGGACATGGCCCACTATGCCGGCCTGGTCGCCGGGGGCGCCTATCCCGATCCGATCCCGCACGCCCATGTCGTGACCACGACGACGCACAAGACCCTGCGCGGACCGCGCGGCGGCATGATCCTGTCCAACGATGCGGAGCTGGGCAAGAAGATCAACTCGGCCGTCTTCCCCGGCCTGCAAGGCGGGCCGCTGGAGCATGTGATCGCGGCCAAGGCCGTGGCCTTCGGCGAGGCGCTGCAACCCGAGTTCAAACTGTATGCCCAGCAAGTGGTCAAGAACGCCCAGGCCCTGGCCGGCGTCCTGGTCGAGCGCGGCCTGGCCATCGTGTCGGGCGGCACCGACAGCCACCTGGCCCTGGTCGATCTGCGGCCCAAGGGCGTGACGGGCAAGGCGACCGAGCACGAGCTCGAAAAGGCGCTGATGACCTGCAACAAG
>NZ_JAUSOE010000130.1 GCF_030656255.1 Brevundimonas sp. | reverse complement strand
TCGCCGCGATTCCGGAAGAAGGTCACCAGGATGGCCAGGCCGACGGCGGCCTCGGCCGCAGCGACGGTCAGGACGAACATGGCCATGATCTGCCCGCTGATGTCGTTCAGATAGGTCGAGAAGGCGACGAAGTTGATGTTAACGGCCAGCAGGATCAGCTCGATCGACATCAGGATGATGATGACGTTTTTGCGGTTCACGAAGATGCCGAAGACCCCGATGGTGAACAGGGCCGCCGCCACGGTCAGATAGTGGATGAGACCGATATCCATCAGAGAAGCTCCTCGGGCGTGACGCCCTGCCCGGTCTGGACCGACTTGATCTCCATCGCCTTGGCGGCGGAGCGGTTGACCTGGTCGGCGATGTTCTGGCGCTTGATATGCGGCTTGTGGCGCAGGGTCAGGGTGATGGCCCCGATCATGGCGATCAGCAGCACGATCCCGGCCGCCTGGAAGAAGTAGATATAGTCGGTGTAGAGCACCCGGCCGATGGCCTCGACATTGCTCATGTCGGGATCCGGCGCGCCCGGGCCGGCCAGACCGGCGGTCGCCCCGCCCTGGATGACGGCGCTGGACACCAGGATCATCTCGGCCAGCAGGACGGCGGCGATGACGGCCCCGATGGGCAGGTAACGGGCGTAGCCCTCGCGCAGCTTCAGGAAGTCGACGTCCAGCATCATGACGACGAACAGGAACAGCACGGCGACCGCCCCGACGTAGACGACGACCAGCAGCATGGCCAGGAACTCGGCCCCCAGCAGGACGAACAGACCCGCCGCCGAGAAGAAGGCGAGGATCAACCACAGCACGCTGTGCACCGGATTGCGCGCGGTCACGACCAGAAGGCCGGACACCACGGCGGTCGCCGCCAGCAGATAGAAGGCTAAGCCTTGCAGCATGTCGGGACGAAGCCCCTTTCGTAGCGGCCGCGACCCCCGTGGGAATCGCCGACCCGTTCAAGCGAGAAGCGCCTTAGCGGTAAGGCGCGTCGAGTTCCAGATTCTTGGCGATCTGCCGTTCCCAGCGATCCCCGTTGTCGAGCAGTCGGGCCTTGTCGAACAGCAGCTCTTCGCGCGTTTCGACGGCGTATTCGGAGTTCGGCCCCTCGACGATGGCGTCCACTGGGCAGGCCTCCTGGCACAGGCCGCAGTAGATGCATTTGACCATGTCGATGTCGTAGCGGGTCGTGCGGCGGCTGCCGTCGGCGCGCGGTTCGGCCTCGATGGTGATGGCCTGGGCCGGGCAGATGGCCTCGCACAGCTTGCAGGCGATGCAACGCTCTTCTCCGTTGGCGTAGCGGCGCAGGGCGTGTTCGCCGCGGAAACGGGGCGACTGCGGGTTCCGCTCGAACGGATAGTTCACGGTCGCCTTGGGGCGGGCCATGTACTTCAGGGTCAGGCCGATGGCGCCGATGGCGTCGAGCATCATCGCGCCCTTGGCGGCCTGGGCGATACGAGTGAACATCAGAAGCGATCCTCTGGCGCCGGGGCGCCGTTGGTTGAAGTCTTGGTCGGTGCGGCCGGGGCCGCGCCCTGGGTCTTAGACTGGGCGTCGCGCCACTCACGCTCGATGCGCTCCTGGCGGCGTTCCCATTGATAGCCGGACTCGGGCATGCGCGTATCGGGCGCACAGGCCGTAATCACCGGTGCGAGGATCAGCAGCAGGAGGCTCAGACGGTTCATGCCCCGCCTCCCCTCAGCACGTCCTTGCAGTCCATATCCTTATAGCGCGGATCGTCCCGGCTCATCATCCGGCACAGGTTGACCCGTTCACCGCCGCGACGCGCGTCATCCTCGCGCCGCTCCATCGACGCGACCGGATCGGTCGGCGCCGGAGCGGCGATGGGCGCGAAGGTGCAGGCGGCGAGGCCCCACGATGCGACCAGGGCCAGGATGACGGCGCGGGAGTTCATCTATGCACCCACCGCGAAGACGCGCCAGGCGGCGGTGATGACCACGGCCACCAGCGAGGCGGGCAGGAAGATCTTCCAGCCCAGACGCATCAGCTGGTCATAGCGGTATCGGGGCACGAAGGCCTTCACCAGGGCGATGGCCAGGAACCAGAACACCGTCTTGGTGATGAAGGTCAGCAGATAGATCGTATAGGCGATCCAGGCCGGCAGGCCGTCCAGCGTCTCCTGCGACAGGAAGCCGGGGTTCCAGCCGCCGAAGAACAGGATGCTGATCATCGCCGACATGAAGACGATGTTGACGTACTCGCCCATCATGAACAGCAGATAGGTCGTCGAGCTGTATTCGACCTGATAGCCGGCCACCAGTTCGGACTCGGCTTCCGGCAGGTCGAACGGCGGGCGGTTGGTTTCCGCCAGGGCCGAGACGAAGAAGACGATCGACATCGGGAACAGAACCACGATCAGGGGCCAGGTGCCCTGCCCGCCGCCGAAGGCGTACCAGTTCCAGAAATAGCCGCTCTGACCCTCGACGATCTGCGACAGGTTCATCGTGCCGGCCAGCAGGATCACATTGATGATGATCAGGCCCAGCGAGACTTCGTAGGACACCATCTGCGCCGCCGAACGCAGCGAACCCAGGAACGGATACTTCGAGTTCGAAGCCCAGCCGCCCATGATGATGCCGTACACGCCCAGCGACGAGACGGCGAAGATGTACAGGATGCCGACGTTCAGGTCCGACACCACCCATCCCGGCGCGAACGGGATCACGGCCCAGGCCATGAAGGCCAGAATGACGGTGATGATCGGCGCCAGGATGAAGACCGCCTTGTCCGCGCCGGAGGGGATGACCACCTCCTTCAGCACGAACTTCAGCATGTCGGCGAAGGACTGCAGCAGGCCGAAGGGGCCCACGACGTTCGGACCTTTGCGCATCTGCACCGAGGCCCAGACCTTGCGGTCGGCCAGCAGCAGGAAGGCGACGGCGATCAGCACGCCGACCGTGATCAGCAGGATCTGACCGACTGTGATCAGCGTCCAGCCGCCCGGCGTAGCCCAGAAGGAAACAGCAGCGTCCATGACTTACTCCGCCGCCATCGCGACCGGGGCGATCCGCAGGGCGGACAGCTCGGCCATGGTCGCGCTGGCGCGCGCGATCGGGTTGGAAAGATAGGGGTCCGAAATCGCCGAGGCGAAGACCCGGTCGCCCAGGTCGCCCTTGACGCCCAGCTTGGACGGATCAAAGGCTGCAGGCGCAGGCAGATAGTCGATCCGGCCAAAGGTCGGATGATCGGCCATCAGCTTGGCGCGCAGCTGGTCCAGCGTGTCGTAAGGCAGGGTCTGGTCGACGCGGGCCGACAGGGCGCGGATGATGGCCCAGTCTTCCTTGGCTTCGCCCTTGGGGAAGACGACGCGTTCGGCCATCTGCACCCGGCCCTCGGTGTTGACGTACAGGCCCGACTTCTCGGTATAGGCCGCGCCCGGCAGGATGACGTCGGCGCCGTGGGCGCCGCGATCGCCGTGGCTGCCCATATAGACGCGGAAGGCGTTCGACCCGGTCGGATCGACCTCGTCTGCGCCCAGCAGGAACAGCACGTCCAGCGCGCCCGGCTTCATCATGTCCGACACCGTCAGACCGCCTTCAGTCGGCACAAAGCCCATGTCCAGACCGCCGACGCGCGCAGCGGCGTGGTGCAGTACGTTGAAGCCGTTCCAGCCTTCGCTGATGACGCCGACCTTCTTGGCCAGGGCGCCGAGCGCGTTCAGGACGGCCGCGCCGCCCTCCCCGTTCAGCGCGCCGGAGCCGACGATGATCGCCGGACGCTCGGCCTTGGTCAGGAAATCCATCGCCGACTTCGGCAGCTTGGCCAGGGTCTTCGAGCCGGCGCCCAGATAGGCGTAGTCGAAGGTCAGGTCGGCCTGTTCGCCGATGACGCCGATCTCGACCCCGCCCTTGATCCAGCTCTTGCGCAGGCGGGCGTTCAGCAGCGGCGCCTCGATGCGCGGGTTGACGCCCACGATCAGGATGGCGTCCGCCTTTTCAATGCCTTCGAGGCCGGAGTTGAACAGCCAGCTCTCACGCGGACCATAGCCCAGGGCGGCGCCGTCCTGGCGGCAGTCGGTGTTCTTGGAGCCCAGGGCGCGGAACAGGTCCAGCGTAGCCTTCATCGACTCGGCGTCTTGCAGGTCGCCGGCGATCACGCCGATGCGGTCGGCCGAGGCGGCTTTCAGCTTGGCGGCGACGGCGTCCAGGGCCTCGTTCCACGAGGCGGCGCGCAGCTTGCCGTTCTCGCGGATCCACGGGCGGTCCAGGCGACGCGCGGTCAGGCCGTCGACGACATAGCGGCTCTTGTCCGACAGCCACTCCTCGTTGATGCCCTCATTCACACGCGGCAGAACCCGCATGACCTCGGAGCCGCGGAAGTCGGCGCGGATGTTCGAGCCCAGGGCGTCCATGACGTCGATGGTCTCGGTCTTCTTCAGTTCCCACGGACGATAGTGGTACTGCCAGGGCCGGTGCGTCAGGGCGCCGACCGGGCACAGGTCATTGATGTTGCCCGACAGTTCCGACCCGACCGACTTCTCCAGATAGGTGGTGATCTCGGCGTCTTCGCCACGCGAGATCATGCCGATGTCCGGCACGCCGGCGACCTCGGTGATGAAGCGGACGCAACGGGTGCACTGGATGCACCGCGTCATGAAGGTCTTGATCGTCGGACCCATGTTCTTTTCTTCGACCGCGCGCTTGTTCTCGGCATAGCGAGAACCGTCGCGGCCATAGGCCATGGACTGGTCCTGAAGATCGCACTCGCCGCCCTGGTCGCAGATCGGGCAATCCAGCGGGTGGTTGATGAGCAGGAATTCCATCACGCCTTCCCGGGCTTTCTTGACCATCGGGGTGTCGGTGAAGATTTCCTGACCTTCGGCGGCCGGCAGGGCGCACGACGCCTGCGGCTTCGGCGGCCCAGGCTTCACCTCGACCAGGCACATGCGGCAGTTGCCGGCGATGGACAGGCGCTCGTGATAGCAGAAGCGCGGGATTTCCTGCCCGGCGCGCTCGGCGACCTGGAGCACGGTCATCCCGGGCTCGAACTCGACTTCGACGCCGTTGACCTTGGCGATGGGCATTATTCTCGAACTCCGCCGTACGGGCTGTCTACGAGGGTCAGACGTGTCTCGACCCGTTCGATACGTTGATCCAGGCGATCCAGGCGACGATTGACGCCTGCAAGCCCTTCCTCGACGTGGGTGGTGCGGACCTTCAGGTCGTGCATGTCCTCGCCGAGCCGATCCATCTTGGTTTCCATCGACGTCAGACGTCCTTCGACGCGACG
>NZ_JAUSOE010000122.1 GCF_030656255.1 Brevundimonas sp. | reverse complement strand
ACCGGATCTCGAACCGGACGGTCGGTGCGGGGCTGCTGAACTTCGCCCTGCGCCGCGCCCACAACATCCACTGGCAGGCGCTGTCGGTCGATAAGGCCGCGCGCGCCACGATCAAGAACCAGACGGGCCGCGTCGTCTGGCGGACCGGTCTGTCGGGCGCGGGCAAATCGACCATCGCCGCTATGGTGGAAAAGCGCCTCTATGCCGACGGCCGCCCCCCCAATCAGCAGGACGGCGACAATGTCCGCCACGGCCTGAACCGCGACCTGGGCTTCACCGAGGAGGACCGGGTCGAAAACATTCGCCGGGTCGCCGAGGTGTCGAAACTGATGGTGGACGCCGGCCTGATCGTTCTGGTCAGCTTCATCTCCCCCTTCCGCGCCGAACGTCGCCTGGCGCGCGACCTGCTGGGGCCGGGCGAGTTCGTCGAGGTCTATGTCGACACCCCGCTGGCGGTCGCCGAGCAGCGCGACGTCAAGGGCCTGTATAAAAAGGCCCGCGCCGGCGAACTGAAGAACTTCACCGGCATCGACAGTCCCTACGAAGCCCCTGAAGCGCCTGAGATCGTCGTGGACACCACCACCATGTCGCCCGAGGACGCCGCCGAACGCATCGTCGCCTGGCTGGACGGCCGGTTCTCGACCGAGGATTTCAGCATCTGATCAAGCCTGGGAGGGGGCTTACCCGTTCTCGTATCCCCGCCACCATTTGACGAAGCGCGGCAGACCTTGGGCCAGGGTCACCTTGGGCTTGTATCCGGTCAGGGCGTTCAGCTTGTCGATATTGGCATAGGTGGCGGTGACGTCGCCGGGCTGCATGGGCCGCATGACCTTCTCCGCCTCGGCGCCCAGGGCGTCCTCCAGGGTGGTGATCATCTCCATCAGGCCGACGGGCGAGCTGTCGCCAATGTTATAGACCTCGTGCCCGCCCTGCGCCGGCGGGTGGTCCAGCACGCCCACGATCCCGTCGACGATGTCATCGATATAGGTGAAGTCGCGCGCCATCTGGCCTTCGCCATAGACCTCGATCGCCTCGCCGCGCGCGATCTTCCGTGTAAAGCTGAAATAGGCCATGTCGGGCCGGCCCCAGGGGCCATAGACGGTGAAGAAGCGCAGGCCGGACTGGGGGAAGCCGTACAGTTTAGCGTAGCTCTGGCTCAGCAGTTCGCACGAGCGTTTGGTCGCCGCATACAGCGACACGGGATCCGTCGTCGGGTCGTCTTCCCGAAAGCCCGAGCCTTCCAGCGGCCGGTCGCCATACACCGAACTGGACGAGGCGTAGACTAGGTGTTTCACGCCGTTGTGGCGTGCGGCCTCCAGCATCGACAGGTGGCCGGCCAGATTGGACCGCTCATAGGCGAAGGGGTTCTCGATCGAATAGCGAACCCCGGCCTGGGCGGCGAGGTGGACGATCCGCTCCACGCCGGCGTCCCGCACCAGGGCCAGCATCTGTTCGTGGTCGGCGATGTCGGCCCGGATCATGGTGAAGCCCTCGCGGGCCCCCAGCCGGGCGGCGCGGGCGTCCTTCAGGGCAGGGTCGTAATAGGCGTTGAAATTATCGACCCCGATCACGGTCTCGCCGCGATCCAGCAACCGTTCGGCCGTGTGCATGCCGATGAAGCCGGCCGCGCCGGTGACCAGGATCGGCGTCGCCATCAGCCGCGTCCGATGCCGGAATATCTGAAGCCGCGCTTCAGCATGTCCTCGGGGCGATAGACGTTCCGCAAGTCCACCAGCACGGGCTGGTTCATCAGCAGCTTGACCCGGTCCAGGTCCAGGGCCCGGAACTGGTCCCATTCGGTGATGATGACCACGGCGTCGGCGCCTTCGACGGCGTCATAGGCGTTGGCCTTCATGGACACGCCCGGCAGCAGCTTGCCGGCCTCGTGCATGCCCTCGGGATCGAAGGCCTGGACCCGGGCGCCGGCGGCGATCAGGGCCGGGGCGATGTCCAGCGACGGGGCGTCGCGCATATCGTCGGTGTTGGGTTTGAAGGTCAGGCCCAGCAGGGCGATGGTCTTGCCTGCGACGCTGGCGCCCAGGGTCGTCTCGACCCGGCCGGCCATGGCCTTCTTTCGCGCGTCGTTCACCTCGACCGTGGTCTCGATCAGCCGCACCGGCGCGCCGTACTGCTGGGCCGTGCGGACCAGGGCGATGGTGTCCTTGGGGAAGCAGGAGCCGCCGTAGCCGGGGCCGGCGTGCAGGAATTTGGACCCGATCCGCTTGTCCAGGCCGATGCCCCGCGCGACCTGCTGCACATCGGCGCCCACGGCCTCGCACAGGTCCGCCATCTCGTTGATGAAGGTGATCTTCATCGCTAGGAAGGCGTTGGCCGCATATTTGATCAACTCGGACGTGCGTCGGCCGACGAACAGCAGGGGGCTCTCGTTCAGGTTCAGCGGACGATAGAGCTCGCTCATCACCTCTTTGGCGCGCGGCGCCGTCTCGCCGTCGTTGACGCCGATCACGACGCGGTCGGGGCGTTTGAAGTCGCCGATGGCGGCACCTTCGCGCAGGAATTCGGGATTGGAGACCACGGCGAAGTCGGCGTCCGGATTGACCCGGCGGATAATGGCCTCGACCTCGTCGCCGGTGCCGACCGGGACGGTGGACTTGGTGACGACGACGGTGAAGCCGTCGATCAGACCCGCGATCTCCTCGGCCGCCGCATAGACATAGCTCAGGTCGGCATGGCCGTCGCCCCGGCGCGTCGGGGTGCCGACGGCGATGAACACGGCGTCGGCGTTGCGGATGGCCTCGGCGCCCTCCAGCGTGAAGAACAGCCGGCCTTCCTTGACGTTGGCGGCCACCAGATCGTCCAGGCCGGGTTCGAAGATCGGGATCTCGCCCCGCTCCAGCCGCTCGATCTTGGACGGGTCCTTGTCGATGCAGGTCACGACATGGCCGAAGTCGGCGAAACAGGCTCCAGACACCAGGCCCACATAGCCTGTGCCGATCATTGCGACGCGCATCTAGAAAATCCCGTTCATCGTTGTGCAGCCTTAGAATCCGGCACGTTTCAACGCAACGGCGCGGGTGGCGCATGCGTCGGTCCAGTGTCGGCGCTCCGTATATACGGCCGGGCTTTCTGGCGGGGCAGACCGGATGCATAAATTCGCCGGATAGGGCAAAACGCCATCCCATCGGACACCGCCTGCGAATCGAGCGAAGGACGCGACATGGAACTGATCATCGGCCCCCGGACCTATTCGACCTGGTCGCTGCGCGGCTGGCTGATCCTGAAGCGCACCGGCGCGGACTTCGGCGTCATCGACGTGCGCTACGAGACCGAGGCGCAGAAGGCGGCGCTGCGCGAGGTCTCTCCGTCCGGATTCGTGCCCGTGTTGCGGGTGGACGGCGAGATGATCTGGGACACCCTGGCCATCGGCGAATGGGCGGCCGAGCATTATCCGCAGGCCCGGATGTGGCCCGCCGATCCCGTTGTCCGGGCCCTGGCCCGGTCGGCGACGGCCGAGATGCATTCCGGCTTTTCCGCCCTTCGCACCTTCTGCGGCACGGGGCCGGATCGTCCGATGGTCGGCGACGCCCGGTCAGAGACCCCGTCCGACCCCGCGCTGGACCGAGATCTGGCGCGGATCGTCGCCCTGTTTCGGCAGATGCGGGGCCGGTTCGGCGCGGACGGTCCCTGGCTGTTCGGCGACTGGTCGATCGCCGACGCCTTCTTCACCCCGGTCGCGGCCCGTCTCCGCCATTTCCAGATCGATCTGGCCGACCACGGCGACGACGGCGTCGCCTCCGCCTATGTCCAGACCCTGCTGGCCCAGCCCGACTTCCGTCTGTGGGAGACCGAGGCTTTGACTTAAAGGCGGGGAAACCAAGCCTTCGCACCGGGCGTTAAGACGACAATGTTATCCGGGTTTCGAGCGCGGATCGCGCGTCTCGCCGGGAGAAAGACCGATGCCGACCCCCTCAGTCGTCACGAAACAGGGGGCTGAGGTCCCGGTTCAGGCGCGCGCGCTCAGCCCCCTCACGGGCTATGTGCTGGCCGCCGTCGTCGGCGCCGCCTTCTGGGCGATGCTGCTCACCGCCCTGTTCTGAAGCCTATCGTGCGCCGCCGATAGCGGCCGCCTGGGCGACCAGTACGGGTTCGGCGACCGGCGCGGGCGGCACATAGTCCAGCGAGACCGGCACCAGTTTCGCGCCCGAGGCCACGGCGTCCAGGGTGTTCAGCGGTCCGCCGAACATGCGCTGATAGATCCAGTAGCTAGCCACGACCTTTTCCACGTAATCGCGCGCCTGGGGCACGTCGATCGTCTCGATCAGCAGCAGGGGATCGGCGTCCGGTCCCAGTTTGCGCACCGCCGTCAGCATCGGCCCCGGTCCGGCGTTGTACGAGGCCACGGCCCGCAGCAGGTCGCCCTGGAAAGCCGGCAGTTGCAACATCCGGTTGATATAGGCCTGTCCCAGCCGCATGTTGGTGGCGGGAACCAGCAGTTTGGACGGATCGGTGACGAAGGTCCGGTCGCCGGTCATCTCCGCCGCCGTCGTCGGCATCACCTGCATCAGCCCATAGGCGCCGGCGCTGGACCGAGCGTCCGGGTTGAAGTCCGTCTCCTTGCGCGCCAGGGCGTAGAGGTGTGACTTCTCGATGGTGATGCCGCCCTCCTGTTCAAGCACCGGCATGGGGAAACGCATCGCGTCGATCCGGGTCGCCGTCTCGCCGTCGCCGGGCATCATCACCCGCGCCAGGGCCGTCCACATCCGCGCGGCATCGCCCACGGCGGTGCGCAGGCCCGAGCGCAGTTCGCTTTCCGCCTCGGCCCGCCGTCCGACCTCATAGAAGGCCACGGTGCGCCGGGCCCGGGGATCGGTCTGGACGAAGGCGTTCAGATCGCCGGCCTCGACCCGTGCGCCCTCGGGCACATAGGCGGCGCGACGCAGGCGCGGCTCCGCCTGATAGGCGCGCGGCCCCATATTCTCGATGGCCGGCTCCTCGCCCAGCTGACGCAGGGCGATCTGGCCGTAGAAGGTGGCCGGCCATTGCGCCGACAGGCGCAGATAGTCGTTGACCCGGTCCTGTCGGCCCGACTGCGAGGCGGCGCGCGCGGTCCAGTAGGCGGCGCCGGCGCGAACCCAGGGATCCTCGGTCGGATCATTGGCCACCCGTTCGAAGGCGGCGAAGGATTCGTGGAACTGGCCCAGACGCCATTCCGCCAGCCCGACCGTCCACCAGTCGCCGATCTCGCGCCCGACGGCCGAGGCGCCGGTCAGGTCGTCGTTGTTATAGGCGATGCGCGCCGCCTTCATCGGATCGACGTCCGGGCCGCCCGAGACGGCGGAGACGACGCTGTTCCAGGTCCGCCCCAGCAGACCGCCGGGCTTCACCGGCTCGGGCGCCCCGTCAGGGCGGCGGCGCATGGCCAGGGTGTAGACCCGGTCGGCGCAGGGCAGGTCGGAATAGGTCTGCAGCCAGGCCGCCAGTTCGTCATAGGTGGCGACGTGATCGGGATGGAACAGGCTTTCGAACTCGACCTGACCCAGCAGGACCCGATCCTGGGCCTGGCGGGCCGAGGCGCGGGCGGCCTCGATGTCGCCGCGCCGCAGGGCGTCGAAGGCGGTGGTGTAGGAAAGGCGATCCGCCGAACTCAGAGCCGTCGGGCGGACGGAACCGGAAGCGGCGCCGGACATTCCGTCAAAAGGCGTCTCCGCCAAGGCTGAGCCTGAAGCTGCGAGCGCAAAAACCAGCGTCGTGGCAAGACTTGCCC
This sequence comes from Brevundimonas sp., assembly GCF_030656255.1. Taxonomy (GTDB): domain Bacteria; phylum Pseudomonadota; class Alphaproteobacteria; order Caulobacterales; family Caulobacteraceae; genus Brevundimonas. Next base: position 32,000 of record NZ_JAUSOE010000122.1, on the reverse strand, counting down.
GGCGGAACATATTCATACGCGGCGGCCCCGTTGGCGTCACCCTGCCCGTTCTCGTCAGGCGGGGATCGTTTGGCGTTGGTCGTCAAACGATCAGCATGCCTTAAAGCGGCGGCAACCTCAACCTGAGCCGTCCAGTTTTGCTGCAAGTGCGAGAAGATCGGCCCAGACCTGCCGTTTGGCCTGGGGCTGACGCAGCAGGAAGGCGGGGTGCAGGGTCGGCAGGGCCGGGGCGGACACCGCCCCTTCGGCCAGTCGCCAGTCCCGCCACTGGCCGCGCATCTTCATGATCCCGTCTTCTGTCTGCAGCACCGACTTGGCCGCCGCCGCGCCCAGCAACAGGACCGCCTTTGGCTGCAAAAGGGCGAAGGCGCGTTCGACGAAGGGGGCGCAAACCGCCTGTTCCTGCGGGGTCGGGGTGCGGTTGCCGGGCGGGCGCCAGAAGACGGTGTTGGTGATGAAGATCTTGTCGGTCAGGCCCGCCGCCGCCAGCATTCGGTCCAGCAGCTTGCCGGCCCGACCCACGAAGGGCTGACCCAGCCGGTCCTCGTCCGCGCCGGGGCCTTCGCCGATCACCAGGACAGGCGCGTTGGGATTGCCGCGCCCGAACACCGACTGGCTGGCCCCCATGCCGCGCAGGGGGCAGCCCTCGAACGCCGCCACCGCCGCCGCCAAGTCCTGCAGGGTCGAGGCCCCCGCCGCCAGACGCCGGGCCTCGGCCAGGGCGTCCTGGGCGCTGGGTCCGGTCAGGGGCATGACGACCGAGGCGGTGGCCTTCTGCACCGCCTTCAGGGCCGGGGGCGGGGCCAGATGGGTGTGATCGACCGGCGCATCGCCATAGCAGGCGTCCACCCCCGCATCCCGCCAGAAGGCGAGCAGGCTTTCGACTGCAGCGATGTCATGGGGTTGCGCGTTCATGTCTAAGGTACCGATAGGCCTTGACCGCCCTCGCGTCACCTTCCGATAAGCGTCATAACCACACGAACAAGCTGGATTTCAGGGGAAGACATGGCCGAAGAAGCCATCGAGGGCGGCGCCGAGAACGCCCGTCAGGAAGCGATCATCGACAATCTGCCGCCGCTGGAGGCCCTAGCCGGCGTCGAGCGCGAGGTGATGGAATATGACGTCGTCATCGTCGGCGGCGGTCCTGCGGGCCTGTCCGCCGCCATCCGCCTGAAGCAGCGGGCGGAAAAGGACGGCAAGGAAATCACAGTCGCCGTGCTGGAAAAGGGCGCCGAGGTCGGCGGCCATATCCTATCGGGCGCCGTGATCGATCCCAAGGCGCTGAACGAACTCTTCCCTGACTGGAAGGACCGCGGCGCGCCGCTGGAGACCCCGGTCACCAAGGACAAATTCCTGCTGCTGGGCCCGCAGGGCGAGGCGTCTTTGCCTATGCCCCTGCTGCCGCCCTTCATGCACAACCACGGCTGCTACATCGCCTCGCTGGGCAATGTCGCGCGCTGGCTGGGCGAACAGGCCGAGGCTCTGGGCGTCGAGGTCTATCCCGGCATGGCCGCCAGCCACATCGTCTGGGAAGAAGAGACAGGCCGGGTGAAGGGCGTCGTCGCCGGCGTCTTCGGCATCGACCGCGAGGGCAAGCCCACCGGCGATTTCCAGCCGGGCATCGAACTGCACGGCAAATATGTCTTCATCGCCGAGGGCGTGCGCGGCTCCCTGGCCAAGACCATCATCGCCAAGCACAAGCTCCAGGACGGGAAGTCGCCCCAGAAATACGGCATCGGCCTGAAGGAGCTGTGGCAGGTGCCCGCTGAACAGCATCAGCCGGGCCTGGCCCAGCACACCACCGGCTGGCCGCTGGACGAGCACACCGGCGGCGGCAGTTTCCTGTATCACTTCGGCGACCGCTACGTGGCCGTCGGCTATGTCGTTCACCTGAACTACAAGAACCCTTTCCTGTCGCCGTTCGACGAGTTCCAGCGGTTCAAGCACCACCCGTCCATCGCCCCGCATCTGGAAGGCGGCACGCGCATCTCGTACGGCGCGCGGGCGATCACCGAGGGCGGTTTGCAGTCGATTCCGAAGCTCAGCTTCCCCGGCGGCGTCCTGATCGGCTGCTCGGCCGGCTTTGTGAATGTGCCCCGCATCAAGGGCACCCATAACGCGATGAAGACCGGCATGCTGGCCGCAGACGCCGCCTACGACGCCGTCCACGCCGGACGCGGTGGCGACGAACTGGTCGAATACCAGACCGCCTTCGAAAAGAGCTGGGTCTACAAGGAGCTGTCGGTCGTCCAGAACGCCAAGCCTCTGTTGTCGAAGTTCGGCACCACCCTGGGCGGGGCGCTGGGCATGGTCGACATGTGGTGCCGCACCCTGCTGGGCGGCTGGTCGCCGATCCCAACGCTGCAACACGACAAGACCGACGCCGCCGCAACCGAACTGGCGGCCAAACACAAGCCGATCGTCTATCCCAAGCCGGACGGGAAGCTGTCGTTCGACAAACTGTCGTCGGTCTTCATCTCCAACACCAACCACGCCGAGGACCAGCCGGCCCACCTGAAACTGCTGGACCCGTCCAAGCCGATCCAGGTCAACCTCCCGAAATACGGCGAGCCGGCGCGGCTGTATTGCCCGGCGGGCGTATACGAGGTCGTCTATGCGGACGAGGTCGCCAAGACCGATCCGCGCTTCGTGATCAACGCCCAGAACTGCGTCCACTGCAAAACCTGCGACATCAAGGATCCGTCGCAGAACATCGTCTGGACCACGCCCGAGGGCGGCGGCGGCCCGAACTATCCGAATATGTGACGCAGCTCTTTAACCCGCTCATCCCGGCGAAAGCCGGGACCTAGGTCTTTGGGCGCAAGGCGGTCGAGGTTGAAGGTCGGTGGTCATCCGACGCACCGAGGATGCGAAAGCCCTGGGTCCCGGCTTTCGCCGGGATGAGCGGAGTAGGTAGAGCAATCATCTGTCCTCTTGCGGGGGCGGGGGAAAGCGTGAAGGGTCGCGGCATGATCGCCACCCGTTCGCGCCTGTTCGCCGCCTCCCTGACCGTTCTCGCCCTGGCCCTGGCTCAAGGGGCGGCGGCGCAGGACCTGGGGCCCGCCTCGGCGCCCGCCAATCCGTCCGACGCCCATCCGCCCGCCGTCATCCTGGAACCGGGTCAGGTCCAGGACGCCGCACCGTTCGAGGACGAACCGGAAGACGGCGGCCCCCAGACGCCCGAGGGCGACGTTCCGCCCCATATCGTCATCGCCGACGAACCGGCCGAGCCCGCCATTCCTGCGGTCTGGGCGCCGGTCCCGCTGAACGCGCAGGGCCGCAGCGCCTATGGCCTGTACCTGGCCGGCAAACTGGCCCTGATGACGGGCGAGGGGGCCAAGGGCGCCGATTGGCTGGCCCAGGCCGAGGCCCTGACGCCGGAACAGCCGCGCGTGCGCGAACAGGCCTTCACCTCGGCCCTGCTCAGCGGCGATCTGGACGTGGCGGGCCGACTGGCCCCCACAGCCGACGCCGCGCCCGCCTTCATCGAGATCGGCCAGTTGATTTCGGCCGTCCAGACCTTTGTCCACGGCGACCCACGCGCGGCCAACGCCGCCCTGGCCGCCCGGCCGATCGCCGCGCCGCACAGCCGCGCCGGTCTGATGGTCGCGCCGTGGATCGCGGCGGCGGCGGGCGACTGGACCCGCGCCCTGGCCGCGCCCCCGACCCAGGGCGATGCCCTGACCCTGGCCTTCGCCCGTCAGAACCGCGCCCTGTTGCTGGAGAAACGCCGCGACTACGCCGAGGCCGAAAGCGAGCTGAAGGCCCTGTCCGACATGCCGACCATCGGCGCCCTGTTCCACCGCCCCTATGGCGAGTTCCTGGAGCGACGCGGCAAGCGGGACGAGGCCCTGGCCGTCTATCAGGCGGCGATGCAGGGTCAGCAAGTCGATCTGGCCACCGCCCGCGCCCTGGCGCGACTTCAGGCCGGCGGCCGCGCCCCGGCGGCGCCCGACTTCCGCCAGGGCGCGGCCCAGGCCCTGACCACGGCGGCGGCCCAGGCCGTGGCCGAGCGCGGCAATGAGTTCGCGGTGGTCTATCTGCGCCTGGCCCTGAACTTGAACGAAGACGCCGCCACGCAAATCCAGCTGGCCCAGGTTCTGGACCGGGTCGGGCTGAAGGCCGCCGCCCGCACCGCCCTGTCGCGCGTCGGGCCGGAGGATCCGGTGCTGTACGCCAACGCCCGCGCCCAGCTTGCCCTGAACCTGGAAGAGGACGGCCAGTCGCAGGCCGCCCTGGCCGAACTGCGCGCCGCCGCCGCCGCCGAACCCGACGATCCCCGCATCGCCCTGGTCATGGCCAGCCAGCTGATGCAGTTGGAGCAGTATGAGGCGGCCCTGGCCCTGCTGAACGGCCCGCTGCTGAACACGGCGGACCAGGGCGCCCAGATCCACTTCCTGCGCGGCGCCGCCCTGGAATCCCTGGATCGCATCCCGGAGGCCGAGGCCGAGCTGTGGGCCGCCCATCTGGCCGATCCGAACAATGCCAACACCCTGAACTATCTGGGCTATCTTTGGGTGGACAAGGGGCTGCGCGTCGATCAGGGCGCCGGCCTCCTGGCCCAGGCCCACGCCGCCGAACCCGAGAACGGCAATATCCAGGACTCGCTGGGCTGGGCCCAGTTCAAACAGGGCTATTTCGACACCGCCGTCGTCACCCTGGAGGAGGCCGTCGACAAGGAGCCCGCCAATCCCGAGATCAACGACCACCTGGGCGACGCCTATTGGCGGGTGGGCCGCCAGCGCGAGGCGGTCTGGCTGTGGAACCGCGTCCTGAGCCTGGACCCCGAGCCCGAACGCAAGGCCGAGGTCGAACGCAAGATCGCCAACGGTCTGGACGACGCCGCGCCCGCCACCGGCGTGTCGCAATAGGTCTCATGTCCGCGCTTTCGGCCCTGGCCCCGGCCAAGATCAATCTGTTCCTGCACGTCGCCCTGGTGGACGCCGACGGCTATCATCCGTTGTCCAGTCTGGTCGCCTTCGCCGATGTCGGCGACCGGGTGACGGTCGAACCGGCGGCGCGACTGGCCCTGACCGTCACAGGCCCGTTCGGCGCGGGTCTGGCGGCCGAGCCTGACAATCTGATCCTTCGCGCCCTTCGCGCCCTGGGCGATGCGACGGGGACGGGCGAACCGCCGCTGAAGGTGACGCTGGACAAGCGTCTGCCCATCGCCGCCGGCCTGGGCGGAGGCTCCTCGGACGCGGGGGCAGCGCTGAAACTGGCGCGTCAGGCCCTGGGGCTGGACATCGACGATGCGGCGCTGGAGGCGGTGGCGGGGGTGATCGGCGCCGACGGCCCCATGTGCCTGCGGATGCGCTCCGCCTGGGCCGAGGGCCGGGGCGACGTCCTGACCGATGAGCCGCGCCTGCCGCCGCTTTGGGCCGTGATGTTCAATCCGGGCGTTCCGTCCCCCACAGGGGCCGTCTACCGGGCCTATGACGCCGGTCCGCCCCGCGCCGCCGACCTGCCCGCGCCGCCCGCTGACTGGAGCCCAGCGGCAGTCATCGACTGGCTGGCCGGCCTCCGCAACGATCTTCAGCTCCCCGCCGAAGCCCTGACCCCGGCCATAGCCGGCGCGGTTCAGGCCGTGGCGGCGACGCCCGGCGTGGCTCTGGCGCGGATGTCCGGCTCGGGCGCCACCGTCTTCGGCCTGTGCCGGTCCAGCGCGGACGCGACCGCCGCCGCCGCCGCTCTGTCCGCCGCCCATCCGGCCGCCTGGGTCGCCGCAACCCGGCTCGCCGCCGCCTGAGCCATAAATCCCCAGCGCGTGTTGAAGCGCGCGGCGCCGGGCCCTATGGTCCGCCGTCCTTTTTCCAGCCCCTCCCGAGCCCGATTTGACCACCCCGACCGAGCCGCTCGCCTTCCAGGACCTGATCCTGACCCTTCACCGCTATTGGGGGGACCAGGGCTGCGCCATTCTTCAGCCCTATGACATCGAGGTCGGGGCCGGCACGCTCCACCCCGCCACCGTCCTGCGCGCGCTCGGCCCCAAGCCGTGGAAGGCCGCCTATGTCCAGCCCAGCCGCCGCCCCGGCGACGGCCGCTATGGCGAAAACCCGAACCGCCTCCAACACTATTACCAATACCAGGTCATTCTGAAACCGAACCCGGACAATCTTCAGGCGCTGTATCTGGGGTCGCTGGCGGCCATCGGGATCGATCCGAAGCTGCACGATATCCGCTTCGTCGAGGATGACTGGGAGAACCCGACCGTGGGGGCCTGGGGCCTGGGCTGGGAGGTCTGGTGCGACGGGATGGAGGTGACGCAGTTCACCTATTTCCAGGGCGTCGGCGGCATCGAGGTGGACGTGGTCTCGGGCGAACTGACCTACGGGCTGGAGCGTCTGGCCATGTATGTTCAGGGCGTGGACAACGTCTATGACCTCAAGTTCACCAAGGAGGGCCTGACCTATGGCGAGGTCTTCCTGGAGAACGAGCGCCAGCAGTCGGAAGCCAATTTCCACGGCTATGACGTGGACGGGCTGAAGCGCCGCTTCGAGGACATGGTGTCTGAAGTTCAGCGTCTGCTGGACATGCGTGGCCCGCAAGGCCAGCCCCTGGTCCTGCCGGCCTATGATCAGGTGCTGAAGGCCAGCCACCTGTTCAACCTGATGGACGCCCGCGGCGCCATCGCCGTCGCCGAACGCCAAAGCTACATCGGTCGCATCCGCGAACTCTGCAAAGCCTGCGCCCTGGCCTATGTCGAACATGAGAAGGCCGCGTCGTGAGCACTGTATCTGGAATCCTCTCCTTCGATCTGGCCGACATCAATCTGGAGCAGCACCCCGGCGAGCCGATCTCGCTGTTTTCGAGCGGCCGCGTGGAAATCGAAGGCCAGGAGTCGTGGGCCGAGGTTCGCATCCTCCGTCAGGCCGGTGACCTGAGCAGCCACCTGACCGCGCAGCCCGGCGGCTGGCGCGGCGTGGTGGTGGTCAGCGAAGAGTGGTTCGGCATCCTGCAGAACGCCTTCCTGGCCCCGCGGCCCTTCCTGCTGAACATCGCCTTCAGCGCGGAGCCGGGTGCGGCCGACGCGCCGCTGGCCCTGCAGGACGTCGCCCTTACCCTGATGCGGTCTGCCGCCACGACCGAAGAGTCCGCCGCCTGATGCCCCAACTTCTTCTCGAAATCTTCTCCGAAGAAATCCCCGCCCGCATGCAGCAGGGCGCCGCGCGCGACCTTGAGCGCATGGTCTCCGACCGGCTGAAGGCCGCCGGCCTGACCTGGGACGCGCTGAACGTCTTCGCCGGTCCGCGCCGCCTGACCCTGGTCATCGACGGCCTGCCCGCCGCCACGCCCGACCGCGAGGAAGAGGTCAAGGGCCCGCGCGCCTCGGCCCCGGAACAGGCGCTGGACGGCTTCCTGCGCAAGACCGGCCTGACCCGCGATCAACTGACCGAGCGCGACGGCGTCCTGTTCGCCGTCCTGTCGTCCAAGGGCCGCGCGACCACCGATCTGGTCGCCGAGACGGTGGACCAGGTGATCCGCACCTTCCCCTGGCCCAAGTCGATGCGCTGGGGCTCTGGAACCCTGCGCTGGGTCCGTCCGATCAAACGCATTCTGTGCATTTTTGACGGCAAGGTCGTGCCGTTCGAGATCGACGGCATCCCATCTGACGCCATCACCGAGGGCCATCGCTTCCTCGGTTCGGGTCAGTTGCTGAAGGTCAGCGACTTCGTCGACTACCGCACCCAGCTGGAGAAGAATTTCGTCCTGATCGACGTCGCCGACCGCAAGCTGCGTATCCTGGAACAGGCCAAGGCCGCCTGCGCCGCGCGCGGTCTGAGCCTGGTCGATGACGACGGCCTGCTGGACGAGGTGGCGGGCCTGGCCGAATGGCCGACCCCGATCCTGGGCGACATGGACCCGCAGTTTCTGGCCCTGCCGCCCGAGGTCGTGCGCCTGTCGATGAAGGTGCACCAGAAGTATTTCGCCGTCCGCGATCCGTCGAAGGACGGCCTGGCCCCCAACTTTCTGGTCGTCGCTAATGTCGAGGCGACCGACGGCGGTAAGGCCCTGGCCGCCGGCAACAGCCGCGTCCTGTCCGCCCGCCTAAACGACGCCCACTTCTTCTGGGACGAGGACCAGAAGGTCGGCTTCGACGCCTGGAACGCCAAACTGTCCGGCGTCACCTTCCACGCCAAGCTGGGCACATTGGCCGAGCGCGTCGAGCGCATCGCGGCGCTCGCCCGCGAAATCGCCCCCCTGGTGGGCGCCGACCCCGACGAAGCCGAGATGGCGGCGCGCCTGTCCAAGGCCGACCTGCTGTCGGGCATGGTCAGCGAATTCCCGGAACTGCAGGGGATCATGGGCGGCTATTACGCCCGTCTGGCCGGCCATTCCGATGCCGTCGCCGACGCCGTCCGCGACCACTACAAGCCCCAAGGCCCCGCCGACACCGTCCCGACCGCGCCCGTCACGGTCGCCGTCGCCCTGGCCGACAAGCTGGACACCTTGGTCGGCTTCTTTGTGATCAACGAAAAGCCAACCGGATCGAAGGATCCGTTCGCTCTTCGTAGGGCAGCGTTAGGCGTGATCCGTTTGGTTTTGGAGAATAATGTTCGAGTGTCGCTCGGGCGGTACCTCCCAACGGTAGAGCTTCGGGCCGCAGTAATTATGGCTGGCGCGCAGCTCGAAAGAGGAGAGGGTGCAACGATCGGAGACATTCGGAATAACCCCGAGTATCTCAAAAAACTTCAAGAGGTTAAGCGGTTGCGTGATGAGGCTTATGACGCCTCGACCCAACGTGCTGAAGAAGATCCGAGTTGGGAGTATGAAGACGATCTAGGAATCCTCGCCTTCTTCGCCGACCGCCTGACCGTCCTCCTCCGCGACCAGGGCCAGCGCCACGACCTCGTCGCCGCCGTCTTCGCCTTGGGTGATGACGACCTCGTCCGCATCGTGCGTCGTGTCGAGGCGCTGGCCGCCTTCCTCGCCACCGACGACGGGGCCAATCTGCTGGCCGGCTACAAGCGCGCCTCCAACATCCTGCGCGCCGAGGAGAAGAAGGGACCCGTCCCGACCGGCATGGTCCAGACCGGCCTGCCGAACCAGCCCGAGCCCGAGACCGTCCTGGCCTTCGCCGTCGGCGCCGCCCGCACCGCCGTCGAGACCGCGCTGGAGACCGAGGACTTCGCCGCCGCCATGACGGCCCTGGCCCGCCTGCGCACCCCGGTGGACGTCTTCTTCGAGGCCGTTCTGGTCAATTCCGACATCCCCGCCGAGCGTGACAACCGTCTGAAACTGCTGGGCCAGGTGCGCGACGTGATGGGTCAGGTCGCGGACTTCGGCCAGATCGCCGGCTGATCCTTCACTCCCCGTCGGCGACGGCCGGCGGGGAGGACCGGCGATCGCGTCAGCGAGCGCCAGGTGGGGAGACGCGGTGTGTGAAGCTGAGCCGGTCATCACCGGCGCTGGAGTCGCCCCTCCTGATCGCTGCGCGACCTGTCCTCCCCACGCGCCCTCGCGCGCGGAGAGGTGAGGGGATGCGCCATCTTCGCGCGAGCGATCAGGAAACCGGTTACCCCCTCACGCATTGTTACATCCGCCATGGTCAAGTCGGTTCCTCCGCGCTAGATCGTGCTGCATGTACGAGCGGGGGCAACCCGCCGGACGATCCGAAAAGCTCAGGGACTGCAAGATGACTCAGTGGGTGTACGGCTTCGGCGGGGGCTCCGCCGACGGCGATGCGTCGATGAAGAACCTTCTCGGCGGCAAGGGCGCCAATCTGGCGGAAATGTCTTCACTGGGTCTGCCCGTCCCGCCGGGCTTCACCATCACCACCGAGGTCTGCACCCACTATTACGCCAACGGCGAGACATATCCCGCCGACCTGGAAGGCCAGGTGAAGACCGCCCTGGACAAGGTCGAGGCCATTGTCGGCAAGACCTTCGGCGACGTGAACAATCCGCTGCTGGTTTCCGTCCGTTCGGGCGCCCGCGCGTCTATGCCGGGCATGATGGACACGGTGCTGAACCTGGGCCTGAACGACCAGACGGTCGAGGGTCTGGCCAAGCTGTCGGGCGACCGTCGTTTCGCCTTCGACTCCTACCGCCGTTTCATCACCATGTATTCCAACGTGGTGCTGGGCCTCAGCCACGATGATTTCGAGGAAGTACTGGACGCCCACAAGGACCGGCTGGGCGTTAGCGTCGACACCGACCTGAAGGCCGAGGACTGGGAACGGATCGTCGTCGATTACAAGGCCGTGGTCGAACGCGAACTGGGCCATCCCTTCCCGCAGGATCCGCGCGACCAGATGTGGGGCGCCGTCGGCGCCGTGTTCGAAAGCTGGATGAACGAGCGGGCGAAATTCTATCGCCGCATGCACGACATCCCCGAAAGCTGGGGCACGGCCGTCAGCGTCCAGTCGATGGTGTTCGGCAATATGGGTGAGACCTCGGCGACCGGCGTGGCCTTCACCCGCAACCCCTCGACCGGCGAGGCGCGGCTGTATGGCGAGTTCCTGATCAACGCCCAGGGCGAAGACGTGGTCGCGGGCATTCGCACGCCCCAGTCCCTGACCAAGATCGGCCGCGAGGAGATGGGCGAGACCGCCCCCTCGATGGAAGAGGCCATGCCCGAGGTGTTCGGCCAGTTCGTCGAGGTGGTGAACAAGCTGGAGAGCCACTACCGCGACATGCAGGATATCGAGTTCACGGTCGAACAGGGCCGGCTCTGGATGCTGCAGACCCGCAACGGCAAGCGCACGGCCAAGTCGGCGCTGAAGGTGGCCGTCGATCTGGCCGCCGAGGGCGTGATCACCCAGGAAGAAGCCATCAGCCGGGTCGAGCCGTCAGCGCTCGATCAACTGCTGCACCCGACCCTGGACCCTGAGGCCGCCCGCACCGTCATCGCCGCCGGCCTGCCCGCCTCGCCTGGCGCGGCGACGGGCAAGATCGTGTTCGACGCTGACGAGGCCGAACGGATGTCCGGTCTGGGCGAGGCCGTGATCCTGGTGCGCGAGGAGACCTCGCCCGAGGACATCCACGGCATGCATGCGGCGCGCGGCATCGTCACAGCACGCGGCGGCATGACCAGCCACGCCGCCGTCGTGGCGCGCGGCATGGGACGGGCCTGCGTCTCCGGCGCCGGCGAAATCCACATCGACGAGGCCAAGGGCGTCTTCACCGCGCGCGGCCGCACCTTCAAGGCCGGCGAGATCATCACCATCGACGGATCGAAGGGCGAGGTGCTGGACGGCGCCGTGCCGATGATCGAGCCCGAGCTGACCGGCGACTTCCAGACCCTGATGGCCTGGGCCGACAAGGTGCGGCGCCTGAAGGTGCGCGCCAACGCCGAGACGCCGCTGGACGCCAAGACCGCGCGCGGCTTCGGCGCCGAGGGCATCGGTCTGTGCCGGACCGAGCACATGTTCTTCGACGACACCCGGATCGCCGCCGTGCGCGAAATGATCCTGGCCGACGACGAGGCCGGGCGCCGCACGGCCCTGGCCAAGATCGCGCCGTTCCAGAAGTCGGACTTCGTCGAGCTGTTCGAGATCATGGCCGGTCTGCCGGTGACTGTGCGCCTGCTGGACCCGCCGCTGCACGAGTTCATCCCCCACACGGACGAGGACATCGACGCCCTGGCGGCCTCGTCGGGCATCGACGCCGAGAAGCTGAAGCGCCGGGCCAAGGAGTTGCACGAAACCAACCCCATGCTGGGCCATCGCGGCTGCCGCCTGGGCGTGGCCTATCCCGAGATCTACGAGATGCAGGTCCGGGCCGTGCTGGAGGCCGCGCTGGAGGTGAAGAAGACGTCTGGGCTGGCGCCGATCCCGGAGATCATGCACCCGCTGGTCGCCATGGGTCTGGAGATGAAATATCTGCGCGAGCTGACCGACCGCACGGCCAAGGCCGTGTTCGCGGACGCCGGCGACAGCGTCGAATATCTGGTCGGGACCATGATCGAACTGCCCCGCGCCGCCATCCGCGCCGGAGACCTGGCCGAATACGCCCAGTTCTTCAGCTTCGGCACCAATGACCTGACCCAGACGACCTTCGGCATCAGCCGCGACGATTCGGGGCGGTTCCTGCAGGCCTATCTGGACAAGGGCATCTTCGAGACCGATCCCTTCGTGCGTCTGGACCAGGACGGCGTCGGCGGCCTGATCGAGATCGCGGCCGAGCGGGGGCGCGCCGTGCGGCCCGAGGTCAAGCTGGGCATCTGCGGCGAACACGGCGGCGATCCGTCGTCGATCGCCTTCTGCGAGAAGGCCGGCCTGGACTACGTCTCCTGCTCGCCCTACCGCGTGCCGATCGCCCGTCTGGCGGCGGCCCAGGCGGCGCTGAACGTGGAGCGTGAAAAGGACCGCTGATCCGTCAATCAGGGTCTGAGGTCAGGGGCGGCGCTGCGAGGCGTCGCCCCTTTTCGTTGCGCGTCGCATTTCCGTCGTACTTGGCGGAACGCAGTGTGTGTCTCGACGCGCACAGACGAGGTCATGTTCTGTCTGCCTATGGAACAGACGACAGCGTCACCTATTTAAGCACTCGCTGGATGGGGCTGATGATCCAACCGGTCATCACATCTAGGAGTTAATAAGAAACAATGCGTAACATTCTTCTCGCCGCTGTCTCCGTCTCTGCAATCGCTGCACCGGCCTTTGCTCAAACCAATCCTGAACCGCGTGGTTACGGATCTTTGGGCTACACTCATCTTGAAGGCGACAATGCAACCACGGGCGCCGTCACCGGTCGTCTGGGCGTAAACCTGAACCGTTACCTGGCCGTCGAGACCGAAGCCTCGGTCGGCGTCAAGGACGACGACTTCACCGTCGCCGGCGTCGACGGTTCGATCAAGCACGAGTGGGACGCCGCCGGTTATGTGGTCGGCAAATACCCGGTGTCGGACAAGCTGGAGCTGTTCGCGCGCGGCGGCTACGGCCACACCGAGCTGAAGCAGGAGTTCCCCGGCGCCAACACCGACGTGGGCGGCGACAGCTGGAACTACGGCGCCGGCGCCAACTACTATCTGGACGGCGTGAACGGCGTGCGGGCCGACTGGACCCGTCGCGACTACCGCGACGACGCGGGCGAAGCCGACGCCTATTCGGTCAGCTACATCCGCCGCTTCTGATCCCTGGGATCAGGCGAAATGAAGAGGGCGCGCTCCTTGCGGAGCGCGCCCTCTGCTTTTTGAGTTAGGCGAAATCGCCTGCGAGAGCCCACCGCTGCGAGCCTTCGCCGAACGGGCGTACGAACCAGTCGCGATACTGTTCGAAGGTCTCGATGATCTTCTGACGCAGGTCCGGCGTGTTCACCGCCTCGCCGCGCTGACGTTTGAGGGCCGCGACACAGTCCACGACCAGATTCTGATGGGCCGACCCGCCCATGCTCTTGAGCACGGCGGCGATATCCTGAGCCAGGCTTTCCAGCACCGTCTTCGGTGTCGTCTGAGCCATCTGGGAACTCCCCTGTTCTCGACAATCAAAGGCCTCGCAAAATCCAGTACAGGATTCAAGCGTAGCCTGAGCAATTATCTTCCCAGATCAGGATTAACCTGACGTAACGGCGGTCAAACTTTTTGGTTCTCCGAATTCTACCCGCGTTTGCGCACAAACACCGTCCCGGCCGAATAGCCGGCGCCGAAGCTGCAGATCAGGCCCGTCTCCCCCGGCGCGAAGCCGTCGTTGTGGAGGTGGAAGGCGATGATCGAGCCGGCCGAGGAGGTGTTGGCGTAGTCGTCCAGGATGATGACGTTCTCGTCCGACGTCGGCTCGCGGCCCAGCACCTTCTTGCCGATCATGGTGTTCATGTTGATGTTGGCCTGGTGCAGCCACAACCGCTTCAATTCGTGCGGATCAAGGCCCAGTTCGCCGGCGTGATCGACGATCATGTCCGACACCATCGGCACCACGTCGCGGAAGACTTTGCGGCCCTGCTGGATGAACAGCTTGTCGTTCTGGACGCTGTCGTCGGCGACCGGCGAATCCAGATGGTCGGTGTCACGGGCGTTGCGGTTCAGGAAGCCGAAATTATTGCGGATATTGTTCGAGAAGACCGTCTTCAGCCGCGTGCCCAGCACGTCCCAGCCGCCCGGTCCGGCGGTCTCGGCCGATTCCACGATCACCGCCGTGGCCACGTCGCCGAAGATGAAATGGCTGTCGCGGTCGGTGAAGTTCAAGTGGGCCGAACAGACCTCCGGGTTGACCATCAGCACAGCCTTGACCGAACCGCCGGCGATGAAATCCGCCGCCGTCTTGACGCCAAAGGTGGCGGAAGAGCAGGCCACATTCATGTCGAAGGCGAAGCCCTCGATCCCGAGGGCCTGCTGCACCTCGATGGCCATGGCCGGATAGGGGCGTTGCATGTTGGAGGCGGCGCACAGGACGGCGCCGATCTCGCTGACCGGCTTGCCCCAGGCCTCGATGGCCTGACGCGCGGCCTTGACCGCCATCTCGGCCAGGATCGACAGCTCGTCATTGCTGCGTTCCGGCAGGTTCGGCGCCATCCGCTCGGGGTCGATCACCCCGGCCTTGTCCAGGACGAAGCGGCTCTTGATGCCCGATGCCTTTTCGATGAACTCGGGCGAAGAGTGCGACTTCGCCTCCAGTTCGCCGGCCTCGATCTGGGCCGCGTGGCGGGCGTTCCAGCCGTCGGCCCAGGCGTTGTAGCTGTCGACCAGTTCGGCGTTCGAGACGGATTGTTCGGGGGTGAAGAGGCCGGTGGCGGCGATAACGGCGTGGGTCACTTAGTTTCTTGTCCTATCGCTCGGCCCACGGGGCCTCGCTGCTTGAGGACCGCCCTCACACTCGGCGCGCTGCGCCTCGCTGCGTGAGGAGGGTTTCCTTTACGAACGCCTTCAATAGGACGGCGGCGGCCTGCGGTCGAGAGAGGCGATGATCCCCGCGGCCCAGCGCTGGATCTGGCCGCGCGGCGCCTTGGGCGGCGGCTGGTCGCGGGCGGCGATCAGGGCCTGGACCAGATCCTCGGCCTCGCAGGGCCAGCCCGTCGGCGTGACATAGAGGGGATAGTGGATCAGGGCGGCCAGGATCAGATGATCGACCGTCGCGCGCCGGCTGCGGCGCTCGAACCCCAGCCGGTCGTCGGTCAGCCCCCAACCGGCGTAGAAAGGCCGGCCATAGACCGACACCGCCTTGCCCCGCATCAGGGCCTCGAACCCGGTCAGGGAGGTCAGGGTCGCCACCCGGCGACAGGCGTTCAGGCAGTCGATGATGTCCAGCCCGTCCGCGCTGGCGTCCACCGAGGCCAGGGCCGAGGCCTCCAGCCGACCCGGCCGGTTGCCCGCCAGAACGTCGGGATGGTTGCGATAGACCAGGAAGGCGTCGGGATGATCAGCCCGCGCGGCCTCGACCAGGGCGGAGTTGGTGGCCAGATCGGGTTCGCACCCCAGCAGGATCGACTTGTCGTTCTCGACCTGGCCGACGACCAGCAGGATATCCCGATCAGCAGGCCAGTCGGCCGGCGCCTGGCCCTTCAGATTATATTTCGACAGGCCCGCCTCGACGATGCGGGTCCGCAGGGCGGCGGCGCGGGCCAACTGCTCCGGCGTCGCGTCCGTCGTCTCGATCAGGGTTTCCAGCCGCGACGGGCGCGACGGGTCGTAATAGACGCCCTGGTCGTCCAGGGCGACCGACAGGGCGCCGACAAAGTCCGAGCCCAGGCCGCGCGAACGGATGAAGCCGTCCTCCATGCGGACCGTCGGGCCGGCGAAGTCGGCGGCGGCCTGACGCACGGCCTCGCTCTCCTTGCCCGCCCACCAGATCAGCCGACCGTTCGTGGCGGCGGCGTGGGCGGCGGCGCGCGACGGCGACATGAAATAGCGCATCCGCGCCTTCGGCGAGTTCAGCAGGCGGCGCACCGGCGGGCGTTTGGCCGGGGCGAAGCCGACGGCGGACCAGGGCCCCGCCAGACGGTCGGCGCGGTCGCGCAGGGCGATCAACCGCTCCAGCGCCTGTTCGGCCTCGCACCGTTCGCCGGTGACGGGATCGACATAGCGGCTGTAGCCGATCAGGGCGGCGGCGGCGACCTGTTCGACCGAGCGCGCCACGCCGCGTCGGCCGGTGGCCACGGCGTCGGTCGTCAGGCCCCAGCCGGAATAAAAGGGCGCCCCGAAACAGCGCACCGGCAGCCCCCGCAACAGGGCCTCGAACCCGAGCGCCGAGGTGACGCAATAGACGGCGTCCACCGCCGCCAGCAGGTCGGCCGGCCGCACGTCGGCGTCCACCAGGGTGACGCCGGCCAGATCGGTTATGCACCCCCGCTTCCGGCCCGCCGCCACCGCCGGGTGGCGTTTGACGATCAGCTGGGCGTCGGGTTCGTCGCGGCGGGCGGCGGCGACCATGGCGTCGAAACTGTCCTGGGTCGCCAGGCCGTAGCCGATGGAGGCGTCGCCGAAGGTCTGGTCCACGATCAGGACGCGGCGGCCGGGCCGCAGCAGGCCGGGGTCCAGCGGCCCGCCCATATTGGTCTTGGACACGCCCGAGGCGACGATCCGGTCGATCAAGGCGCGGGCGCGGGCGGTCGTTGTGGCGTCGCACCAGGCGTCGGCGGTCTGGATCAGGTGTTCGAGCCGGCTGGGCCGGGTGGCGTCGTAATAGACGCCCAGATCATCGACGATCAGGCTGAGGCTGGCGGCTCCCGCCTCGCCTATGCCGACCGAGCGCAGGAAACCGTCCTCCAGCGCGACATAGGGCCGGCTGTTCTGTTGCGCCCAACGACGACCGGCGGCCGCCGTCGGCTTCATCCCCCAGCCCAGTACCGCCTGCACCTCGTCTCCCGGCAGGCGACGCAGGTCGTAGTCGGGCAGGAAGACGTCGAGGAAGGGGACCTTCAGCACGCCGGGCGCGCAGACCCAGGCGGGGGTTTTGGCGGCGATGTCCGAGGCTGGGGTCAAGGCGGGTCCGATTCAGACGCGAAAAACAGGGTCTGAATAGTCTGAATAGTCTGAAATGGCCGCGCTGAAATTGAACGGCGCAGGTGGAAACCGGTGCAATGGGCAAAAGAGTGCAATTCGGCGACGCCTCATCCCTTCGACCTCCGGCGGTTTCAACGACGACCATCCTAGCAGGGTTTTGACGGGCGCCCGGTCGATAGGGCCCGGTGATGGATAAGGCGTTGCAAACGCGGGGATTGGGGCAGCGTCATTAGGAGGGCTGACCACGTTTTCTTTCGTCATTCCGGGCGAAGGGCCGCTTGGCCCGCAGACCCGGAACCCAGCGGCGCCGAAGGCGAAATGGGTCCGCCGCACGATGTTTGAAAATCGAGCCCGCGACAGGTTCGCGCTCTCGCGCGCCGCTGGGTTCCGGGTCTCCGCTTCGCTTCGCCCGGAATGACGAAAGAAGAGGGACGGCGTCACCTCCCTGCGCGCGAAGGCGCGCAGGGAGGACAGGTCGCGCAGCGACCAGGAGGGGGAGACTCCGGCGGCGGTGATGACCACGGCGGCTTCAGGCGCCGAGTCGCCCCCTCCCGGCGCTCGCTGACGCGATCGCCGGTCCTCCCCGTCGGTCTTCGCCGACGGGGAGGTGAATGCGCGGTCAGGCGTGCGTCTGGTCCCAGTACCGGACCGCATCCGCATCGCGGGCCGACAGGTCGGGGTAGGCGGGGTCGGAGCCGACGTCCGGCACGCGGCGCCAGGAGCGGGCGCATTTCGGATGGTCCGCCAGGGCCACGGTCGCCGAGATGGCGTCGCCCTCGATCAGTTCGGCGCCCGAGGTGCGGAAGATCTCGGCCGCGTCCAGGCCGTCGAACGGGGCGAAGGTTCCGGCCGGGGCCGTGACGGTCGGCCAGGCGTCCAGCGCCCCGCCGATCAGCTTGTCGCGCCGGGCCGCTTCCAGCGATTCATTGACCACTTCGAGGATGGTGTTGATCGCGGCCCAACGCTCGGCCTCGGCCGGGTTTTTCCATTCCGCCGGCGTCTCCGGGATCACCCGGGCGCAGTTCGTGCCCGCATCCGGGAAGCGCGTCGTCCAGGCTTCTTCCATCGTGAACGGCGTCAGCGGCGACAGCCAGGCGGTCAGGCGCATGAAGACCTCGTCCATCACCGTGCGGGCGGCGCGACGGCGCAGGCTGTCGGGGCGGTCGCAGTAGAGGGCGTCCTTGCGGATGTCGAAATACAGGGCCGACAGGTCGTTGGAGCAGAACTCCAGCACCGGGCGCACCACGTCCTGGAACCGGTATTCGGCATAGGCCTGGCGCACATGGGCGTCGAGTTCATACAGGCGATGCAGGATGAACTTTTCCAGCGGCGGCATCTGGTCCAGCGGCAGCCGCTCGGCCTCGTCGAAGTCGGCCAAGGCGCCCAGCAGATAGCGGACCGTGTTGCGCAGTTTGCGATAGGCGTCGACCGTGGTCTGCAGGATCTGTTTGCCGATCCGCTGGTCCTCGGAATAGTCGACCAGCGACACCCACAGACGCAGGATGTCGGCGCCGCTCTCCTTGATGATGGTCAGGGGATCGGTCGTATTGCCCTTGGACTTGGACATCTTCTCCCCCTTCTCGTCGAGGGTGAAGCCGTGGGTCAGGACCGCCTTGAACGGGGCGCGGCCACGGGTGCCGCAGCCTTCCAGCAGGGACGACTGGAACCAGCCGCGATGCTGGTCCGAACCTTCCAGATAGAGGTCGGCGGGCCAGTGGGCCGGGCGGTCGCCCGTATAGCCGTGCTCGGGCAGGCGCGGGTCCAGGGTGAAGGCGTGGGTCGAACCGGAATCGAACCAGACGTCCAGGATGTCCTCGACTTTTTCGTACCGGGCCGGGTCGTGGGCGCCCAGGAAGTCGCTGTCCGGCGCGGTGAACCAGATGTCTGCGCCGTGTTCGGCCACGGCTTTGACGATCCGGGCGTCGACCTCGGCGTCATGCAGGGGCTGGCCCGTCTGTTTGTCGATGAACATGGCCAGGGGCGTGCCCCAGGCGCGCTGACGGCTGACCAGCCAGTCGGGACGGCCCTCGACCATCGACCGGATGCGGTTGCGGCCGGCGGCGGGGTGGAAGGCGGTGTCGTCGATGGCTTTCAGCGCCGTCTCGCGCAGGCTGTCGCCCGAGGCCAGGGACTCGTCCATGCGGATGAACCACTGGGGCGTGTTTCTGAAGATGATCGGGGCCTTGGAGCGCCACGAGTGCGGGTAGGAGTGTTCCAGCCGGCCACGCGCCAGCAGATTGCCGGCCTCGATCAGCTTTTCCATCACTGCGCCGTTGGCGGGACCGAACTTGCCGGTCTTCTTGCCCTCGGTCTCCAGCACCTTCAGCCCGGCGAACAGGGGGACGCCGGGGTAATAGGCGCCGTCCGGATCGACCGTGTCCGGCACCTCGTGATGACCGTGGGCCTTCCACACCTCGAAGTCGTCGGCGCCGTGGCCCGGCGCGGTGTGAACGAAGCCTGTACCGGCGTCGTCGGTGACATGGTCGCCGGCCAGCAGCGGCACGGAGAAGCCGTAACCGCTGTCCAGCGCGGCCAGCGGGTGGGCGCATTCCAGGCCCGACGGATTGATGTCGTAGACGCGGGTCCAGGCGGCGATCTTGGCGGCCTTGAACACGTCTTCCGCCAGCTTGTCGGCGACAATCAGGCGGTCGCCCGGCTTGGCCCAGGGCGCAAACTCCAGACCCTCTTCCATGGCCGTGACCTCATACAGGCCATAGGCGATCTCGGGGCCGTAGCTGATGGCCCGGTTGGCCGGGATGGTCCAGGGCGTCGTGGTCCAGATGACGATGGACGGGGTGCTGCTGCGGAAGGCCAGCAGGTCGTCGGGATGGTCGTCGGACACGCCGGTGACCGGGAACTTGACCCAGATCGTGGGTGACACGTGATCGTGGTATTCGATCTCGGCGTCGGCCAGGGCGGTGCGCTCGACCGGCGACCACATGACGGGCTTGGAGCCGCGATACAGCTGGCCCGAGTTCTTGAACTTGTGGAACTCGGCGACGATGGCCGCCTCGGACGTGAAGTCCATGGTGGCGTAGCGGTTGGCGAAGTCGCCGGTGATGCCCAGGCGTTTGAACTGGTCGCGTTGCAGGTCGATGTATTTGCCGGCGTAGTCGCGGCAGGCGGCGCGGAACTCGTCCTTGGAGACCTCGTCCTTGCGGCGGCCCTTGGCGCGGAACTGTTCCTCGATCTTCCACTCGATCGGCAGACCGTGGCAGTCCCAGCCGGGGACATAGTCGACGTCATAGCCCAGCAGGAACCGGCTGCGGACCACGAAATCCTTCAGCGTCTTGTTCAGCGCATGGCCGATGTGGATGTCGCCGTTGGCGTAGGGCGGGCCGTCGTGCAGCACATAGAGAGGGGCGTTTTCGGATTGTCGCTGCGCCCGAAGGCACCCGTACAGGTCGCCCCACTGCTCCAGGATCACCGGCTCCTTCTGCGGCAGGCCGCCGCGCATGGGAAACGGCGTCTCAGGCAGGAAGACGGTGTCGCGATAGTCGCGGCCGGAAGGGGTGTCGGTGGTGTCTGTGGCGTCGGCCATGGATCGTCTCGGCGTCGTGAAATTGATGTCGCTGTCTTCGTTCGCCCTATCGCGCGTTGCGCGGCTTGAGGGCGGCCTTGTTCGCCCTGAAGGGCGGTCGTCCCGGCGTGCACGGGGCCACAGGGCCCAGAAGCGCTACGCCGGGCGGCTAATCGAAATCAGGCGAAGGAAGACGCGGACGATCATTGTGCGGGCGGTCTAGCAGACGGATGCGGCATTGCGCCATCCCCGACGCGTGCGGCGTCTCAACAGAAACGAAAGGCTTTTGGGGTCTTGGTTAAGTTTGGATCGTCCGAAAGTCTGTTCGGGCGACATGAGAATTCGTTCGGGAGTCCCGCCGATGCGGCAGCGGATCAGGAATTGGATGTTGGGCCTGGCGGCCGGCGTGGCTGTGATGGGCGCAGGGAGCGCGGCTCTGGCCCAGTGCACCAGCTGCGAGCCTGACCCCTGCACCTCGTGCCAACCGCCGGAGCCTCCGACACCCCCGTCCTGTGGCGGCGGGGGCGGATCGTGCGGCGGCGGGGGAGGCGGAGGCGGCTGGAACTCCAACACCAACGTCAATGTGAACGTCAACGTCAATGCGGGCGCCAGCGCCAATGCGAACGCCGGGTCACGGGCCTATGTCAACGCCAGGGCCGGCGGCTTTTCGGGCAGTATCGGCGGGGGCGGCGGCTCGGCCTATGTGACCGTGGATCAGCCCTATCCGACCACCATCCAGGGGCTGGCCGTGGATGGGCTGGCCCAGACGGTGCGGACGCCCTTCACCGCCTGGCGTCGGTCGATGAAGCGGGTGGTGATCCAGGCGGTCTGTATCGACGACCGTCAGGTGCCGCACCCGGCGTCGCAGGTCCGGCCGGACCGGGAGATCGCCGACGGCTACGAGGGCGAACTCTATCGCTGCCTCGCCGGGACCTGGCTGCAGGCCACCATCGCCGACTATCAGGGCGACATCAGTTTCGACCACGGCACGACCCTGACCTGCAGGAAGCACGAGGCCCTGTGGTTCGGCGGCGAAGGCAAGCTGGAATGCCGGCCCGAGAAGGCCGAACGCGACTGCAACGAGCGGTCGCTGCTGCGTCGCTACGGCGCCGGGGTGAAGATCCTGACCATGTATCGCGAAGAAGAATACACCGAATACCGCGAGGAGCAGGTCCAGACCTCGACCGTCATCACCGGGGCGATCACCCTGGACGGCGGCGTCGGCGGCCGGGTGTTCTGAACCGGACCTGACACAGTCTGTTCAGGCGCGGCTCAGCCCGCGTCTGCGAGACATAAGATCGTCGGCTCTCCGTCGATGATCCTGAAGACTGGCCCCGGCGCATTCACGCCGGGGCCATTTTTTTGATCACTGGACCGGCAGTTTGTCGGACACGACCTCGGCGCGCCAGGCGGCGTCCGGCTTCAGATACTGCTGCGCCAGGCTTTGCAGGTCGGCGGCGGTGACGGCCTCCAGCACCGCGATATTGTTTCGCGTCTGATCCAGCGAGGCCGGCTTGGACTGGGCTTCGGACAACTGGTTCAGCCAATAGCCGTTGTCGGCCATGCTGCGACGGAGGCGTTCGATGGCGGGCCGGCGAGCGCGGTTCAGCTCATCCTCGCTGATCGGATTGTCGCGCAGGTCGGCGGCGATCACGTCCACGGCCTCGAACAGTTTCGCCAGCGACTCCGGGGGCGTTTCGGCGCCGACGGCGATGTAGCCGTAGCCGGGGAAGGCGTCGGAATTGGTGGCGCTGGCGCTGGGCGAATAGGCGATGCCCTGTTTCTCGCGGATCTCCTCGTTCAGGCGCAGTTGCAGCACGGCGGACAGGATCGACAGTCGCCGGGCCGTGGTGCGGTCCTCGATCTGGTCGGTGGTCGCCCAGGCGACGAAGCCCAGGGCCTGTTCGGCCTGACCCGTGTGGGTCAGACGGACCGGGGTCGCGGTCGGAGCGGGGAAGCGACGCTCGGCCGATCCGGGCGGCGGGGTCGGGGCGGCGCCGCGCGCGGGCAGGGCGCCGAAGGTCGAACCCACGGCGGCGATGACCGCGTCCACATCCACATCGCCGACGACGGTGATCTCGACCGGGCCTGAAGCAAGGGCCGACTTGATCTGTTCGCGCAGGGCGTCGATCTCGACCGACTGGAACTGTTCATTGGTCGGAGTGGCCGCGCGCTTGTCGCCCCCGGCCAGCAGTTCGCCGGCCTTCAGGCCGAAGGCGCCGCCCGGCGTGGCGGCCTGCTGTTCCAGGGCCTGCGGATAGGCGGCCTTGGCGCGTTGCAGCGGCGCGGCGCGCAGACCCGGATCCGTCAGGAAGGCGGCCAGAACCTGAAGCTCGAGCTGCAGGTCCTCCGGGCGGGTGGAGCCGCCGAAGCTGTAGCTGTCCTCGCCCTGGCTCACGCTGGTGTTGACGACATGGCCGGCCAGGACGCGGTCGGCTTCGTCCACCGTCAGCTTGCCCAGGCCGCCGGCGTTCAGCACGGTGTTGGCGGCGAACAGGGGCGAGAAGCGATCGGCCGGAAGACCCATGCCGCCGATGCCGGTGTTGGCGCGGATCAGGATCTGGTCATCGCGGAAGTCGG
This sequence comes from Brevundimonas sp., assembly GCF_030656255.1. Taxonomy (GTDB): domain Bacteria; phylum Pseudomonadota; class Alphaproteobacteria; order Caulobacterales; family Caulobacteraceae; genus Brevundimonas. Next base: position 9,025 of record NZ_JAUSOE010000122.1, on the reverse strand, counting down.
TCTTCTTGATGTTCAACAGGGTCCCGTTGGGGAAGGTCACCAGGGTGGCCCCCAGGTCGGCGACCTCGGTCCGCGCGGCGGGAACGGCCGGCGCGCCGAAGTTCGTGTAGGGCCATTCCAACGCCGATTGATCGGACGGGGCGGCGACGGGAACCTGGCGCGAGGCTTCCAGCGCGGCGGTGACGGCGGCCTCGCCGCCCTCGACCGGGACCGGGCTGGTGAACAGGACCAGGGGGCCCTGGCCTTCGAACACCGGGCGCACGGCGGCGTTGACCTGTTCGGGGGTCAGATCGGCGACGATCTTCTCGAACTGGTCCAGGCTTTCCTGGGGCGAGGTGAAGACCGTGTCGCCATTGACCGCGTTCAGCAGGGCGCCGGCCAGGGCCGAGGTCGATCGGGTGGCCGCGGTGGCGACGGCGTTCTGAAGCGAGGTGCGGTATTCGGTGATCTCGCGCTGCAGCTCGGGGGCGGTGACGCCGTACTGGGTCAGGCGGCGGGCCTCCTGCTCCGTCGTCTCCAGCGCGCGCTTCCATTCGCCGGGCGTGAAGGCGACCGAAAGGATGCCGGCGTCCAGGGTGTCGAACAGCGACTGATAACCGCCGCCAGCGCCCAGGAAGGGCGGATTGTCGGCGCGCGCCATCTCGCCCAGGCGACGGTTCAGCACCGCCAGGCCCAGGCTGCGGCGCACGGCCTCGGTGCGTTCGGCCAGGCTGTCGGGATCGAGATCCGGCGCCTTGATCCAGTTGATCTGGATCGACGACTGGACGCCCGGTTCGACGATGATGCTGGTCTCCGGCTGGCGAGCGGCGACGGTTCCCAGGTCGGGTTCGGGACCGTCGGCGGCCTTGGGCGTCCAGTCGCCGAAGGTCGTGCGGATCTTGGCCTCCATCGCGTCCAGGTCGAAGTCGCCGACGGCGATGAAGGTCGCGCGCGAAGGCCGGTAGTAGGCGTCATAGAAGTCGACGAACCGCTCGCGCGGCGCGGTGCGGATGACGTCGAGATCACCGATGGGCAGGCGTTTCGACAGGCGCTGACCCGGCGCCAGCAGGGCCAGCTGGGTCTTCAGCACCCGCATCTGCGGCGAGTTGCGGGTCCGCTCCTCCCCGACGATGACGCCGCGCTCGGAATCGATGGCGTCCGACTCCATCAGGGCGTCGCCCATCATTTCGCGCATCACATGCAGGGACGTATCGACCGTCTCGTCCTGGGTGTTGGGCAGTTCCAGCATATAGGCCGTCTGCTCGAAGCTGGTGAAGGCGTTGGTGTCGGCGCCGAAGGCCAGGCCGAGGCGTTCGAGAATGCGCAGCATCTCGTTCTCGGGGATGTCCTTGGTGCCGTTGAAGGCCATGTGCTCCATGAAGTGGGCCAGGCCCTGCTGGTCGTCTCGCTCCATCAGCGAGCCCGCGTCGATCCGCAGCCGGAACGAGGCCTGACCGGGCGGGGTGGCGTTGCGCATCAGGGCGTAGCGCATGCCGTTGGGCATCAGGCCGTAACGGACGGCCGGATCTGCCGGAACGTCACTGGCCGCCTGGGCCCACGGATCGGAGGGCTGGACCTGAGCCTGGGCTTGGGCGGCGGCGGGCGCGAAGGCCAGGACGGGGGCGGCGAAGGCCCCGGTCGAAAGAGCCAGGCCAGAGGCCGCGACAAGCAGAAGGCGACGCGCAGAACGCATGAGTTTACTCCCGTAAGCCGCAACCCCCGATGGAACGGCGATCCCGGATTAGGGGAGGGCGGCGACGAGGGCAAGGCGACCCTTTGGCAGGCGGCTCATATCTTTCGTCATTCTGGACGTAGATCAGGAAAACGGAAGCGGCGGCCGAAGGCGAAACCCTTCAGCTGCTCAGGCGTCAGCGTGCTGTGTCGTGATTGGTCGTGCTTCCGCTCGCCGCTGTGTTCCGAGTCTGCGGGTCAAGAGTCTTTCGTCAGGAATGATGAACGACATTCATCGTCCGCTGTCAGTTATAGTGTTTGGTCGTAACTCGCCCCCCTGCCGAAGTTGGCAAGGTCCGCTAGCCGATAGCTTCATCGCCGATACGATACGTCATGTCGTATTCGAGCCCTCGGTGATCGCGTCTATGCGAGACTAGGCCGCCTCATTTGGGCGAAGTTTTGCCTTCACTGGAAAGCCTAGGATCCAGTGATACCGTGGCAGCCGGGTCATCTCGGTTGGTCTGCGTCCGCTTGAACCAAAGCTTCGTTCATGTCCTGCAGGAGTCGGCGAAGGGCTGCGATCTGTTCCCCCGTTACGGGGAGCTGCCGGACCACCTCCCGGCGGACTGACAGGACGTCGTCGCGTAGAGACGAGCCCTTGGGTGTCGGTTCGACCCAAACTCTTCTCTCGTCGCGCGTGTCCCGCTTACGAGAGACAAGCCCCGCCGTCTCCATCCGTTTGACGAGAGGCGTCAATGACCCCGTGTCCATTGAGAGACGATCTCCAAGATCGCCCATCGTCATAGGACGCTCAAACTCCCAAAGAGCGATCAGGACGAGATACTGAGGGTGAGTGAGGCCCAGCGGCCCCAGAAGCCTTCGGTAAAGTCGGGTGATGAGGCTGCTGCTGGTCTGCAAGGCCAAGCAGAGCTGCTGATAGACGTGCAATTCTGCGAAATCCGCAGGTTCACTCGTTGGCTTCGGCCGTGCGCTCATAAACGGTCCATCCAGATGCGTGTTCATCGAACCTAACATACTAAACAGCTATTAGATCATGTTTGATATAATAGACGTTAAGGTACTGGCGCTAATTCTCTCCCTCGGTCCCCGTTTTTCCGGACCACACGGAGACGGCCATGTTCAGATTTCAATCCAAGACCCGCGCCGCAGAAAAAGCCGCCATGGCGGAGCTTCGCAGCCTGGTCGCCGCCTTCCATCGGTCGCAGGCTGTGATCGAATTCGACCTGGACGGATCGGTGCGCGACGCGAACGCCAATTTCCTGGAGGCCCTCGGCTACGACCTTTCCGATATTCAGGGACGGCACCACAGCATGTTCGTGGATTCAGCGGAGGCGGCGTCGCCGGCCTACGCCGATTTCTGGCGCCGCCTGAATGCGGGCGAGTTCTTCGTCGATAAGTTCGTCCGCTATGGCAAGGGCGGACGCCGCGTCGTGATCGAGGCCTCCTACAACCCGATGCTGGGTGCAGACGGTCGACCCTACAAGGTGGTGAAGTTCGCCACGGACGTGACCGCCATCGAGGATGAGCGTAGCCGGCGCGCCGAGGCGGAACGTCAGGCCGCCGAGATTCAGACGGCTGTTGTGGACGGGACGCGACGGGGGCTATCTGCAATGGCGGCCGGCGACCTGTCCTATCGCATCGCGGAGGTCTTCCCCGGCGACTACGCCAGTCTGCGCGATGACTTCAATCAGGCCATGGCGGCCCTGGATGGCGCGGTCGGGGTCATTCGCGGCAATGCAGGCGCCATCCAGTCTGGGGCCAACGAGATCAGCAGTGCTGCAGAAGACTTGTCGAGCCGTACGGAACGACAGGCGGCGGCTTTGGAAGAAACAGCAGCCGCCTTGGACCAGATCACGGCGACGGTCCAGAAGACCGCAGAACACGCCAAGGCGACGGACGCTGTCGTCGCCGCGACGCGCGTTCAAGCCGAAACAGGCGGGGCTGTCGTCCAGCGCGCCATCGCGGCCATGGGCGAGATCGAGCGCTCATCGGATCAGATCAGCGACATCGTCAGCGTCATCGACGAGATCGCCTTCCAGACCAATCTTTTGGCGCTGAACGCCGGAGTCGAGGCGGCGCGTGCGGGAGACGCCGGGCGGGGGTTCGCTGTTGTCGCATCGGAAGTGCGGGCGCTCGCCCAGCGCTCGGCGGACTCTGCACGGCAGATCAAGACCTTGATCTCCACGAGCGGCGCCCAGGTCAAGAGCGGCGTGGGCCTGGTGCACCAGTCGGGCGAAGCGCTGTCTGGAATTGCGGAAGGCGTTCGTGAGGTGACGACCCTGATGACGGAGATCAGGGCCTCGACGCAGGAGCAGGCCATTGGCCTGGCCGAGGTGAACACTGCGGTCAATGCAATGGATCAGGTCACGCAGCAGAACGCCGCCATGGTCGAGGAATCGACCGCCGCCAGCCTGGCCCTCACCCAGGACGCGGCGCAAATGACGCAACTGGTCGGACGCTTTCAGGTCAGCCCGCAGGAGGGCGAGCAGTCGATTGCGTCCGCCGCCCAGCGCGACAGGAACGGCGGATCTGTCGGCCGCTCTTCGCCGACAGCTCAAGAGGTGAGGCGGCCTCGGCTCGCCGCCGTCGGGGGCGGGCGGGTGGCGCAAGCCGATTGGCAGGAGTTCTGACGCGCTTCCCGGCCGCCGGAGAGCGAGCTGGGAGGGCGCCTGCGGATCGCCGCCCCTCACTCTCGGCCCGACCCATCTATGCCGTTGCTCGCTGTTCTTGCCCTGACGTCCAAGGCCACAAACCTATACCGCCTAGAGTGATCGCTTTGTCGATCTGTATGGATCCGGACGACGCGGTTCTGCTGGCCGACGTTGTCCCACCGGCTATCAGGCGGATGAGATAAGCGGCACCCAGAGGGGCGACACGGTGGTCGTGTTCGGCGCCGGCGCCGTGGGTCTGACGGCGGCAGGGAGGGGCCTAGCTGACCTGCTTGCGCTTGCGACGTTCACGCTGTGACGGAAGCCAAATGATATTGACCGTTTCCACTCTCACAGAAAACAGACCGTCCGCTTTTGAGCGCGGCTGGGTCTGGAGCGATCACCCGCCCGGACGGCTCACATAGAAGGTCGCGCTGTTGCCGACGGCGGTGGTTCCGACCACGGCGGCGCGGCCGGAGCCGATGGTGGCGTTCGTCGTGGCGGTGACGGCGCCGTCGTTGGTCTGGTTGTTGGTGATATTGATCTCGCCGCCGCACTGGGAACAGGCGTAGCCGGTGACGCTGTTGCCGACGGCCTCGGCGCCGACATAGGTGTCGTAGCCGCTGACGCCGACCGAGGTCGCTGTCGCCTCGACCCCGCCGGTGTTCAGCTGGGTGTTGTCCAGCTCCAGATAGATGTCCTGGTTGCCGGCGATGACCTCGTTGGCGAGCGCGCGGGCCGAGACGGTGGTCTGGCCCTGAAGATTGGTCTGGACGCGCGAATCGGCGCGGACACGGCCCTGGTTGGTCTGATCGGTCGCCGCGACCAGGGAGCCGCCCGCGTTGTAGAGGACGGTCTGGTTGGCGCCGGCGTTGGCGCGACCGGCCAGGTTCCAGGCGTTGTCGACATAGACGTCGGTGCGCGCCTCAATCGTCGAGGCGGCGTTGGTCTGGCGCACCGTCAGATCCTGATGCGAGGCGCCGGTGGTCGAGGCCTGGACGGCGTTGGCCACGGCCTGGGACGAGAAGTCGGCGGGGGCGGGGATATACTGAACGTCGGCGACCGTCTCGGCCAGGACGGTGGTCTGGGCCGACTGATCGACCGCGCCGGTGATGGAGGAGGACGGACCGCCCAGGGCGACGCTGTTGGCGACGGCCGTCGTACCGACGAAACCGCCGGCCAGCATATGGCCGGTCGGCGACTGGACGACGGTGCGGGCGGTGACGTCATCGCCGGTCGTGACCTGGGCCGCATCAAGGGCGAAGGCCGCGCCGTCGGTGGAGACGCCCAGATAATTGCCGCGCGCCAGGGTCGTCGATCCGATCACGCCTTCCGACTCGCCGTTCAGGACGATGGTCGTGTCCGCCCGGGTCGCGCCGGTCATGGTCTGGCGCGACGTCAGGGACCCGGACGAATCCTCGATCCCGCCCGCGAGCGAATTGCCCGTGGCCGAATTGGTCACCTCGAGCTGGTCGACCGTGACGTTCAGGTTCACCGACCCGGTCACGTCGCCGGACTGGGTCTGGGTGCTGGAACAGGTCGAGCCGGTCTGCGGATCGCAGAGCGGCGTCTCCTGCGCCGTCGCCTCAGTAGCGAGAAGGGCGAACGTCGCCGTCGCGGCGATCATGCCAGCGAGACGGATCGGCGCGGGTCTGGCCATTGTTCGTCTCCGTGGTGGGGTAGGCCGGATAATAGCCGCCGGTCGGACCGACAGCGGAATCGCCAAGCGGGTCGTTGGCGGCGTTGAGGCAGATTTCGGGGCCGGGGGCGCCGTAAAGATTGGCCATGAACTCGACCGTGGCGCGTTCGACCAGGGCGCGAACGGCCAACTGGGTCGGCTCCATCCCGCCGGACCCGGCCGAAATGTCGAAGACATTGCCGTTCAGGAAGTCGAACACCCCGGCCGAGATCTCGCGGCCGATGATCTGCTTCTGGTACGAGACGACGTCCACGACCTCGAGGGTGGTGGTCTGAACCAGGCGCAGGTCCATGGCGATGTTCATCACATAGACGCGATAGGTGGCGATGCCCGAGCCGGGGGTGTCGGAATCGACCTCGCCCGCCGCGGCGTCGAAGCCGCCCGAGCGGATATTGTAGTTCACCTCGGTGATGCCGCCGACGATGTAGAAGTCCGAGCCGGGCACCTGGCCGGCCAGGATGCGGCGGAACTGGGTGTCTTCCGGGCCTTGAGCGCCGGGCGCCTGGTCGCCGATCAGCTTGTTGTTGGCGTAGCGCAACTCCAGCTCCGACACCGAGGTGTCGTAGCGCTCCACGATCCGGGCCCCGGCCTTGGCCAAAGCCGAGTTCGCCATCAGCGAGGCGCCGCCGGTGATCTGGCGCCCGCCGTCCGACGAGACCGTGCCGGTATAGTCGCTGATCCGGCCCACGGCCATGCGCGGCGACGGTAGGTTGTAGCGCCGGGCGTAGTCGGCCAGGCAATAGAGCGCCGCCGAATAGGGGGTGGGGTTGGCCGTGACCGGCGCATTGCCGATCGGCGTCGCATACTGACCCGACGGTCCGGCCACCGGGCTGACGCAGCCGGCGAGCAGCAGGGCCGCAGCCGTGACAACGGCGCCTGTACGAATGAGGGGAGGACGGCTCATGGCAGGGTGATGTTTCCGTTCAGGGCCGTGCCGGCGTTGACGTCGCCGTTGTTGGTCTGTTTCGAGTTGACGATGACAGTGTTGTGGCTGCCCTGGACCACGACGTTCAGCTGGTTGCCGATGGCGGTCGAACCGCCGACGGTCGAGCCGCTGCTGGAAGAGGAGCCTGCGCCGGCATAGGCCGAGGCCACGCCGCCGGACTGGCTGGAATAGGAAGAAGCGCCCGACTGGATGATGCCGTTGACGATCAGGCGATTGCCGTTGGCGTCGCGGGTGGAGCCGGTGGTGGCGGTGGTGGTCGAGCTGCGCGCGGATCCATAGCCCTGTTGGAAGCGGGCCGCGCCGCTGGAGCCCGTCGTCTGGGCCACGGCGATAGACGGGGCGAGCGACGGGGCGACGGCGACAACCAGGGTCGCAAGCATGGTCGGCAGGGGGGCGATCAGCCTCTTGACCGGCATGTGGGAATACTCCTGGCGCGCAAACGGACGACGGACCGAAAGCACGATCCGCGCCCCAAACTGCGTTAAGGTTATTAAGAAGCGCTTGAGATCGCAGAAATCGTTGCGCATTGGTGGAGGCATGTCCGACCCCGATGGCCGATTCGCAGCGCCCCCGAATTCAGATGGGCCGAAGTCCGAAAGACTGTTCAACGCGCCGGTCGCGGTGGTGCTGATCGCCCTGTCGATGCCCGTGCTGTTTTTCTTCCAGCGCCAGTTGCCTGACATGGGCGCCGCCATGGCCTTCGCACCCATCGATCTGCAGCACGGGCGGTGGGGCGGATTGTTCACCGCCATGCTGCTGCACGGCAGTTGGACCCACGCCATAATGAATGCGGTCGGCGCCCTGGCCTTCGGCGCCCCGGTGGCCCGGCTGTTCGGCGACCGGATCGGGCCGACCGTCTTCCTGATCTTCTATATAGGGTGCGGCGTGATCGCGGCCCTGGGCTATGGGCTGGTTCACTGGGGCTCGACCGAGGCCATGGTGGGGGCGTCGGGGGCCGTGTTCGGCCTGATCGGCGGGGCGACCCGGCTGATGGGCGGGCAGGGCAGGGTGCTGGGCCTGTTCGACCGGCGCGTGATCGGGGCCTCCGTCGCCTGGATGGCGGTCAATGCGGTCACCGGTCTGATCGGCTATGCGCCGGGGGCCGAGGGCGCGCGAATCGCCTGGGAAGCGCACGCCTTCGGCTTTATCGCCGGGCTGCTTGTTATCGGTCCGCTGGCCCGCGCCTTCGGCAAGGGGCCTTTGCCCCTGGCGGCGTCGGGCGGACCCGAATCGGGCGTTTGATTCCGAGGCGCGGCTGAGCGATCATGGTTACAGATCGGCCCTGTCGCCATTCCGGCCCCGCGGTCGTCTCTTAACCATAGAGAAGGAGCCGCGATGTTCGTCGCCGAGATCCTCAAGACCAAGGGAAACGCCGTCTTCTCCATCGCGCCCGACCTGACGGTGGCGCAGGCGTGCGGGGAGCTGGAGCGAAAACGCGTCGGCGCCCTGGTCGTCCGTGACGGCGAATCCGTTGCCGGCGTCTTTTCCGAAAGGGATGTGGTGAAGGCCCTGGCGGTCGATGGCCCCAACGCCCTGGGCCGTCCCGTCTCCGACTATATGTCGGCCCAGGTGATCTTCGCTGAACCGGGCGAGACCATGTCCGCCCTGATGGGCCGGATGACCGACCGACGGATTCGCCATCTGCCGGTGTTAAGCGAGGGGCGGCTGGTCGGCGTCATCTCGATCGGCGACGTCGTCAAATGCCAGATCGCCGATCACGCCCGCGAGGCCGAAAGCCTCAGAACCTATATAGCCGCTGGCTGAACGGGGCGACGCGACGGGTTCGCAGAGTCCGACTCCGCGAGAATCTTCACTGATCTGTCAGAATCTGGTTGCGGGTAAAAAGGGTGGCCCGTATAGGACCGCCTCGCTCGGAAACGGGCCGGCCCTGAGGGCTTCGAGGCTTCGGTTTCGGGGATTTCGGGGGGAAGAAAGAGTTGAGAAACTTCTTGCTTTCCTGGGTTGGTTTCAATAGGTTCCGCGCTCCAATCGAATCGCCGAACGGTTAAGAGGAAAGCCTCTGCGTTTTCCTCCGGTGATTTTTTGTGGTTTTGAGGGTTC
>NZ_JAUSOE010000117.1 GCF_030656255.1 Brevundimonas sp. | reverse complement strand
CGGTGTAGGGGCCGGAGGAGTCATAGATGGTCACCGGCGGCTCGTTGGCCGACGGGTGGACGGCGACCTCGCGGAAGGGGACGCGGATGTCGGGGTAGAGCTCGCCGGCGACATAGACCTTGCGCGACCCGGCGCGTTCGCCGGTCGGGATGGTTCCGGTTTCGCGCATGACCGCGTCGCGCGCGTCTTTCAGAGCCAGTTCGACATTGGGCTCTTCGGGCAGGGCGGGGGGCGTGACTTGGATGTTCATGGCGGCCTCAAACGGTTGAGGTCCGCCGACGTTGGGCGAGACGGTCCTGTCTTGAGGACCAAAAGCGTTTCCCATCCCTTCGCCGGCATGACCCGGATCAGGTTCGACGGGTCAGGCGGCTACGCCAATCTCAGCCGCTCGATTGCGACCCCCCGGAGAACGAGGCTCAGGGTGACGCCGGGGGAGGCGGACGTCAAGCGGGCGCAAGCGTGGCTGGAAAAGGCGTCGGATTTGCGTGGGATAAGCGGTGAAACGGACTTGCCCGCCGGCGTCGGGAGCGTCAAACGAGGGGCGTGTCTATTCAGTCCCTGATCATCGATTGCGACCCCGGCGTGGATGACGCCGTGGCGCTGTTCCTGGCTTTTGCAGCGGCCGAGCCGGCCCTGCTGGCCGTCACCACCGTGGGCGGCAACGTCCCCGGCGCCCTGACCCAGCGCAATGCGCGGATCGTGCGCCAGATCGCCGGCCGCGAGGACGTCCCGGTGTACGGCGGCGCCGAACGCCCGCTGAAACGCCCGCCCGCCGGGGCCGGCGACTTCCACGGGGCCGAGGGTCTGGGCGACCTGGCGGTGTTCGCGCCGACCGGCATCATCGGCGACGGCCCGGCGGCCAACGCCATCGTCGACCTGGTGATGAAACGCCCGGCCGGATCGGTCGCCGTCGCCGTCCTGGGGCCGATGACCAATCTGGCCCTGGCGATGAAGCGCGAACGGCGGCTGGCCGACCATCTGGGGCCGGTCGTGGTCATGGGCGGGGCGCGGTCGGAGGGCGGCAATATCACCCCTTCGGCCGAGTTCAACATCTGGGCCGACCCGGATGCGGCGGCGGTGGTGTTCGGTTCGGGCTGCGAAGTGATCGCCTTCGGCCTGGACGCCACCCATCAGGTGCGGGCCACCGAGGCGCGGATCCGCGCCATCGAGACGATCCGCACCGACCCGGCGCGCACCGTCGCCGCCCTGCTGCGCTTCTCGCAGCGGGTCGAACGTCAGGCGACCGGAGCAGACGCCCCGCCCCTGCACGACCCCTGTCCCATCGCCTGGCTGATGAAGCCGGACCTGTTCACCCTGAAACCCTGCCGGATCGAGGTCGAGACGGGCTCGGAGCTGACGCGCGGCCATACGGCCGTGGACTTCCGCGTCGATCCCGCCGCCGCCCGCCACCACTGGGCCGTCGGCGCCGACGGGCAAGGGGTGTTCGACCTGCTGACCGAGACGCTGAAGGCGAAATGATGCGGATCACCGTCGTCGGTTCGATCAACCTGGACCTGGTCGCGACGGCGCCCCGGCTGCCGGCGCCGGGCGAGACGGTGACGGGGGCCAGCCTGGCCCGCTATCCGGGCGGCAAGGGCGCCAACCAGGCCTACGCCGCCGAGAAGCTGGGGGCCGAGGTCTGTCTGATCGGGCGGGTCGGCGACGACGCCATGTCGGGCGAGGCCTTGGCCCTGATGGCCGACCTGGGCGTTGATCTGTCGGGCGTGGAGACGGACCTGGCCGCGCCGACCGGCGTGGCCCTGATCGCCGTCGATCCGACCGGCGAGAACCAGATCGTGGTCGCGGCCGGCGCCAATCATTTCGTGACGCCCGAACATCTGCCGCAGCGGATCGAAGGCGCGCTGATCGTTCAGCTGGAGCTGCCGATCGCGACGGTCGAGGCGGCGGTCGGCCGGTCGACCGGCTTCGTCTGCGCCAACCTGGCGCCCGCCGCCCCGGTGTCGGAGGCCCTGCTGCGCCGCGCCGACCTGATCGTCGTCAACGAGACCGAGGCCGCCTTCTACGGCGACACCCTGCACCGGGGCGGCGGCCGCGTGGTGGTGACCAAGGGCGCGAAGGGCGCCGCCATGTACCAGCGCGGCGTCGAAATGGCCTGGGCGACCCCGCCTGTGGTCGAGGCGGTCGATGCGACCGGCGCCGGCGACGCCTTCGTCGCGGCGATCGTCGTCGCGCTGCTGGAGGGGATGGACCCGGCGCAGGCCCTGCGCTTCGCCTGTGCGGCCGGGGCGGTCGCGGCGACCCGGCCGGGGGCTCAGCCGTCGGCGCCCGAGCGGGACGAGGTCGAGGCGCTGATGGCGGGTTGACAGGGGCGTATGAACGTCGTCGGTTCTCGCTCTCGGGTTGTAGGGGGCGCGTATGCTGACGCGGCGATTTCTGGGTCTGGCGCTGATGGCGACGGCGACCATGGCGGGCCGGCGCGCTGAGGCGCAGGAGGCTCTGACGGCGGGCGATCAGTATCGGGCCGAGGGGCGCTATCTGCCGCTCTATCTGGAACTGAAGGCCCAGGTCGAAGCCGGCGATGAGAACGCGCGCTTCCATCTGCCCTGGTTCGCCGCCTTCGTCGGGGACGAGGCGACCGCCGTCGGGTTTGACGAGCGCACGCGATCCGCCGACCGGCCGATACCCGATCTGGCGGACGCCGAGGCCGAGGACGCCCTAGAAGCTATCGTTCGGGCGGCGGCGGACAAGCAGATCGTCATCCTGAATGAGGCGCACAATGTCTCGGGCCATCGCGGCTTCGCGGCGCGGGTGATGCGCGCCTTGCGCCCGCTGGGCTTCGACACTTTCGCGGCTGAGACGTTCGGCAAGATTGACGCCTATCGGACCGGCGCGCCGTTTCATCAGGGGCTGGGCTATTATATTGCGGACCCCGTCTATGCCGAAACGGTGCGGGAGGCGGCGGGCCTGGGCTATGTGTTCGCCGACTATGAGCAGCGGCCGGATCAGAGGGCGCCCGCCGAGGCCGACATGGATGCGCGGACGACCGCGCGCGAGATCGCTCAGGCCCGGAATCTGATCGAAAATGTGCTGAAGCCGCGCCCCGACGCGCGGATCTTCGTCCTGTGCGGCTACAGCCACGCCACGGAGGTCGAGGGGGTGGGCGGACTGTGGTTCGCCGGCCAACTGAAGGCGGCGACGGGGATTGACCCCCTGACCATCGAACAGTCGAACAATTGGCCGGCGACCCGTCCCGAAGCGGATACGGTCGAAGTCGCGGCCGTGTTGAAGCGGTACGCTCCGACGCGACCGGTCACGGTGTCGCGAGACGGGCGGGCCTTCGCCAGCCGGTTCTTCGACGGCAAGGTCGATCTGAGCGTCTTCCATCCGCGTCTGCCCAAGGTCGCCGGACGGCCGGGTTGGCTAGCGGCCGATCCCGTGCGCAAGCCCGTCGAGGTGCCGGTTCCGCCGTTCGAGGGACCGGCCCTGTTGCAGGCCTTGCACCTCGACGAAGGCCTCGGCATTCCGGCCGATCATCTGCTGCTGGAGCCGGCACAGACCCGGGCGACGCTGCTGCTTCGGCCGGGCCGCTATTTCCTGCGCCTGGAGACCACGGACGGGATCGAGCCGGCGTTCGGGATGGTGACGGTCTGAAATGAACACGCCGAGGCGCGCCGAAGCCTGAGTGCGACAGCACGGGGCGCAAGGACCCATTGAAACACACCGTGCAGTCGCGTCCAAGCTGTGCTGTACGGGTGTAGCGTTATTGACACAAATCGGTCCAAGTCGGGCCTTGGCCTATTGCAGTTGGGAAATAATACGGCACGGTGGCTCCCAGGTTTTTGAGGGGAGTGCACGGCATGATTGAACGCAACGGGATGGGGCGGCGGCGCTGGTTGGCCACGGCGTCGGTGATCGGGCTGATCGCGGCGGCGGGGACGGCGGCGGCGGAGGTGCCGAATGACAACTTCAGCCCCAATGCACCGCCGGTTCTGGCGGACCCTGATGCGATCAACGGCATCGGCAATATCATCGTCGACACCGGCGGCGGCTCGGTGGGCGTCTGCACCGGCAGCCTGATCAATCCCCGCACGGTGCTGTTCGCCGCCCACTGCGTCAACGACATCCCCGATTTCGCCTATGGATCCCTGGGACTCGGCGTGCCGATCAGCGTCGGGTTCAAGGGCGACGCCTTTGACGGCATCCTGAACTGGATCACCAGCGGCGACTACGCCACCAGCTATATCGACCAGCACTACAATATGAGCCGGGTCTTCTATGATCCGCGCTCGCTGGAGGACGCCCAGGGCGGCGGCTTCTTCGAGGCGGACGTGGCCATCGGCGTGCTGGATTCGCCGGCCAAGGGCGTGCCGACCTGGGCCATGCTGTTCTCGCCGCTGACCGGCGACGAAGACCGGCATGTGATCACCGGCGGCTATGGCGCCAGCGGGACCGGGTCTCTGGGCGCAGTCCAGGGCATCGATTTCCGTCGTCGCGCCGCCGAGAACATGATCGGCGCCCTGACCTCGCTGGACGACATCGACCTGTTCCTGTTCGGGGACGGCAGTCAGGGCGGGCTGAGCCAGAACCTGTACATGGTCGATTTCGACGACCCGGCGGGCACGGCGACCTTCGACTTCAACATCTTCGGCGACGATGTGGCGCTGGAGAACGAGGGGATGACGGCGGGCGGCGATTCCGGCGGTCCGTTGATCCTGGACCGCGCCTTCGACACGCCGGTGATCGTCGGGGTGCTGTCGCTGGGATCGCGCTATTTCAATGGCCAGGGATCTGCCAGCTACGGCACGACGGCGGGCTATCAGCCCCTTTATCTGTTCACGGACTGGATCGTCGCCAACAACCCCTACAAATATGTCACCACGACCGGCGGAAACGGCGACTGGTTCGATCCGACCCATTGGATCCAGATGATGGATCCCAACTACAAGATCATCGACGCCAACGGCAATCTGGTCACCGGCCTGCCCGACACGCCGGCCGAGGGCGTGGACTCGCGCGGCGGGGAATGGGGCGGCATCTGCTTCTTCGGCGACTGCGTCGACGCCGGGGAACTGGCCGACTACAACCATGACCGCGAGGACGGCTTGAGCAGCGGGGCCACGGTCGTCAACGCCGAGGTGACGGGCGGACGCACCCAGGTGGCCATCGACGGGATCGTCGCCGGCGGCGCGGCGGGCGGTTCGCGCGGCGAGACGGCGTCCGGCCTGGCTGTGCGTCACGAGGCGGCGGCCGTCGGCACGGCGCCGGGCGCCAGCCTGCCGTTCGAGATCGTGCCGGGCGGGCCGGGGTCCACCAATTTCGTGCCGTACAACGTCCAGGGCGATGTGCTGGCCGGCGAGAACCCGCTGTTCTACGACGTCAATCTGATGTCGGCAGGCACGACCACGCTGAACGACGTGGCGATCATCGATCGGCTGACGATCGGGACCAGCGGGGCGGTGCTGGACATCGGCGCGGACGGCCTGTTGTTCGCCGAAAACGACGTCAGCGTCTGGGCCGGACAGTTGAACGTGGACGGCGCACTGCTGACCTACGAAATGCTGCTGGCCGGCGGGGTGCTGAGCGGTTCGGGCGTGATCGACTCCACGGTCCTGACCTCGGTCATGGGGGCCATCGCGCCGGGCGGGCAGGGCGAGATCGGCGAACTGACTCTGCTGAGCGACCTGGTGCTGGCGTCGGGCTCGCGCCTGTTCATCGACATCGGCGGTGATCAATCCGACCGTCTGACCGTGCTGGCCGACAGTTTCGAGGGTACGGCCGGCGTGGCCTCGCTGGGCGGGCTATTGGGGCTCAGCTTCGTCAGCGCGCCGAAGTTCGGCCAGACCTACACGGTGCTAACGGCCCAGGGCGGGCTGGACGGCGAATTCGACGCCGTCACCGACATCTCGGGCGTGCTGTACCCGGTGCTGGATTACACCACGACCAGCGTGGAGGTGGAGATCGAGGCCGCGTCCTATCTGGACTTCATCAATCCGAATTCGCGCGCCCAACGCACTCTCGGCGGCATTCTGGATGCGGCGCGGGCCACCGACTATGAGGCCTTGGGCGACATCTACGCCCAGACCGACCTGCTGGAAGGCGAGGCCCTGGAGGTCGGGCTGGAAAGCCTCTCGCCCTTCGCCGCCCATTCGGGCGTGACGATGCTCTCGGCCCAGACCGAGGCTCTGCGCGGGGTGGTGGACGGGCGGATCGCGCGGGATCGTTCGGCTGGCGCGACCGAAGGCCTGACCCTGATCGGATCGGGCGTGGAGGTGGCCTCGCTGAACCCGGCGGCGACCGCAGCAGCGGCCGGAATGGCGGCCCGCCAGGCCCAGGCGGAGGCCCAGGAACGGGCGCGCTGGGGCGGATGGAAACAGGGCGTCTCGGCCTACTTCGGCGCCGGCGCCATCGAGGGCGAGGCGGCGCAACTGCGCGGAACCCTGGCGGACAGCCGCAGCGACGATCAGAGCGCCTGGTATGTCGTCGGCGGGCTTGAGCGGACCATCGACGCCCTGACTCTGGGCGCCAGCCTGGCCTATGCCGAAGGCGAGTCCGACTTCGCCGAGGGGATCAGCACGGCCGACAGCCGTCAGGTTCAGGCGACCCTGTATGGGGCGGTGGATCTGGCGTACGGCGCCTATCTGGGGGCCAAGGTCGGCTATGGCGCGGCGGATCTGGACACCGAACGGGCCTTCGCCATCGGCGGCGCCAGCTTCCGCGCCGACGGGGAGACGGACGGCAAGGTGGTCAGCGGCGGGGCCGAACTGGGCTTCAACCTGACGCGCGGCGGGCTGAAGCTGCAGCCGAACATCGGGCTGAACGCCTATTCGGTCGATCTGGACGCCTATCAGGAGACGGGCGGGGTCGCGGCCCTGAGCGTCGCCGACCAGTCGTTCGATTCGCTGCAGCACCACATCGGGCTGCGGGTCGGCGGCGAGACCCGCAGCGGCCGCTGGAGCATCAAGCCGGCGCTGGACGTGCGCTGGGTGCATGAGCTGGCGGGCGACGACCGCAATGTCGAGGCCGCCTTCGTCGCGGCCGACGCCTTCGGCGGGGTCTTCGCCGGCGCCAGCAACGACAGCGAATGGGCCGAGATCGGCGGTTCGGTGGCCATTGAAGGCGACCGATTCGGCGTGACGCTGAAAGCCGCCTCCATGGTTGATCGCGAGGATCTGGACTACCAGACCTATAGCGCCACGGTGACGATGAAGTTCTGATCCGGAAGGGTTGAAAACGGGGAACGGCGGCTCCGCATGGGGCCGCCGTTTTTCATGCTGGGCCGGCCCACGTCTGACGCCACGCCCCCAGGACGCAGCCGGCCATAATCAGGGTCGGGGCGACGGGGGCCAGGGCGGGGGCGGCGTGCATCAGGGCGGCGCCGAGCAGGGCGCCGGCGGGGAGGGCGAGGACGATGAGGAGGCGGAGCCCGCGCTCGCCGGGGACGCCGTCGGCGAGGTCCTGCATCAGGCCGGTCATCGTGCCGGTGGCGAAGGTGGTGGAGACGCTGCGGTCGGCGCCCATGCGTTTGGCGGCGACGGTCTGGAGCGCCATGGCGATGCAGGACAGGGCGATCAGAACCAGGATGATCGGCAGGGCCGGGCTCTGGCGCGACGCCAGCCACAGGGCGGCGGTCAGGGCCTGAAACCCCGCCGCGCCGATCAGAGGTCCGAAGCCGGGGCGGGCGCCCGATGGCACGCGGGTCAGACGAAATCCGACATAGAGGGCCAGGGCGAAGACCAGAACAGCCCCGCCGGCGCCGATCAGGGTGGCGGCGAAATGGGGGCGCTGGAACAGGCCGACCAGGATCAGATTGCCGGTCATATTGGCCGTGAAGACGCCGTTCAGGGCCAGGAAGGCGAAGGCGTCGGTCGCCCCGGCCGCGAAGGACAGGGCGACCAGGAGGCCGGGCAGGGGATGGCCGGTCCGGCTCAAACGACGGGGTCCAGCGGATTGATCCGGCGCACGATCAGCGGATCGACCGTGGTCAGGGGAATGTCCGGCGCTTCGGCCCGTCCCAGGGTGGCGGCCAGGGTGTCGGGCAGAAGGGCGGAGGCGGCCAGACGATAGCCGATGTCGCCGGGCGTCGGCTGGTCGAAGAAGATCAGGAAGTGGATTTTGTCGCTCAGCACCTCGATCTGGTGCGGATAGGCGCGGGGGATGAAATAGACGTCGCCGGCCTGGAGCAGATAGGTGTCCAGCGACCCGTCGGGATCGAGAATGGACATGCGGGCGCGACCCTCGGCCACATAGCCCATTTCGGCGGTGGTGGGGTGCCAGTGGGGCTCGCGCATGCCGTCGTCGGGCACCTTGATCGAATACATCGAGATGTTCTTCAGCGTCGGCCAGAACTGGGTGCGGGACACGCGGGCCTGACCATAGGGGAAGTTGATCGGCGGGCTTTCGGCCTCGATGTCGAACCGGTGGGGATCGGCGAAGGCGGCGTCGCGCGGCACATAGGCGGGGCCGGGGCGGCGGATCAGATAGGGCGAGCCCAGGTCGCGGTCACGCTGGGCGAAGGCGGCGGCGGGGCGGTCGTAGGTATTGCCCATAACCGCATCGGTCATGGCCCCCATGGAGGCGTGCAGCGAGAAGTCCTCGGGCTTTTCGTGGCTGAAGGCGACGATCAGTTCGGCCTCGACCTCGCCGACGTTCTCGATGGCGTGCAGCGAGCCGTTGTCGACGAAGAACATCTGGCCCGGCGTGACGGTGAAGCGCGACACCACATGGCCGTTGTCGACCACGGTCAGCAGCAGTTCGCCGGCGAGACAATAGCCCAGTTCATTGGCGTTGACGTGCCAGTGGGGCTCTCGAATGGCGCCCGGCGCGAGCTGCAGCCGCTTGATCGACAGCCCCTTCAGCAGGGGGAAGTCCTCGCCGTTCAGGCGGCGGATCTGACCCAGGTCGCTGTCATGAACGACGGGGGCGGTCAGCAGGGAGCGGACGTGGCGGGAGGTGTGAACGGGGGACATGGCGGGGGTCTCGACGATCTGCGCCCGGGTTGCGGCGACGGATGCGAGGCTAGGGCGGGGCGAGCCGGCGATCCTGTACCAACGGACCGTGGAAATTTGGTCGGTTCTGCTTGCGGTATCGGCGCTGGCCTAGAGCGACGGGGGCCCATAGGGTGGGGGTCGCAAAATTTATCGCCGGGGTTCCAACATGATGTCTTCGCGCCGTATCCGGTCGTCGTTCGCTGCTGTCCTTCTCGCCACGACGGCGATGGCCCTGCCTATGGCGGCCCTGGCTCAAAGCTCGGGCGCTCAGACGGCGGCCCCGGCGATCAGCGTCTATCAGCAGCCGCCGTCGCCCATCGCGGACATTCTGGACGCCAAGCCGACGCCGGCGCCGATGCTGAGCCCGGATCGCAAGACCCTGGTGCTGCTGGACCGGTCGAACCTGCCCAGCATCAAAGCCCTGGCCGAGCCGATGTTGCGGCTGGCGGGGGCGCGGATCAATCCGAGGAACAACGGCCTGGCGGAAAGCCGGGTGTCGTGGCTGACGGGGCTGAGCCTGCAGGCAGTGGACGGGGGACCAGCGCGGGTCGTGGCCCTGCCGGCCGAGGCGCGGTTCACGGCGCCGCGGTTCTCGCCGGATGCGAAATCCCTGGCCTTCGTGCTGGATCGGCCGACGGGGCTAGAACTGTGGGTCGTGGATGTGGCGACGGCGCGGGCGCGCAAGCTGACCGAGCCGGTGGTCAATATGACGGGCGGGTCCGGCTATGAATGGCTGCCCGACAGTTCGGGTCTGCTGGTCGAGGCGGTGCCGGCGGGACGGGGGCCGGCGCCCGATGTGACGGCGGCGCCGACGGGGCCGAATATCGAGGAGACGGCCGGGCGGGTGGCGCCGGTGCGGACCTATCAGGACCTGCTGTCGAACCCCGGCGACGAGGCCCTGTTCGACCATTATTTCACCTCGCAGCTGACCCTGGTTCTGCTGAACGGCCGTGCACGGACGATCGGGGCTCCGGCGGTCTATCTGGACAGCGCGGTGTCGCCGGATGGCCAGTACATCCTGCATGAGATCGCCAAGCGGCCGTATAGTTATGTCGTGCCGGACGACCTGTTTCCGACCGAGATCGTCGTGACGGACCTGAACGGGCGGGTGGTGCGGACCATCGCCGATCTGCCGTTGCGCGACGACGTGCCGACCGCCTTCGACGCCGTGGCGCCGGGGCCGCGTTCGGTGGGCTGGCGGGCCGATGCGCCGGCGACCCTGACCTGGGTCGAGGCCCTGGACGGCGGCGACCTCAAGCGCGAGGCTGAGTTCCGCGACCGGGTCTTCATGCAGGCCGCGCCGTTCACGGCCGAACCGGTCAAGCTGATCGACCTGAAGGAACGGTTCGGCGGGATCGTCTGGGGCAAAGACGATCTGGCCGTTGTCAACAGCCGTTGGTTCAACACTCGGCATGAGACGCGGTTCGTGGTCGATCCGTCAAACCCCGGCGAGGGCCGGGTGCTGCTGGAGCGGAACTATCAGGCCCGCTACGACAATCCGGGCCAGCCGGTGACCCAGCCGAATGCGGTGGGCCGGTCGGTGATCCGCTTCGATCCACAGGGGCGGATCCTGATGTCGGGCGCCGGGGCGACGCCACAGGGCGAGTTCCCCTTCCTGGCCGCCATGGACCCGGCGACGGGACGCAGCGAGCGGCTGTGGACCTCGGCCGACACGGATTACGAGGCGGTGGTCGGCTTCCTAGACGCGGACGGCAAGCGGGTGGTGACGCAGCGCGAGACGCGGCTGGATCCGCCGAACCTCCAGATCCGCGACCTGACGACGGGCCAGACCACGGCCCTGACGAACTTCCCCGATCCGGCGCCGCAACTGGCCGGGGCGACGCGCCAGCTGGTGACCTATGAACGAGCCGATGGGGTCAAGCTGTCGGGCACGCTTTATCTGCCGGCCGGCTACGACAAGGATCGCGACGGGCCTCTGCCGATGCTGATGTGGGCCTATCCGGCCGAGTTCACCGATGCGGCGGTGGCCGGCCAGACGGTGGATGTGCAGAACCGGTTCGTGCGGCCGGGCGGGTCCAGCCACCTGTTCCTGCTGACCCAGGGCTACGCCATCTTCGACAACCCCTCCATGCCCATCATTGGCAAGGATGGGGCCGAGCCGAACGACACCTATGTCGAACAACTGGTCGCCGACGCGAAAGCCGCGGTGGATGCGGTGGTCGGCATGGGGGTGGCGGATCGCGATCGGATCGCCGTCGGGGGGCACAGCTACGGCGCCTTCATGACCGCCAATCTGCTGGCGCACAGCGACCTGTTCAGGACCGGCATCGCCCGGTCGGGGGCCTATAACCGGACGCTGACGCCGTTCGGCTTCCAGGCCGAGCAGCGCAACTATTGGGAGGCGACCGAGGTCTATACCGAGATGTCGCCCTTCACCTACGCCAACAAGCTGAACGAGCCGATCCTGCTGATCCACGGCGAGGCGGACGACAATTCGGGCACCTTCCCGGTCCAGTCCGAGCGTTTCTATGCGGCGCTGAAGGGGCTGGGGGCGACGGCGCGTTACGTCACCCTGCCGCTCGAAGCTCACGGCTATCGCGCACGGGAATCGGTGGGCCATACGCTTTGGGAGATGACCCGCTGGATGGACCAGTATGTGAAGAACGCGCCGCCGAAGCCGGCGGAGTGATCGCGGGGCTGGTGGTCAGGGCCTGACCACCAGCCGCACCACCTCGCCGGCGTGCAGGCGGTCGAAGCCGGTGTTGATGTCGTCGAGCGGGATGACGCCGCTCATCAGCCGGTCCACCGGCAGGCGGCCCTGGCGGTAGAGGGCGACGTAGCGGGGGATGTCGCGGCTGGGGACACAGGTTCCGATGTAGGAGCCCTTCAGCGTCCGCTCCTCGCCGACCAGGGAGACGATGTTGACGGCGAGCGTCGCGTCGGGCGGGGGCAGGCCGGCGGTGACGGTGGTCCCGCCGCGTCGGGTCATCTTCCAGGCGGCGTCGAGCGCGCGGGCCGAGCCGGCCATTTCGAAGGCGAAGTCGGCGCCGCCGTTTGTCAGGGCGCGGACCTGATCGACGGCGTCGGGGGCGGCGCCATCGACGGTGTGGACCGGGCCCAGGGTACGGGCGAGGGCCAGCTTGTCCTCGGACAGATCGACGGCGACGACGGGCGAGGCGCCGCTGGCGAGGGCGCCCAGGACGCTGGACAGGCCGACGCCGCCCAGGCCGATGACGACGACGCTCTGGCCCGCCTTCACCTGGGCCGTGTTCACCACGGCGCCGACGCCGGTCAGGACGGCGCAGCCAAACAGGGCCGCCTCTTCGAACGACAGGGCCGGGTCGATCTTCACCAGAGACCGGCGCGAGACGACGGCGTGGGCGGCGAAGGCGGAACAGCCGAGGTGGTGATTGACCGGTTCGCCCTCGCGGAAGAGACGGCGGGCGCCGGACAGCAGCTCGCCCTTGCCGTTGGCGGCGGCGCCGGGTTCGCACAAGGCGGGACGGCCGCCGGCGCAGGGGTCGCAATGGCCGCACGAGGGCATGAAGACCATGACGACGTGATCGCCGATGCTGAGGTCCGTGACGCCGTCGCCCAGGACCTCGACCACGCCTGCGGCTTCATGACCCAGGGCCATGGGCAGGGGGCGGGGGCGGTCGCCGTTGATGACGCTGAGGTCCGAGTGGCACAGGCCGGCGGCCTTGATCGCGACCAGCACCTCGCCGGGGCCGGGCGGGTCCAGGGTGATCGTCTCGATGGAGAGGGGGCGGCTGTCGGCGTAGGGGTGCGGGGCGCCCATGGCGGACAGGACGGCGGCGCGGGTGGTGATGCTCATGGGTCAAGCCTTCGTCATCGATGACTTATCGATAGGCGCTTGACGCAAGGGCGTCCAAGCCCGAGCGTCGCATCGAGAGCGACGCCGAATGTCGCCCAGGAGGAAGACCACAATGCCGAAGACGGAACTGGGCCCCTTGGCCGAACGCGCGACCTACAAGGCGTTTCACATGGTCTCGACGCGCTGGGCCGACAACGACCAGTACGGCCATATCAACAACGCCAAATTCTACGAGTTCGTGGACTCGGCGGTGAACGCCCATCTGATGATCGCCAATGCGCTGGACGAGTCCATCGGCCTGGTGGTGGACAGCGGCTGCAAATACACCTCGGCCCTGAAATTCCCCGATGTGATTGAGGTCGGGATCAAGGTGGACCGGATCGGCACCTCCAGCGTCAGCTACGGCTTCGCCGTGTTCAAGCGCAGCGCCGACGTGCCCGCCGCCGTCGGCCATTTCGTCCACGTCTATGTCGACGCCGAGACCCGCCGGCCCAAGCCCCTGCCGGCGAAGCTGAGGGCGGTGGTGGAGAACCTGAAGGCGGGGTGAGGGAAGCGGCGGCGTCCTGGGGCGGAAGCGGCTTTCGGCGCAAGTGCCGATGACCGCCCTCGACCCGAAACGAGGCGCCCCGAATGACCGCTATTGCGGCGACCTTGCAACTCGGCGAACGTGCCGACTTCCTCCTCATCTCCCGGTGCCGTGCTCGTCATGCAGATCGCCATCCTAACCCTTGATGGTTTCAACGAGCTGGATTCCTTCATCGCCGCAGGCATCTTAAACCGGATGAAATCACGGGGCTGGGCGGCCCACATCACCTGCCCCACGCCGGAGGTCACCTCGATGGCTGGGGTGACGATCAAGCGCCAGAAGCCGCTGGAGTTCTTGGCCGAAGCCGATGCGGTGCTGATTGGCAGCGGGATCAAGACCCGCGATTACGCCGCCGATCCCACCTTCCTGTCTCGCTTATCGCTGGACCCGTCGCGTCAGCTAATCGGCGCCCAGTGCTCCGGCACGCTTCTACTGGCCAAGCTGGGGCTGATCGGCGACCTGCCCGCCTGCACCGACCTGACGACCAAGCCTTGGGTCATCGAGGCGGGCGTCAATGTCGTAGATGCGCCCTTCGCCGCGCACGGTAATGTCGCAACCGCCGGTGGCTGCCTGGCCTCGCAATACCTCGCCGCCTGGATGATTGCGCGCTCGGCGACGCCGCGTGACGCGGAAGAAGCCATTCACTACGTCGCGCCCGTCGGCGAGAAGGCTGAATACGTCCAGCGCGCGATGGCGGCGGTGACGCCGTTTTTGAACGTCGGAGAAACACGGGCAGCATAATTCAGCGTCGTCCGCGTCCCACCCTCTGCCGAACTCAGGAGCGTCCACTCCTCGGTCGCGCTTCGAAAGTCCGGTTTCGACGCTGACGCCCCATGACGCAAACCGACCTATTGCGGACATTCTCCGCGTCTCCTCAAGCAGCCTCGCTCACCCTAGCCATCGCGCGTTTCTCGTGAGAACGTTCTCAAAACGGAGCGTGGAGGAACGCCATGAAGACGGGATGGATCGCGGCCCTGGCCGTGACGGCGGCGCTGTGCGCGCCTTGTGCAGCCGAGGCGCAGACGGGCGGTTTCCTGAGGGCCGAAGGGACGCGGATCGTCGATGAGACGGGCGAGCCGGTTATCCTGCGCGGCATGGGGCTGGGCGGCTGGGTGCTGCAGGAAGGCTATATGCTGCAGCTGGGCGCGCTCGGTCCGCAGCATGTGATCCGTGCACGGATCACCGACCTGATCGGCGAGCAGAAGGCGGAGGCCTTCTACGCCGCCTGGCGCGCCAACCACACGACCAAGGCCGATATCGACGCCATGGGGCGGTGGGGCTTCAACTCGGTGCGGCTGCCGATGCACTATGACCGGCTGACTCTGCCCGTGGATCAGGAGCCGGTCGTGGGGCGGGACACCTGGAAGGAAGAGGGTTTCGCCGAGATCGACGCTCTGCTGGCCTGGGTCAAGGCCAATGGGATGTATCTGATCCTGGACCTGCACGCCGCGCCGGGCGGCCAGGGGAGCGATCTGGCCATATCGGACCGGGATCCGTCAAAGCCGTCGCTGTGGGACAGCGCCGAGAACCGGCGCAAGACCGTGGCCCTGTGGCGCAGGCTGGCTGAACGCTATGCCGACGAGCCGGCCATCGGCGCCTATGACCTGATCAACGAACCCAACTGGGACTTTGAGAAGCCGGGCGGCGGCCACGGCTGCGAAGAGACGACCAACGCCCCGCTGCGGTCGCTGATGATGGAGATTACGGCGGCCATCCGCGAGGTCGACCGGCGGCACACGATCATCATCGAGGGCAATTGCTGGGGCAACAACTATCGCGGCGTCACGCCCCTGTGGGACGACAACACCGTGATCAGCTTCCACAAATACTGGAACGCGACAGACCGGGCGTCCATCGCCGACATCCTGCGGCTGAGGGTCGAGACCGACGCGCCGGTTTGGCTGGGCGAATCCGGCGAGAACTCCAACACCTGGTTCACCGAGACCATCGCCCTAGTCGAGGGCGAGGGGATCGGCTGGGCCTTCTGGCCGCTGAAGAAGATCGGTTTCAACCAGCCGCTGGAGATCACGCCCAATCCCGGCTGGCCCCGATTGGTCGCCTATCTGACCGGCAAGGGGCCGCGCCCGTCAGCGGCGGAGGCGCAAGAGACGCTGATGCGGCTGGCGACCCACGACATCCGGTTCGAGAACAATTTCGAACATCGCGACGTGATCGACGCCATGCTGCGTCAGCCCCATTCGAACGCGGCGGTTCCGTTCGTCGCGCATCGGGTCGGGGCGGCGGGTGTGACCATCCGGGCGGCCGACTATGACCTGGGCCGGTCGGGGGTGGCGTGGAAGGATGTCTATGACTCCGACACCGACGGGGCGGGCGAGCGCGTGCCCTGGTGGAACACCGGCCGGACCTGGCGCAACGACGGGGTGGACATCGCCTTGGTGGAGGGGGAGCCGGTGGTCGCCGAGTTCGAGACGGGGGAATGGCTGCGCTACACCCTGACGGCGGAGGCGGCGGGGAACCGGCGAGTGACGGTGGTCGGCGCGGGCGGCCGGGTGTCGGTGAGGCTGAATGGGGGCGAGCCGGTGGGCGTGGACCTGCCGGCAGGCGAAGGCTGGGGTGAGGTCGCGACGGCGCCCCTGCCGTTCATGGCCGGGACCAACACCCTGGTGTTGAAGGCCGAGGATTGTGCGGCGTGCCGGTTGAAGGCCGTCAAGATCGAACCGCGGCCCTGACCACATTGCCGAAGCTTCACTTGCGTGAGGTCGCGGTCCGGATAGCGTTCGCCTGCCCTTTCCGGGCGGGAGACCGACCATGCGTCGATGGATGATGACGGGCCTGGCGATACTGGCGGTGGCGACGCCGGCGTCGGCGGCGCCCGAGACCTGGCTGGTGTCGGTCGATCGGTGGGGCAATGCGGAACATGGGCTGCTGACGCTCGAGTCGAGGGACGGCGTGTTGTCTGGCCGGTTCGGCGACTGGGCGCTGGAGGGTCGCAAGGACGGAGATCGTCTGGCCTTCGCCGCGACCGACAGTTACGGCGTGCCCTATAGGTTCGAGGGAACCGAGGCGGACGGCGTCCTGACGGGTTGGGCCGACTATCCGGACACCAGCAACGCCGGACCGCGCGTGCGACACGGCTTCAGCGCGCGGCGGCTGGAGATGCCGACGGGCGCGCCGGGACGGCGGACCTATGCGCCGGAGCGGTTTTCGAACACCTTCACGGCTGATCTGGCGCCGGTCATGGTCATCCAGCCGGGCGATGTGGTGGCGACGCGCACCGTCGATTCCGGCGGGATCGACGAGCATGGCGACGTGGTCGCCCTGTACGGCAATCCGCAGACAGGGCCCTTCTTCGTGGCGGGGGCAAAGGCGGGGGATGTGCTGGCGGTGCATATCCGGCGGCTGCGGTTGAACCGTGACTATGCCGACAGTCTGGACGGCGTCACGGGGCGGGCCATGTCGCTGGGCCTCGCGGCGCGATCGGCGGATCTGGGCAAGCGGGTGCGCTGGCGGCTGGACCGCGCGGCGGGGACGGCGCGGCTGGAGAACCCGCCCGAGAAACTGAAGGACTATGTCGTTCCGGTGCGGCCGATGCTGGGCGGGCTGGGCGTCGCGCCGGACTTCGGGTTCGCCGAACAGTCGGCCGGGGACACCGGCCGCTGGGGCGGCAATATGGACTTCAATGGAATCGGCGAGGGGGCGACGGTCTATCTGCCGGTGTTTCAGCCGGGGGCCATGCTGTTTATGGGCGACGGCCATGCGTTGCAGGGCGACGGCGAGACGACGCAATGGGCGCTGGAGACCTCGCTGGACGTGGAGTTCAGCGTCGAGATCCTGCCGTCCCGGCCCCTGGCGGCGCCGCGGATCGAAACCCAGGACCGGATCACGGTCCTGGGCCAGTCGTCATCGCTGGACGAGGCGGCGCGTGCGGCGACCGGGGCCATGATCCAGTGGCTGGAGCAGGATTACGGATTGAGCGTGTCCGAGGCGTCGCTGATCCTGGGCACGGCGGCCGAGTACAGGATCGCGACGCTGGCGGGCCGCAACGCCGGACTGGCGCTGAGCCTGGAGAAGGCGCGCCTGCGCGACGTGCCGCGCAGGACGCCGACGACCGATTAGTCGTCCAGCCGCCCCGTCAAGAACAGAACGCCCACCGCCGTGAGGGCGCCCAGGGCGAAGGCGGTGATGATCGAGCCGGTGGCGACGGCGGTCGAGACAGTGACGGGGCGGGTTTCGTACCATTCGACGATGTCGGCCTCGTGCAGGTCGTCGTCGGCGTGGCCCTCGGCTTCGTAGATGTCGGCGGTGTTCATCGGGGGCTCCATATCAGCGTCAGGGATCAATACGCCCAAACGGTCGAGGTTCCACCCCGAACCGGCCCGGAAGCCGCTTTGGCCCGTACATCGTGACAGCCTGTCGCTCTTCCGCTAGGACGCGCGGCTCAGGTTTCAGAACGCGCGAAGACGATCCCATGGCCGGCCACTCGAAATTCAAGAATATCATGCACCGCAAGGGACGCGCCGATGCGCAGCGTTCCAAGCTGTTCTCCAAATTGTCGCGCGACATCACGGTGGCGGCCAAGTCGGGCCTGCCCGATCCGGCGGCCAATCCGCGCCTGCGCCTGGCGGTCAACAACGCCAAGGCCGAAAGCCTGCCCAAGGACGTGATCACCCGCGCGATCAACAAGGCCTCGGGCGGCGACGTCGATACGATGGAAGAGGTCCGCTACGAGGGCCGGGGCCCCGGCGGCGTCGGCATCATCGTCGAGGCCCTGACCGACAACCGCAACCGCGCGGCGTCGAACATCGGCGCGGCCTTCAAGAAGAACGGCGGCGCGCTGAGCGAGATGAACTCGGTCGCCTTCATGTGGGATAAGGTCGGCCAGATCATCTACAAGGCTGAGGCCGGCACCGAGGATGAAGTCATGGAGGCCGCCATCGAGGCCGGCGCTCAGGACGTCGAGAGCGACCTGGTCAAGCCCGACATCTACGAGGACGCGCCGGGTCACACGATCTGGACCGCCTTTGAGGACCTGAACGAGGTGGCGGAGGCCATGTCCAAGGTGCTGGGCGACCCCAAGTCGACCGCCATCGTCTGGAAGCCCCAGTCGGAGGTGACGGTCACGGGCGAAGCCGTGGGCACCCTGTTCAAGCTGCTGGATGCGCTGGACGCCGAGGACGATGTGCAGAACGTCTATTCGAACGAGGACATCTCCGACGAGGACGCGGCCAAGTACGCCGGATAATACGTAGACGCGCTGATCGACGAACGGAGGTCTCGACACTTTCGTAACGCGCGATTAACGTCTTGTTCAAGGACGGTGAGCGGTTCGATTCGCCTCTGGAGGGCAGGGATCGAGGTCGCCCACCGCGATGCGGGCATACGACGCGGGGCGCGACCATGAGACTGACCAGAATTGACCGCGTGTTGTCGCGCGGCGGCAAGCCCGAACAGGCCAAGGACGACGCCGTCGTGTCCGGGCGGGCGTCCGAACAGGACGTCGCGGGTCTGATCGGCGAGCGGTTCGAGACCATTCAGGACAGTCTGGATCAGCTGTCGGAGATGGCGCAGCGGTTCGGCACCTTCGAGACCCTGCTGGGGCAACTGCGGGACCCGCTGGAAGCCGAGTTCCGCTCGCGCCGCGACAACCACGTCGAACTGGTCAATCTGCGCAACGCCAACAGCGCGGCGACGAAACAGGCCAGCCTGCTGACCGCCGAGGTCCGCAAACTGTCCGACGCCCTGGCCGAGTCCGAAGCCAAGGCCGACGATCTGGCGGCGCGCGGCGGCGAGACCACCGTCAATCTGCAGGAGGCCCGGGTCGAACTGGGCCGGCTGCGCAATGAACTGGCCCAGGCGGCGACGCGGCTGGAAGGCCTGGAGACGGTCGAGCGCGCCTCCGCCCAGCGCATCCGCGAGCTGGAGCAGGACCAGGAGTCGCTGCGCAACCAGCTGAAACAGGCCGAGGTCGCCCGTTCGGAGTCCGACACCACGCGCGGTCAGGTCCAGCGCGATCTGGCCCTGGTGCTGGAAGAGAACACCGCCCTGCGCCGTCGCGTGGACGAGGTCGGGACCGAGGTGGCGGGTCTGGCCCGCGCCGCAGCCGCCGGCGAAGGCCAGCTGGCCACCGAACGCGCCCGCGCCGCCTCCGAACAGGCCGAGGCCGCCCGTTCGATCCGCTCGCTGGAAAGCCAGGTCGAATCGGCCCGCGCCGAGATCGCCGCCCTGACCGCCCGACTGGACACCGCCACGGCGCGCGCCAACGGGCTGGAGGTGCTGAACAGCGAACAGGCCTCGCGCCTGAACGAGCTGCAGACCGGCGGCCACGCCGTCGAACGGCGCGCCGACACGCTGCAGGTCGCCCTGGACCGGGCGGTCGAGCGGGTGCGCGCGCTGGAAACCGAAACCGAGGACGCGCGTCAGCGTCAGGCGGCCATGGAGGTCGCCCGCGTCGCCGCCGTCGACCGCGCCGAGGCCCTGACCAAGGCGGCCATGGCCCATGACAAGGCCATCGCCCGCGCCG
Organism: Brevundimonas sp.; assembly: GCF_030656255.1. Lineage (GTDB taxonomy): Bacteria > Pseudomonadota > Alphaproteobacteria > Caulobacterales > Caulobacteraceae > Brevundimonas. The sequence goes on along the minus strand of NZ_JAUSOE010000117.1, from coordinate 7,942 downwards.
AGGAGCGGATGGTGAAGCTGCAGTCCAAGCTGGCCGCCGCCCAGGACGAGCACGAGGCCCGGGTCCAGACCCTGAGCCAGCAGATCAGCGCCCTGCGCGAAGATCTGGAAAGCGCCCGCGCCGAGGGGGCCATGTCGGCCGCCGCCCTGGACGCCGCCCGTCGCGGCCGTGGCGGACGGGCGACCATCGCGGACGCCGCCGCCCAGCTGCAGGCCATCGTCGGCTGATACGGGTCGGCTGACCGTCCCGGCGCGGAACCTGCGCCGGTGAACGGGATTAAGGCGGGGACCGCGAGACCCGCCGATCCCGGCGGCCGCCCCGCCAGCCGGGGCGGATGGCGTCCGGGTCGCAGAGACGACGACCGCCCATGGACATCACCCAGCTGATCCTCGACGACCATGCCGAACAACGCCGGCTGTTCTCGATCATCGAACAGATCGAGCCGAAGGACGTCGATGCGCTGAGCGCGGTCTGGCTGAGGCTGTCGGCCTTTCTGGACGTGCACGCCGAGGCCGAGGAGCGGTTCTTCTATCCCGACCTGATGAAGCTGGGCGAGGGCGCCAACGACGCCGACGAGGGCACGGTCGAGGGCGAGACCGAAGACGCCATCGAGGATCACAACAAGCTGCGCGACGCGGTCAAGGCCGTGGGGGCGCACGCCGTCGGCAGCCCCGCCTGGTTCGCGGCCGTGGGCGAGGCCAATGTGGTCAACTCCAAACATATGGGCGAGGAAGAACGCCAGGGCCTGACCGACTTCCGCCTGAACGCCGACGTGGCGACGCGACACGCTCTGGCGGTGCGGTTCGCGGCCTTCGAGGCCGAGCACATCACGGGGGTGAAGCCGGTGAACAAGGACCCGGAAGCCTATGTCGAGGCGCACGGCTGAGGCCTGATCGGCGGGTTTCGACCGGAGAGGTCAAGCTGTTCATTGCCCGATAACCCTCTTTGCGGCATGAGGGGAACGGATGGCGAACGAACCTGTCAGAATCATCGGGCTGGACCCGGGCCTGCGACGCACCGGATGGGGGGTGATCGTCTCGGATGGCGCACGCCTGAGGTGGGTGGCGCACGGGGTGGTGGCCCCGCCTGAGGCCGCGCCCTTTTCCGAACGCCTGCTGTTCCTGTTCGAGGCCCTGGGCGTCATTTGCGCCGACCACGGCTGCGAAGAGGCCGCGGTGGAAGAGGTGTTCGTCAATGTGAACCCGTCCTCGACGCTGAAGCTGGGCCATGCGCGGGCGGCGGTGATGCTGGCCCCGGCGAAACTGGGCCTGGCGGTCGCGGAATATTCGCCCAATCTGATCAAGAAGGCCGTGGTCGGGGCGGGCCATGCGGACAAGAGCCAGATCGCCTTCATGATCAAACGTCTGCTGCCGACGGCGGGCGACGTGAAGGCGGATGCGGCGGACGCCCTGGCCGTCGCCGTCACCCATGCGCAGCTGAGGAAACGGTCCTTGCTTGAAGCCATGCATCGGGGTGCGGCGTGATCGGGCGTCTGAGAGGGGTGCTGGCCGAGGTCGGGGAGGCGGACTGCCTGATCGACTGCGCCGGGGTGGGCTATGTCGTGTCGTGCGGGGCGCGGACCCTGGGGCGGCTGCCGGCGCCCGGCGACGAGGCCACGGTCCATGTCCATTCGCAGTGGAGCGAGGACGCCGGGCCGCGCCTGTACGGATTTCTGACGCGGGACGAGCGGCGGGCCTTCACCACCCTGCTGGCCATTCAGGGCGTGGGGCCCAAGGCGGCCCTGGCGGTGCTGGACGTGCTGCCGCCGGGCGAGCTGGCGGGGGCTGTGGCGCGCGAGGACAAGGCGGCGGTGGCGCGGGCCAATGGCGTGGGGCCGAAACTGGCGCTGCGGATCGTCACCGAACTGAAGGGCAAGCCGCTGGGGGACGTCAGTTTCGCGCCGACGGCGCCGGGCGTTCATGTCGAGATCGCGCCGCCGCCCCCGTCCCTGACCGGCGAGGCGGTGTCGGCCCTGCTGGGGCTGGGCGTGGCCGAGGTCAATGCGCGTCGGGCGGTGGACCAGGCCCTGATCCGGCTGGGCGAGGCGGCCGAACTGCCGGCCGTGATCCGCGCGGCGCTGCAGGAGTTGGGGCGATGAGGGTGGAACGCTCCCCAGGTTTCGAGGCTTCGGGGTTGAGCGGGGGCCGCGATGCGGCCTATGCCGACCGCCCCCCTGAACGTCAAAATGGATTTGATAATGAACAAGAAATTGCAAACCGTCCTGGTCTTCGTCGTCGGTCTGGTGGCCATGGTGGTCGGCTATACCCTGCTGAAGGGGATGTAAGCGGGTCGCGCCGGGGGGCGGTTCGATGAGCGACGACCGCATCATCTCGCCCGACGCCGCCCCCGGCGAAGCCTATGACCGCGCGCTGCGGCCCCAGACCCTGTCGGAGTTCGTCGGTCAGTCGCAGGCCAAGGGTAATCTGAAGGTCTTCATCGACGCCGCGCGGGGCCGGGCCGAGGCCCTGGACCATGTGCTGCTGTTCGGACCGCCGGGACTAGGCAAGACCACCCTGGCGCAGATCGTGGCGCGCGAGCTGGGCGTGGGGTTCCGGGCGACCTCGGGACCGATCCTGGCCAAGGCGGGCGATCTGGCGGCGATCCTGACCAATCTGGAGCCGCGCGACGTTTTGTTCATCGACGAGATCCATCGACTGAGCCCGAACGTCGAGGAAATCCTGTATCCGGCCATGGAGGACCATGTGCTGGACCTGATCATCGGCGAGGGGCCGTCGGCGCGGTCGGTGCGGATCGATCTGGCCCCCTTCACCCTGGTGGGGGCGACGACGCGGGCGGGGCTGCTGGCCACGCCGCTGCGGGACCGGTTCGGGATTCCGTTGCGGCTAGAGTTCTACACCGCCGACGAACTGACGGCGGTGGTGCGGGGCACGGCGCGCAAGATGGGCGCGGCCATCGATGAGGGCGGCGCGCGCGAGATCGCGTCGCGGGCGCGCGGCACGCCCCGGATCGCCGGGCGTCTGTTGCGCCGGGTTCGGGACTTCGCCTCGGCGGACGGCGCCGAGACCATCTCGAAACTGGTCGCGGCGAAAGCCCTGGCGCGGCTGGAGGTGGACGAGGCCGGGCTGGACAGCCTGGATCGGCGCTTCCTGAAGGCCCTGATCGAGAACTACGGCGGCGGACCGGTGGGGATGGACACCCTGGCGGCGGCGATCGCCGAGGCGCGCGACGCGGTCGAGGACGTGATCGAACCCTATCTGCTGCAACAGGGCTTCATCATGCGCACCCCGCGCGGCCGCATGGCCTGCGCCAAGGCCTATGCTCACTTGGGGCTGAGCGCGCCGACGCCGCCCGCCGCCGGACCTGTGCCGGGCGACCTGTTTGAATGAAGTTCGCGTTCGATCCGGGCAAGGATGCGAGCAATCATTCGCGCCTTCGCCGAAGAGGGCGAAGATTGGCGCGAGCGGATGGCCGATGCGCTGACGGAAGCGGCGCGCAAGAAGCGGGCCGCCTGATCGGGGCCTGATCGCCGCCGATCTCCAATAGGCGGTTGCCAAGCGGGGCGGGCGGAGGTTTGCTGTCGCCGAACCGGAGCCGTCACATGATCCTGCGCATCCTGGCTGTCCTGGCGGCCGTCTCCGGCCTGACGGCCCTGGCCCCGCCTGCAAAGGCTGCGGCGCCCGTGTTCACGGATGCCCCCTGTCCGACCGACTGGCCCGCCGGCGTGCGCGAGGTGCGGTGCGGAACCCTGAGTGTGGACGAGGCCCGCGACGGCTCGACCGACCGCCGGATCGGGGTGGCGGTGGTGATCCTAAAGGCCAGCACGCCCTACAAGGACGCATCAGGCCAAGTCCTGCCGCCCATGGTGATGTTCCACGGCGGACCCGGCGGGGCGCTGACGTCGGGGGCGGGAAACATCCTGCGCGCCCTCTCGCGGCGTCCGGACCTGATGGCGGTCGATCAGGACGTGATCCTGTTCGATCAGCGCGGGGGTGGCGAGAGCGATCCGTCGATGGACTGTCCCGGCGTCGAACTGACCGACGCGGGGCCGCCATCGGATGCGGATCGCGACGGGCTGATCGCCTGTCTGAAATCCTATCAGGCCAAGGGCGTGGATCTGCGCTGGTACAACGCCGCCGCCATCGCGGACGACGTGCGCGACATGACCCAGGCGCTGGGCCTGACGAAGATCGACCTGTGGGGCGGATCCTATGGCCCGCGCATCGAGGCCGCGGTCATCACCCACCAGCCCCAGATCGTGCGCGCTGCGTGATGGACAGTCCCTGGCCGCCCGAAGGCAACTGGGCCGTGGGGACGCCGGAACAGGTGTCGACGGCGGTGCGGCTGATCCTTGCCAAGTGCGCCGCCCAGGCTGAGTGCGCTGCGCGCCATCCGGACCTTCAGGCGCGGTTCGAGACCGAGGCGCGGCGGTGGCTGGCGGGGGCGGTGACGGGCAAGGACGGCCAGACCTTCACGGTCGACGACCTGTCGGCGTTTCTGATGGATACGACCTACAGCGGCCGGGGCGTGCGGCGTCTGCCCGCCGATCTGGAGAAGATCATCGCCGGCGACCTGACGCCGGTTGCCGAGATCGCGGAGAGCCGCGACTATTATTTCGAAGGCCAGCACATGGCCCACCTGTGCAAGGAGGAGCTGCCGTTCGAGTCCAAGGCTCGGCTGGCGGCGGGCGCGGCCGGCGATCCGGTGGCGGAGGTGCTGGTCCCGTCGCTGTCGCGCCTGTTCGACGTCTGCGCGGCCGTGGACGCGGGGGCGGCCGATCCGGTGGAAAACCTGCCGGTCAAGACCGACATCCCGACCCTGTTCGTCGCCGCCGAGATCGATCCGGGCTGCCCGCCGGCCCTGACCGAGGCCGCCGCCAAGGGCTATGCAAACAGCCAGGTGGTGATCGTCACGAACGCCACCCATGGGGTGATCAACGCCAGCCCCTGCACCCGCCGCATGGCGCGCGACTTCCTGCGCGATCCGTCCGCACAGGTGGATCGCACCTGCCTGCCGGCGGCGGATACGCCGCTGGATTTCATTGAGGACGCCGCCCCGGCCTGATCATGCGACGCCGAATCCAAACCCACGAGACCTGGTTTGTTGTTGCGGCGGCGGTCGCCCTGATCGCCGCCGCCGTGGGCGTGTGGGCCATGACGCACGGGACGCGGGTCGCGCCGCCCGAGCCCCCGTCTCAGCGCGCGGTGCGACAGATCCGCGAACAGCTGGGGCGCGACGCCGAGCTGCGCTATTCCGAGGTCGGCCAGAGGCGGGCGGTGTGCGGCTATGTCGGGCGGACGCGCGGGGGGCAGGCGGTGGGTTTCGTGTCCCTGACCAGCCGCATCCTGTTCAGCGACGATCCGCTGCCGACCGAGTTCCGCGACATGCGCGAACGCTATTGTCCTGGCTTCCTGACCCGGCCGCCGACGGGCTAGACTGGGGCCATGACCGATCTTCCCACAGCCGGCCGTTTTGACGGACGCGATCACCTGCTGCCGGTGCGCGTCTATTACGAGGACACGGATTTCACCGGTCTGGTCTATCACGCCAACTATGTCCGCTATTTCGAGCGGGGGCGGTCGGATTTCTTGCGGGCCATCGGCGTGGGCCATTCGGACCTGCTGGAGGCGGACCCGCCCCTGGCCTTCGTCGTCGCCGAACTGAATATCAAATATCTGAAGCCGGCCCGGATCGACGACGCCCTGGTGGTGCGGACCCTGTACGAGGCGATCAAGGGCGTGCGGCTGATCATCCGCCAGACGGTCGAGCGGGCGGGCGAGGTGCTGTGCCGGGCCGAGGTGACGGCGGTCTGCATCCATCTGGACGGACGGCCGCGCCGGCCAGCCAATGCGCTGGTCGAAAAGGTCACGCCCTGGCTGGCAAGCGCCGGCGACGGCGACTAGAAATAGGCGAGCCGGGGAGGGTCGAACATGCAGAACCAGGGAATCACCGCCAGCGCCGTGATCGTGTCCTTCCTGCTGCTGGTCCTTGTGATCGGCGGCGGCTTGGCCGGCTGTCCCTATTACAAGGTCTGGGAACGCAAGATGGCGGGCCAGGCCGAGCTTCAGTACCAGCAGGGCGCGCGCCAGGCCCTGATCGCCCAGGCGGCGGCCGAGGACGAGGCGGCCATCAAGCGGGCCGAGGCGGCGACGCGTCGGGTGCTGGGCTGGACCGATGCGGCCAAGCGCGGCTGCGAGGCCCTGGGCCGCCCCGGCGACCGGGCCTGCGAGGAACAGCTGGTGCGCGACGCCGCCACCTATTCCATCGCCAAGGAAGGCCATGAGGGCGTGATCATCAGCGTCGGCGCGCCCGTCTCGGTGGCGGTCGATCCGACGCGCAGGACGACGACCGAGTAGGCTTTTATGACGCGCCTGTCAGATGACGCGCGTGCTCGGGAAGGCTAGAAGCCGCCCTCGCCACACAATGGTCACGCCCGCTCGGTCGAAGAGGGGTGTCGCCAATCTCCAATCCGCAGCCGACCCCGCCCGGAGCGCCTGAATGACTACGCCCGTCGACGCCTCGATGATGAATCCCGTCGAACTGTTCCTGACCGCCGACTGGGTGGTGAAGACGGTGATGATCGGCCTGGCGGCGGCGTCGCTGTGGTCGTGGACCATCATCATCGACAAGGCCTTCCGCTTCACCGCCCTGAACAAACAGGCGGACGACTTCGAAAAGGCGGTTCAGTCGGGCCGGTCGCTGGAAGACGTGGCGACCCAGGCCGGACCGGCGCCGGATCACGCCCTGCCGCGCATGCTGGTGATCGCCCTGTCCGACTGGCGCGAGGCGCGTCAGCGCGGGGCGCTGAACGACCATCAGGGCGACTTGCTGATGACCCGGATCGACCGGGCGCTGAGCAGCCTGATCTCGCGCGAGAGCCAGAGGATCGAGAACGGCCTGGGCGTGCTGTCCGTCGTGGCGACGGCCTCGCCCTTCATCGGCCTGTTCGGCACGGTCTGGGGCATCATGAACGCGTTCGGGCGTATCGCGGCGGCGGGCAACACCAATCTGACGACGGTGGCGCCGGCCATCGCCGAGGCCCTGTTCGCCACGGCCATCGGCCTGGCGGCGGCCATACCGGCCTATATCGCCTACAACAAGTTCTCGATCGACGCGGGCAAGTTCGCCGGGCGGCTGGACGCCTTCGCCGACGACCTGCAGGCCGCGGTCGCGCGCCGCCTAGGCAGCCCGTCCGCGCCGCCGGCCCCGGCTGCGCCGTCGTCGGGCATCAATCTGAACCGGAGCGTCTGAGCCATGGCGCTGGGCGGCGGTGCGAGCAGCGGCGGGCGTCGTGGGCGGCGGGGGCGCAGAGGCCCCCTGACCGAGATCAACGTCACGCCCCTGGTGGATGTGATGCTGGTGCTGCTGATCATCTTCATGATCTCGGCGCCCCTGCTGACGGTCGGGGTGCCGGTCGAACTGCCCAAGACCGAGGCCAGCGCGGTCGAGACGGACAACGAACCCCTGTCGGTCAGCATCGACCAGCAGGGCGCCATCTTCATCGCCGACAGCGAGACGTCGTTCGACGATCTGGCGGTGCGACTTCTGACCGAGGCCGGCGGATCGGACAAGGCGTCGGAGCGGCCGGTGTTCGTCCGCGCCGACGGCCGGGCGCCCTATCAGGCGGTGGCGCGGGTGATGGCGCGGCTGTCGGCCTCGGGCTTCACCAAGCTGAACCTGATCACCGACACGGCGCCGGAGGCCTGATCGCTTGCGTCGTCCCAGCCCTGCCATTCTGGGATCCATCGCCCTGCACGCCGGGGTGGTCGCGCTCGCCTTCGTCTCGTTTTCACACAAGGCGGACGAGCCCAAGCCGCTGGTGAATTCGGTGCCGGTGACCATCGTCTCGGAGACGGTGATCGAGGCTGCGGCGGCAGACAACCCGCAGCCGGAACCCTCGCCCGACGACGCCGCGACCGCCCCGGTCAGCGCGCCGGAGACGCCGACGCCGCCGGTCCCGCAGCCCACGCCGCCGCCGCCGACC
>NZ_JAUSOE010000111.1 GCF_030656255.1 Brevundimonas sp. | reverse complement strand
AACGACGTCGGCACCAAGGCGGCGGTGGCCGGCAAGAACTACGAGATCACCCATGGCGACGTGGTGATCGCGGCGATCACCTCCTGCACCAACACCTCCAACCCGTCGGTCCTGATCGCCGCCGGCCTGGTGGCGCGCAAGGCCCATGCCCTGGGCCTGAAGGCCAAGCCCTGGGTCAAGACCTCGCTGGCCCCCGGTTCGCAGGTCGTCACCGACTATCTGACCGACGCCGGCCTGCAGAAGGACCTGGACGCCCTGGGCTTCAACCTGGTCGGCTACGGCTGCACCACCTGCATCGGCAACTCGGGCCCGCTGGATCCGGCTATCTCGAAGGCGATCAACGACAACGCCCTGGTCGCGACCTCGGTCCTGTCGGGCAACCGCAACTTCGAAGGCCGGGTGAACCCGGACGTCCAGGCCAACTATCTGGCCTCGCCGCCGCTGGTCGTCGCCTACGCCATCGCTGGCTCGATGCGGATCGACATCACTAAGGATGCGATCGGTCAGGACAAGAAGGGCAACGACGTCTTCCTGAAGGACATCTGGCCGACCTCGCAGGAGATCGCCGACATCCAGAAGAAGTCGGTCACCCCGGCCATGTTCGCCAAACGCTACAAGGACGTCTTCAAGGGCGACAAGCACTGGCAGGCGATCAAGGTCACGGGCGGCCAGACCTATGAGTGGGACGACAGCTCCACCTATGTCGCCAACCCGCCCTACTTCGAAGGCCTGTCGATGGATCTGACCCCGGTCCAGGACATCGTCGAGGCGCGCGTCCTGGCCATCTTCGGCGACTCGATCACCACCGACCACATCTCCCCGGCCGGTTCGATCAAGAAGACCTCGCCCGCCGGTGTCTATCTGACCCACCACGGCGTCGAGGCGGCTGAGTTCAACAGCTACGGCGCCCGTCGCGGCAACCACGAAGTCATGATGCGCGGCACCTTCGCCAACATCCGCATCAAGAACCGGATCACGCCCGAGATCGAGGGCGGCGTCACGAAGCACTTCCCGTCGGGCGACACCATGTCGATCTATGACGCGGCCATGCGTTACCAGTCGGAAGGCCGGCCGCTGGTCGTCTTCGCCGGCAAGGAATACGGCACCGGCTCGTCGCGCGACTGGGCGGCCAAGGGCACGCGCCTGCTGGGCGTTCGCGCCGTCATCGCTGAAAGCTTCGAGCGTATCCACCGTTCGAATCTGGTCGGCATGGGCGTGGTGCCGCTGCAGTTCAAACAGGACGGCTGGCAGAAGCTGGGCCTGACCGGCGAGGAGATCGTCACCATCCGCGGTCTGACCGACGTCAATATCGGCAAGCTGAAGCCGCGTCAGGACCTGTGGGTCGAACTGTTCCGCCCGTCGGACGGCAAGATGGCCCGCTTCCCGGTCCGCTGCCGCATCGATAACCAGACCGAGCTGGACTATCTGCTGGCCGGCGGCGTCATGCCTTATGTGCTGCGTAACCTGGCCCGCGGCCCCGAAACCGAGGCCCCGATCGCGGCCGAATAATCCAGCGACGTTCGCTGAAAACAAGAAGGGCCGGCGGAGCGATCCGCCGGCCCTTTTGCCTTGCCGATAAGCGGCGGGTCAGCCGGCGCTGACGACCACCAACTTGCGGTTCACGAACTCCTTGATGCCGACATCGCCCAGCTCGCGGCCGAAGCCCGAGCGTTTGATGCCGCCGAACGGCAGTTCGGGCATGGAGGTCGTGGTGGTGTTGATGAAGACCATGCCGGTCTCGATCCGCGACGCCAGCTTGCGGGCGCGGGTCGTGTCGCCCGAGAAGATCGAGCCGCCCAGGCCGAAGCGGGAATCATTGGCCAAGGCCACGACCGCGTCGTCGTCCTCGACCACGAAGACCTGGGCCACCGGGCCGAAGAACTCCTGATAGAAGGCGGGGTTGTCGCGCGCGACGTCGGTCAGGACGGTGGGTTCGTAGAAGAAGCCGGTCCGGTCGGCGGGCTTGCCGCCGATGACGGCCTGGGCGCCGTGCTGGATCGCTTCGTCGACCTGTTTGGTCAGGGTTTCCAGCGCGTCCCTGGACGACAGCGGACCCAGGACGGTGGACGCGTCCAGCGGGTCGCCCATGACGGCGGACTTCATGCCCTCGACGAAGCCGGTGGTGAAGGCGTCCGCGACGGACTTCTGGACGATGAAACGCTTGGAGGCGGTACAGACCTGGCCGGCGTTGGACAGGCGGCCTTCGACGCCCGCCGCGACCGCTTTTTCGATGTCGGCGTCGTCAAGCACCACGAAGACGTCGCTGCCGCCCAGTTCCAGCGTGGACTTCTTCAGCATTTCGGACGCGCGGGCCGAGACCTTGGCGCCCGCGCCCTCCGACCCGGTCAGGGCCACGCCCTGGATGCGGTCGTCGCCGATCAGTTCGGCGACCTTGTCCGAGGAGATGTAGAGGTTGGCGACGAAGCCCTCGGGCGCGCCGGCTTCCCGGACCAGTTCGGCGAAGCGGGCGGCGCATCGGGGCACGATCCCGGCGTGTTTGTAGAGCACCGGATTGCCGACCGCGATGGCCGGGGCGACCACGCGGATCAGCTGATAGATGGGGAAGTTCCACGGTTCGACCGCCAGCAGCACGCCAACGGGATGGAACTCGACCCAGGCCTCGCCCAGCTCGCTGTCGATGGGCTGGGGCTTGAGGAAGTCGGCGGCCTTTTCGGCGTAATAGGCGGCGATGCCGGCGCATAGGTCGATTTCGCCCTGCCCCTGAGCGAGGGGCTTGCCCATCTCCTCGGCGATGGTGCGGGCCAGGCTGTCGCGGTTCTCGGTCAGCAGGGTCGACAGGGACTTCAGCACGGCGACGCGGGGCTGGATGTCGCCCTGCGACCAGTCGGAGTGGAACACGGAGTCAGCCTTGACCAGGGCGGCTTCGACAGCGTCGTCGCTGTGTTCGGGGTACTCCTCCAACATCTGTTCGGTGAAGGGGTTGAGGGTGCGATAGGCCATGGGGCGTCCTGTGATTTCGACCGGACGGGGGGAGGCGTCGGTCCGTTACATCAGGATAGGGAACGTGCGGCCTTGGCGGCGGTTGCCCGATTTCGGCGGTCGGCGAGACCGTCGTCAGTCCAGCTTGAGCGCTTCCGCCAGCAGTCGAGCCTCGGCGGCGCGGCTGGAGCCGGCGCGCCAGGCGACGACGATTTCGCGGTGGGGCGGCACGCCGTCGGCCTGGTTCTCGAAATGGCGGATGACGACCGAGGGGTTGTCGGCCAGGCCCGCCTGAACCGCCATCCGGGGCAGGAAGGAGACGCCGAGCCCCGAGCCGACCATCTGTATCAGGGTGTGCAGGCTGGTGGCGGCGAACACGTCGTCGCCGCGGGGGGCTTCGATGTCCAGGGCGGCCAGGGCGTGGTCGCGCAGACAGTGGCCGTCTTCCAGCAGGATCAGGTCCTCGGCCCGCATCGAACCAGGGCGGATCGGACCGGGCGCGGCCAGGGCGTGGTCGTGGGGGGCGGCGGCCATGATTTCGTCGTCGCCGATCCGGGCGTGTTCGATGCCCGGCGCCTCATAGGGCAGGGCGATGACGGCGGCGTCGATCTGGCCGGCCTTCAGGGCGGCGATCAGACGCGGGGTCAGATCCTCGCGGATATAGAGTTTCAGGCTGGGATAGGCCGCCTTCAGCGACGGAAGCTTGGCGGGCAGCAGGAAGGGGGCGACGGTCGGGATGACGCCCAGGCGGAACCTGCCCGACAGCATCCGTCCCGCGTTCTTGGCCGCCTCGACCAGATCCTCGGTCCGGGCCAGCACGTCCTCGGCCCGGCGCACGGCCTCGGCCCCCACAGCAGTCATGATGACCGCGCCGCGCGCCCGCTCGACCACGGGGGCGCCCAGGATCCGCTCCAGCTCCTGCACCCCGGCGCTGAGGGCGGGCTGGCTGACGTGGGCGGCCTCGGCGGCGCGGGAGAAGCTGCCGTGTTCGGCCAGAAGCTTCAGATACTGGAGTTGACGCAGGGTGGGGAGCATTTGGGCCTGATAGGCCGAACCTATGCTGAGAGCAAAGATAATCGATTGGATTTATTTTAAGAGGCGTGTCCAATATCCCTGACAGTAACACGGCTAATCGAGACGGGCGTGCGGTTGCGCGCCGATTCAGCAGGGAAACCATCATGACCAGTGAAGCCAAATGCCCGTTCTCAGGCGCGAAAACCGAGCCGGCGGCCGGCGGCGGCGTCCAGAACCGCGACTGGTGGCCGGGCCAGCTTCGCACCGACCTGCTGAACCAGCATTCGACGCGATCCAACCCGCTGGACGGGACGTTCAACTATCGTGAGGCCTTTTCCAAGCTCGACTATACGGCGCTGAAGAACGACCTGCGCCAGCTGATGACGGATTCGCAGGACTGGTGGCCGGCGGACTTCGGCCACTACGGGCCGCAGTTCATCCGCATGGCCTGGCACAGCGCCGGCACCTATCGCGTCCAGGACGGACGGGGCGGCGGCGGCCGGGGCCAGCAGCGTTTCGCGCCGCTGAACTCGTGGCCGGACAATGTGAATATCGACAAGTCGCGCCGCCTGCTGTGGCCGATCAAGCAGAAGTACGGCCAAAGCATTTCCTGGGCGGATCTGCTGATCTTGACCGGCAATGTGGCGCTGGAGACCATGGGTTTCCGCACCTTCGGGTTCGCGGGCGGTCGCGAGGACACCTGGGAGCCGGATCAGGACGTCTATTGGGGTCGTGAGACGACTTGGCTGGGCGGCGACGAACGCTATTCTCGCGGCTCGCACGGGGTCGAGAAGCCGGCCGACGAAGGCGTGCTGGTGATGGACGACCACGACGACGGCGTCACCCATACGCGGGATCTGGAAAACCCGCTGGCCGCCGTGCAGATGGGCCTGATCTACGTCAACCCGGAAGGGCCGGACGGTCATCCCGATCCGCTGGCCGCGGCGTGCGACATCCGCGACACCTTTGCGCGGATGGCGATGAACGACGAGGAGACGGTCGCCCTGATCGCCGGCGGCCACACCTTCGGCAAGACTCATGGCGCCGGCCCGGCCGACCATGTGGGGCCTGAGCCCGAGGCCGAGGGCCTGGAGGCGCAGGGCCTGGGCTGGGCCTCCAGCTTCGGCAGCGGAAAGGCCGGCGACGCCATCACCAGCGGCCTGGAAGTCACCTGGACCCAGACCCCGGCCCAGTGGAGCAACTTCTTCTTCGAGAACCTGTTCGGCTTCGAATGGGAGCTGGAGAAGTCGCCCGCCGGCGCCCACCAGTGGGTGGCCAAGGACGCCGGAGAAATCATCCCCGACGCCCATGATCCGTCCAAGAAGCGTCGGCCGACCATGCTGACCACCGACCTGTCGCTGCGGGTCGACCCGGAATACGAGAAGATCTCGCGTCGTTTCCTTCAGGATCCGCAAGCCTTCGCCGAGGCCTTCGCGCGCGCCTGGTTCAAGCTGACCCACCGCGACCTGGGTCCGCGTTCGCGCTATATCGGCCCGGAAGCGCCCAAGGAGGAACTGGTCTGGCAGGATCCGGTGCCCGCCGTGGATCATCCGCTGATCGACGCCGGCGACGTCGCCGCCCTGAAGGCGCGCGTCCTGGCCTCGGGCCTGACCGTGTCCGAACTGGTCGGCGTGGCCTGGGGTTCGGCCTCGACCTTCCGGGGCGGGGACAAGCGGGGCGGCGCCAATGGCGCGCGCATTCGCCTGGCGCCGCAAAAGGACTGGGCCGTCAACCAGCCTGAGCAACTGGACAAGGTGCTGAAGACGCTGGAGCATATCCAGCTGGCCTTCAACCAGGAGCAGATCGGCGGCAAAAAGATCTCGATGGCCGATCTGATCGTGCTGGCCGGTAACGCCGGGGTGGAGCAGGCGGCCAAGGCGGCGGGTCATGACGTGACCGTGCCCTTCGCACCGGGCCGCACCGACGCCACCCAGGCCCAGACCGACGTCGAGTCCTTCTCCTATCTCGAGCCGGTCGCGGACGGGTTCCGCAACTATCAGAAGGCCCGGTATGCGGTGTCCGCCGAAGCCCTGCTGATCGACCAGGCGCAAAAGCTGACGCTTACCGCGCCCGAACTGACGGTCCTGGTCGGGGGGCTGCGCGCCATCAACATCAATGTGGGCGGCGCGACCCATGGGGTGCTGACCGAACGGCCGGGCGCCCTGACCAACGACGTCTTCGTCAACCTGCTGGACATGGGCGTGAAGTGGTCGGCCTCTTCGTCGGCTCAGGATCTGTTCGACGGCCGCGACCGCACGACTGGCGAGCTGCGCTGGACCGGCACGCGGGTCGATCTGGTGTTCGGTTCGAACGCGGTGCTGCGCGCCCTGGCGGAGGTCTATGCCGGCGCGGACGCCCAGAAGAAGTTCGTCGAGGACTTCGTCGCGGCCTGGACCAAGGTCAGCAACCTGGACCGCTTCGACCTGCAAGCCTGATCTCAGCCGCAGAGACGAAGAAGGGCCGGACGCATGCAGGCGTCCGGCCCTTTTTGTTGTTTGACGCGGCGGCGACGGTTCAGCGCAGCTTGATCTCGAACAGCTGCGGCCAACGTTTTCCGGTGACGAACAGGCGTTTGCCGTCGGCGTCCCAGGCGATGCCGTTCAGGACGTCGTCATTGGGGTCCAGACCCGCATCCTGGGGGACCAGGGCCGTCAGGTCGATGAAGGCCTTCACCACCCCGGTTTCGGGGTCGATGCGGGCGATGCGGTTGGTCTGCCACAGGTTGGCGAAGACCTCGCCGTCGATCCACTCCAGCTCGTTGATCTGATCCAGCGGCTCGCCGTCGGCGGTGACGGAGACGCGGCCGGTCTCGGCCAGGGTGTCGGGATCGAGAAAGCGCAGCTGGTCGGTGCCGTCGCTCATGATCAGGCGCCGGCCGTCGGTGGTCAGGGCCCAGCCCTCGCCCGGATAGGAGAAGCCGCCCAGGGGCGAGAAGTCGTCCAGCTTCCAGATGAAGCCGATGTGGTTGCGCCAGGTCAGGCTGTAGAGCTTGCCGTTCAGCGTGGTCATGCCCTCGCCGAAATAGACGGTCGGCAGGTCGCGCTGGCGCAGGACCTCGCCCGTCTCCAGCCGCACCTGGCGGATGAAGGACGGGTACAGGCCGGTGCTTTCGTACAGCGCCCCCTGATGGAAGAAGAGGCCCTCGGTGAAGGCCGTCTTGTCGTGCGGATAGGCGCGGACGACTTCATAGGGTTGGACCGGAACCTCGGCCCGGGCCGGAAGGACGCCGCCTGTCGCCAGCAGCAGGCCGGAGACGAGGCCGGCGAGGCGTAACGACAGGCGGGTCATCGGATCAGGCTTGCTCGGCGGCGGCTTCCGCCTCGGCCTTCTTGGCGCGGGCCTCGGCCTGGTTGGCCTGGGCGCGGGCGGCCGTGGCCTTTTCCTTCTTCGTGGCGGAGCTGCGACCCATCATGTTCAGGGCCTCGACCCCGGCCGAGAAGGCCATGGCGGCGTAGATATAGCCCTTGGGCACATGATAGCCGAAGCCGTCGGCGATCAGTACCATGCCGATCATCAGCAGGAAGCCGAGGGCCAGCATGACGACGCTGGGGTTCTCGTTGATGAAGTTGGCCAGCGGGTCGGCGGCCAGCAGCATGACGGTCACGGCGACCAGGACCGCCACCACCATGATCGGCAGGTGTTCGGTCATGCCGACGGCCGTCAGGATGGAGTCGATCGAGAAGACCAGGTCCAGCAGGATGATCTGGAAGATCGCCGCGCCGGCGTTGTTGATCATCACATCCTTCTTATCCATCACGTCATGGGTCGGCGTGGGATCGACGGTGTGGTGGATTTCCTTGGTGGCCTTCCAGACCAGGAACAGGCCGCCCGCGATCAGGATCAGATCCTTCCACGAGAATTCATTGCCCATGACGGTGAGTACCGGCTGAACCAGGCCGACCAGCCAGGCGATGATCGACAGCAGGGCCAGGCGCATGACCAGGGCCAGGCCGATGCCGATGCGGCGCACCTTCTGGCGCTGATGCTCGGGCAGTTTGTTCGACAGGATCGAGATGAAGATCAGGTTGTCGATGCCGAGCACGACCTCCATCACGATAAGCGTCACCAGCGCGGCCCAGGCGGCCGGGTCGGAGAGCAGGGGCGTAATGCTGTCGAGCATGAGAGGTCCTAGAGGGGAAAAAGCTTGAGCGGAAAGCGCTAGGGCCGCCGCAGGTTCCGATCAAGCACCCGGGTGCGGCGCAATGGTCGCACCCCTGGCCTCCATCTGGCAATCACCGCCTGTCCGGGGCGATGTCGACCACGACCGGGAAATGGTCCGAAATCACCTGGCCGGCGAAGGAATCGGTCGGGACGGCGTAGCGTTCGACCGACAGGCCGGGGCCGACGAAGACATGGTCGATGGCCACGCCGTCATTGTCCTTGGCGATGTCGAAGTCGTTATAGGTGCCGGCGGGGCCGAAGACGACGGGGCTGACGGCGCGGGCGTCGCGCAGGCCGGCGGCCAGGACGCGGTCATAGGGGGCGGTGTCCGGCCCGGCGTTGAAATCCCCCATCAGCACCACCGCCGCCGTCACCCCCTCGACCGTCGCCGGGGCCAGGTCGGAGGCCAGGGCGGCGCAGCGCTCGCGGGCGACCGCGCCGACGTGGTCCATATGGGCGTTGCGCACGTCCAGCAGCCGGCCGCTGGCCCGGTCGCGCAGCACGACCCGCGTCACAGTGCGGGGCAGGGCGGCGTCCCAGCCCTTGGACGGCCGATCCGGCGTGGGCGAGCACCACAGGGTCTCGGCGCTGACTGTCTCGAACCGGGCGCGACGCCAGAACAGGGTCGTCGTCTCGCCGGCCTGGGCGCCGTCGTCGCGACCGACGCCGTAATGATCATAGGCCGGCGCCTGTTCGGCCAGATAGGCGACCATCGGAAGCAGAGCCTCCTGAACCCCGAGGATGTCGGGATCGAAGAAGGCGATCTGGCGCGCCATGTGCGGGCGGCGCTGCGCCCAGTTCGGCGTGTCGTCGGGCGCGTCATAGCGGATATTGTAGCTCATCATCCGCACCGGGCGGGCGGCGTCTGCGGGGGGCGTCTGCCCCTCAGTCACGGTCCCGGCCTGGGTGTTCGACGGGGCGGCGACGCAGGGCGCCAAAAGGGCGCAGGCGGCGGCGATCAGCAGGGGGAACGGTTTCATCTCGGCTCTCGTCGGCAGGTCAGGCCTGGGTTTCACATGGAGGGATGACCGGGGTGCGACACCTTATGCGACAGGGTGCGGCTTCATCACCCCTTCACGCAATGTTGCGAGCAGCAAAACCCCGTGCTATCAGGCGCCCGGCTTGAAGGGGGCGTATTCGCGAATACGGCCTCTGTCGTGCTTTCCGCAAGCATTTCAAGCTTTTGACCGTTGCGAGCCTCGCAATCGGTCGCGACCCTGACACAACGACCTCGGACCCTAATCAGTGGCTGATGATTTCAGAACGACGGAAGTCGGCGATCGCTACGCACAGGCGCTGTTTGATCTGGCGCTGGAAACCGGCCGCCTGGACTCCGTCCGCGCTGACCTGACGTCGTTGAAGGCCGCCTGGATCGAGAGCGCCGACCTGCGCCGCCTGGCGACCTCGCCGGTCATTTCGGCCGAGGATCAGGCCAAGGGCCTGACCGCCATCGCCGCCAAGGCCAAGTTCGAACAGACGACCGCCAACTTCCTGGGTCTGCTGGCCCAGAACCATCGCGCCAAGGATCTGCCCAGCGTGATCGCCGGGTTCGAAGCCCGCTACGCCAAACACGCCGGCATCGTCGCCGCCGAGGTCGTCTCGGCTCAGGCGCTGGACGCCAAGCAGCTGGCCGCGATCAAGACCGCTCTGAACGCCAGCCTTGGCAAGGCGCCGGAACTGACCACGCGGGTCGATCCGGCTATCCTGGGCGGCCTGAAGGTCAAGGTGGGCTCGAAACTGTTCGACGCCTCGCTGAAGACCAAGCTCGACCAGATGAAGTTCGCCCTCAAGCGGGCGTAAGCCTGCTCCCCGCACACAAGAATGAAGCGCGCCTGATCGGCGCACCCGCATAAAGACTGAAGAACAGAGAGCCCGTTATGGACATCCGCGCCGCTGAAATCTCGGCCATCCTCAAGTCGCAGATCGCCAACTTCGGCGTCGAAGCCGATGTCTCCGACGTCGGCAGCGTGCTGTCGGTCGGCGACGGCATCGCCCGCATCCACGGTCTGGACAAT
The DNA here is from genome assembly GCF_030656255.1 of Brevundimonas sp. Lineage (GTDB taxonomy): Bacteria > Pseudomonadota > Alphaproteobacteria > Caulobacterales > Caulobacteraceae > Brevundimonas. The sequence goes on along the minus strand of NZ_JAUSOE010000111.1, from coordinate 458 downwards.
GTCCAGGCCGGCGAAATGGTCGAGTTCACCAAGGCCGGCGTCAAGGGCATGGCCCTGAACCTGGAACGCGACAACGTGGGCGCCGTGATCTTCGGCGCCGACGCCCAGATCGCCGAGGGCGACGACGTGCGCCGCCTGGGCGAGATCGTGGACGTGCCGGTCGGCAAGGGCCTGCTGGGCCGCGTCGTCAACCCGCTGGGCGAGCCGATCGACGGCAAGGGCCCGATCGAGTTCACCGAGCGTCGCCGCGTCGACGTCAAGGCGCCGGGCATCATCCCGCGCAAGTCGGTCCACGAGCCGATGCAGACCGGGCTGAAGGCCATCGACACCCTGATCCCGATCGGCCGCGGCCAGCGCGAACTGATCATCGGTGACCGTCAGGTCGGCAAGACCGCCGTCGCCATCGACACCATTCTGAACCAGAAGAGCACCAACGCCGCCGCGACGTCGGAAGGCGA
>NZ_JAUSOE010000110.1 GCF_030656255.1 Brevundimonas sp. | reverse complement strand
GTCATGGACTGGAACGACGGCGAGGACTTCAATCACCCCCTGATCATCATCACTACCGCCTTGACCCTGAGCATTGTGATTTCGGGCTTCATCCTGCTGTGGATACGGATCTCCCGCGACCTGAAAATGGCGCGTGCGGTTCGCAAGCGGGAGCCATGAGGCAGGCGACGGCTCGATCACAGGAAGCTCTGCCAAGAGACAACGACCGGACTTCACCACCGCGTCTCGCCGCCCTGACCACCGCCTGGCCGCCGCACATCCTGCGGCAAGAGGACGTCGCGGCCAACGGGGCCGAAATGTTCGCCACGACCCACGGCGGTTTCGAGCGGCTGGCGCCTATCTATCGAAACGCCTTGATCGACACACGGCATTCGTGCGTCCCAATGGACTGGTATCTGCAGCCGCACAGCTTCGCGGAGCGGAACGACCTGTTCCTGGAACACGCAGTCGCCCTGATGGCCGAGAGCACGACGAGCGCGCTGGAGCAAGCGGGGTGATCGCGACCTTGGCCGGTTTTGGACCACTCGGATCATCACCTGCCCGGCGCGCCGCTAGTCCGATCCGGCCCTTCCGGGTCATTCGTCATCCCAACTACTGGATCGCATCTCTTGAGATCGCCATGTTGCCGCTGGTTTTCGGCCAGGTCTGGATAGCAGTGGTGTTCACCGCGCTTAATGCCATGCTGATCACCTGGCGGGTGCGGCTGGAGGATCGCGCTCTTGCCTATCAGGCCTGTGAGCCAGAACGACCTGGATGCGAGGCGGGCCAGTCACCGACGATCAGGTCACGCGGTGCGAAATCTCGGTCAGAGCCCTGAGACCGGTTCCGAAGCGGGCGATTGATGCCCGGTGCCGTTCCAGTTCTCCGTAGGGCAGATAGCGCACATTGAGATCGGCGATCCGGCTGAAGGCCGGACGTTGCAACTGCGCCCGCACATCGTTTTCGCGGCTGTCGGGAGCGACCAGGAAAAGGCCGGCGGAGATGTTTAGTTCGCCTGACAGGGCGAGGTCCAGCATTCGCACGACACCGGAGTAGATCGTGGTGGAATGCTCGACCTCGAAGGCGGCCGCCACGCGGTCCGCGTCTCCCTCCAGCCAGAGTACGTCGATCAGCCGGATGGACTCGGCGCCTGGACCGTTCGCCAGCGACGGCGGTAGTTGTTCTAGGCAGCCCTCGCTCAGGCGTGCGCCCTCGTGCTGGCGCCCGCGGTCATTGGACGCGATCCAGACCCTGTAGCCCAGCGCGCGACCCAGATCACGGACCCAGGCCTGGATCTCTGTGTGGGTCCGGTCCGTCTCGCCCTGCTGGAGCGCGGTCTTCTCGAACTTGACCGCTTCGGCGCGCGCTTCGGCCAGCCGCGCGTCCCAGCCGCTGGCGGACAGACTCTCGTCGTCCAGGGGCGGCGCGGGATAACGGCCGGAGCCCACGTCGAACAGGAAGCCCGCGATCGCCCCGAGATCGTTGGACAGAAGATCGCTGTAGCGAGCGTTGAGGGCCAAAATTCCTTGCCGCATCGCAAGGTAGTGCTCCCAGCTCCCGAGCTTGACCTTTGATCCGGTGATCGCGTTGTAGCCGTTGACGATCGCGGTATTGAACGGCGAAACGTGGGTGGGATGGAGAAAATAGATCAGGTTGGCCACTGCAGGCCCGAGTCCCTTGATTCGGAGTTGGTCGATCGTGCGGATGCCCGCGAGAATTTCCGTTGCTGTCGAACAACAGCTGCAGTGATGCAGGAGCCGGCCGAAAGCGCGTTGATTGGCCGGGTTTTCGTAGATGTCCGGGATGCGAAGTTTGGGCTTCCAGAGGAAGGCATGGTCCGCGCCCTTGAAGATCTGCCGTTGTTCGGCCACCGAATGAACGATCGTCTCCAGCGACGACCCGCGATAGGCCACGCCGAACCGGCCTGCTTCGATCTCCTTGACGACCTGGCCGATGCCGCGACGGATGGAGCGGAAATTCTTCAGACGCTCGTCCCACAAGAACCAGGTCTGGTAGGTCGCAGCCGGGTCGCGCCGCCACTGTTCAATAAGATCACGAACTCGATCTGACACGGCGCGCCCCCTCAATTCTTGAGCAGTCTAGGCGGGTCCAGGTCGCTGGGCCAACGGCCATTCGCAGCCGGTCCCAAGAGCGCGTGCGACGCACCTGGCTCCAGCGCGTTCGGCGCGCGCCAACGGCTACATCGCCATTTCCATGGCCGAGACCGGAGCCAGGGTTCCCATGATGGACACCAGGGCCAGCAGCCCCAGGGCGAGGAGGGTCTCCATCACCAAGCTGCGTTTCAGCCGTGAAATGGCGGGGCCAAGATACTCGGGATCGTCCAGGGCGCTGCCGAGGTGGGGCGTCAGATAAAAGCGGTTCGCGGCCGCCAGAACCAGCATGAGCGCGAAGAGCACGAGCTTGCCCGTCAACAGCAGACCGTAGGGCGTGCTCAAGAGGCCAGCGATACGATCGGGTCCGACCATGAACCAGCTGTTCACCAGTCCGCTCAGAACCAGGACGGCGACCGATGCGGATCCGACGCCGGCGAATCCGTGAAGGGCTCGATAGAGGATCCTATCGCCATCGACCGTTTCTGACCGCCGCCGCAACGTCAGGATCAGCAAGGCCGCGAGCGCGCCGAGCCACACCGCCGCCGCCCAGCTGTGCAGGATCGCGGCCGTCAGATGAACATAGCGCCCCGCGCCTTCGGTGGCCGCGCCGTGTCCCGTCCAGGCGAAGCTGGCGCCGACGATAAGACCGGCGACAGCGACGAATTTCCACAGGCCGCGGGACGGCTTGTCTTGAATGAGCGCAAGAAGCGCGAGCAACGCGGCCAGCGTCCGGACGAGAAAGGCGGGTCCGAGGCTCGTGCCCGTGAGCATGAAGCCGAGCGTCGCCGGCTTGAGACCTTCAGTCAGCGAGCCCGCCATCACAGCGGTCTGGGCCGCGAAGGCGGCGGCGGAGCCTATGGCGACCACGGCCGCCGCGCTGACCAGCAAGGATCTCGTCCAGCCGAGGGCCACCGCGTCCGACCCGCGCAACCCGTAGAGGAGGAACAGCGGCGTCCCGAGCAGGACGACCGCGCCGCCGTACTGCGCGAGCCGGAGCAGGATGACCAGAACGTCGAGCACGATGGGTCAGCGTACCGTGAAGGCGATGGCGCCGGTCATACGGTGGCCGTCGGCGGAGGCGGCATGCCAGTTGAGGCTGTAGGCGCCGGCCGCGAGCGGTCGCGCCGTCCGTCCCGAAACGGTCATGCCGTCATCGGAGACGGTGGTCGCGACCGGGAATTTGGCACCGGCGGCGTTCACGACCTCGAGGCCCGAGAAAGCGGGAACGACGCGTTCGCTGAAGGTGACCGTCAGCGAACGCGGCGAGGCGATGCTCGCGCTCGCCGCCGGGTTGGAGGCGACGACGCGCGCGTGGGCGGCAGCCTGCGTCGCCCCCAACAGCAGGGCGCCGACGGCGCCGACGACGGAAAGGATTTTGCGAGTGGTCATAGGGAGGCTCCGAAACCAGAGGGGTTCAATGAGTTATACGGGCGCCGGGGTTGAATCCCTCGTTCGAACTGCGGGCGGGCGCGCGCTGATCCGGAGCATTGCGTTGCGCGCGCCCGACGCCAGCCCGTCGGTCGCTTGACACGGCCGGCCGACGGGCGTGGGATGACCGCGCATGTGGAACCTCGTCCGCACCCTTCTGTTCGCCCTGGCGGTGGCCGGCTTCGTCGGCCAGTCGTCCGCGCACGCCACGCCGTTCCAGGTATTCGAAGCGACGGGCGGCATGGCGGACATGGATTGCGCCGAGATGATGGTGATGGCGGACGGGCCTTCCGGCGGCGCTACTAGCCCTTGCGACGAGATGACGCCCGACTGCATCGCCAAGATGGGCTGCGCCGCCGTCGCGGCGCCCATGCCGCCGGCGCCGACCGTTCAACGGCCTTCGGCTCCGCGGGGACTCCGGTTCGCAGCCGTCGATGTCGTGCGAGAGGGCGCAGGCCCGCTTCCACTGAAGAATCCGCCGAAACGGCTGGCTTAGAACGCTTTCGCTGAACGGTAGGCCGTGCGCGACGTTACGCCGCGGTAACCGATCGATCTGAGCCCTTCGCCGGTGTCCTGCCCTCACGGCGGGTCCGATGGTTTCGAGGAATTTCATGACCATTCGTTTGAGGACGGCGACACGCGCGTCTGCTTGTCAGCCGCCCCGTGTCCGCCTGCCGCGCGTCACGACGCGGCGAGCCGAGGCTTCGGCGCCCACCCGGTGCCGTGAGCTAACCGCAAGCTGGGCGATCCTTCCCGCTTCCGTTCTGCTCCTGAGCGTCTGGACCGCGCCGGCCCAGGCTGACCCCCAGACGTTCGACGAGGCCCTGGCCCGCGCGGCGTTCAGCGCACCCAGTCTGCGCGCCAGCGCATTGGGTGTCGACGCCGCTCGTGCGGCCGTTCCGGCAGCGGGGCTTCTGCCGGACCCCCGGCTCTCCGTCGGTCTCGACGGATATCCGGTGACCGGGCCGTTCGCGGGGCAATTCGATGAAGACTTCACCATGCTCAGGATCGGCGTCGAGCAGGAGGTGCCCAGCCGCGCGCGTCGTCGCGCCGAGCGAGACATCGCCGAGGCGGCGATCGGCGTCGCCGGCGCTGAGGAGTCCGTCGCGCGACGAGAGGTCCGGGTCGCCGTGGGCCTTGCGTGGATCGACCTGTTCTATGCCGAACGCCGCTTTGCGGCGTTGGAAGAGCTGCTGGCGACGTTGCAACCCCTGTGGGACGCCGCCCCGGCCGGAGTCGCGTCCGGCGCCTATCGGCCCGCCAACGCTCTCGGGCCCGTTCAGCTCAAAGCCGATCTTGACGATCGCCGCAGCAGTCTCGCCGCCGACATCGAGAAGGCGCGAGCCGAACTCGCCCGGTGGACGGGCGACGCCGATCCCGAGACGGTTGGCCCGCCGCCGCAGGACGATCTCGACCTGACCGCCTTGCGGAACGGCATCGCCCAGCTGCCGACCGTGCGGGCCTATGGAGCCGCCGCGCGCCGCGCCGAAGCCGAGGTCGACCTGGCCCGCGCCGGACGTCGCCCGGACTGGTCGTTCCAAGCCAGCTACGCCCGCCGCGATGAGCGGTTCGGCGATCTGTTCTCCGTCGGAGCGAGCGTGCGGCTGCCGATCTTTCCCGGTCGAAGGCAGGATCCCGTCATCGCCGCGCGCGCCGCTGATGCGCTGCGGGTCACCGCCGAGCGTGAGGACGCTGAGCGCGTGTTGACCGCGTCGCTGCGAAGCGCCCTGGCCGAATACGCGACCGCTCACGATCAATGGGTCCGGTCGCGCGACGTCGTTCTGCCCAGTGTCCTTCAGCGTTCCGATCTCGAAACCGCGAGCTATGCGGCGGGTCGGGCGGGCATCGTTGAAGTTCTCGAAGCCTTCACCGCCGTGGCCAACGCCCGGCTCGACACGCTCGATCGCGAGGCCGCCGTGATGCGTCAAGTGGTCGAGATCACTCTCACCTATGGGAACGACGACCGATGAACGCCCTTCGCAACAAACGCCTGGGCATCGCCATGGGCGCGCTTCTTTTGGTCGGGGTCGGCGTCGGGGCCGGCATCGTCGTCGCTCCGCGGCTGGATGGGGCCGGCGGTGAGACCGCCGAGGGGGGAGGGGAGCGCGAGATCCTCTATTGGTACGATCCCATGGTTCCAAACGAACGCTACCCGGGGCCGGGGAAGTCGTCCATGAACATGGAGACCATCCCCAAATATGCCGATGAGGGGGGAACGACCGCCACCCCCGGCGTTCGAATCGATCCGGCGCTGGCCCAGAATTTGGGGGTCCGGTATGCCACGGCTCGCCGTGGCGACCTTGAGGGCGATCTGAGCGCCACGGCGGTGGTCGATTACAATGAACGCGACATCGCCGTGGTCCAGTCGCGGGCCGACGGCTTCGTGCAGCGAGTCTACAACCGCGCGCCGGGCGATGTCATCGCTGCGGGCGCGCCTCTGGTCGATTTGCTCATCCCGACCTGGGGCGGCGCCCAGACGGAATATCTGGCCGTACGGCGCACCGGCAACACGCCCCTGATCCAGGCGGCGCGGCAGCGACTGGTGCTGATGGGCATGTCCGAGAGCCTGATCGCCTCGGTGGAGCGCAGCGGGCGGGCGCGAAACACGATCACGATCTCAACGCCCACTGGCGGCGTGATCAAGACCCTGGGCGTGCGCGCCGGCATGAGCGTGACCCAAGGCATGACCTTGGCCGAGATCAACGGCCTGGCCACCGTCTGGGTCAATGCCGCCATCCCGGAGGCGCTGGGGAGCCGGCTAAGGGTCGGACAGTCCGTCGAGGTGGCTTTGACCGCGTTCCCGGGAGAGCGGTTCACGGGTCGTCTGACCGCCCTGTTGCCGGAACTCGTCGGCGACAGCCGCACGGTCACGGGACGGATCGAAATGGCCAATCGCGGGGGCCGTTTGCGCCCCGGCATGTTCGGCCGGATCACCTTCGGCGGCGGTTCGACGACGGCGTTGCTCGTGCCGACCGAGGCGGTGATCCGAACGGGTGAACGGGACATTGTCATGCTCGCCCGGCCGGAAGGCCGGTATCAACCGGCCGAGGTCCGTGTCGGGCGAGAAGCCGGGGGGCAAACCGAGATCCTCGCCGGTCTCAGGGAAGGCGAACGGATCGTCGCGTCGGGGCAGTTCCTGATCGATTCCGAAGCCAGCCTGTCAGGCGTAACGGCGCGGCCGATCGGCCCGACGTCCCGGCCCGCCACCGCCGCCCCAACGGGCGCATCCATGGCCGCGCCCGCCTCGCGCGGGAGGTCGAGCCAATGATCGCCGCGGTCATTCGCGCCTCGGTCAAGGGGCGCTTCCTCGTCCTTATGGCCGCCGTCGCCCTGCTCGCCGCCGGCCTGTTCGCGGTTCGCAGCACGCCGGTCGACGCCTTGCCGGACCTGTCGGACGTGCAGGTCATCATTCGCACCAGCTACCCGGGGCAGGCGCCCCAGATCGTCGAGAACCAGGTCACCTATCCTCTGGCGACCACCATGCTGTCCGTACCCGGCGCGCGAACGGTTCGAGGCTATTCCTTCTTCGGCGACAGCTTCGTCTATGTGCTGTTCGAAGATGGGACGGACCTCTACTGGGCGCGTTCCCGGGTCCTCGAATACCTCAGCCAGGTGCAGGCGCGGCTTCCCGCGACCGCCCAACCGGCACTTGGTCCGGACGCCACCGGCGTAGGCTGGGTCTATGAATACGCCCTGGTCGATCGCACAGGCCGCAACGATCTGGCGCAATTGCGAAGCCTGCAGGATTGGTTCCTCCGCTACGAGCTGAAGACCGTGCCGGGGGTCGCCGAGGTCGCCAGCCTGGGCGGCATGGTGCGGCAATACCAGGTGGTGCTCGACCCCGTCAGGCTCGCGTCCTACGGCGTCACCCATCAGGCGGTGGTGGACGCTCTCCAGCGCGCCAACGGCGAGACGGGCGGCTCGGTGCTCCAGCTCGCCGAAGCCGAATACATGATCCGCGCCAACGGCTATCTGACCGAGCTCGACGACTTCCGGGCCGTGCCGCTCCGCACGGCGGCTGGAGGCGTGCCGATCAGCCTCGGGGATGTCGCGACCATCCAGATCGGCCCGGAGATGAGACGCGGCATAGCCGAGCTCAACGGCGAAGGCGAGGTCGCGGGCGGCGTCGTCATCCTTCGATCCGGCGCAAACGCCCGCGCCACGATCGCGGCCGTGACCGAGAAACTCGAGACGCTCAAAGCCGGACTGCCCCCGGGAGTCGAAGTGGTGACGACCTACGATCGCTCGCAGCTCATCGACCGGGCGATCGACAATCTGAGCGGCAAGCTGATCGAGGAGTTCATAGTCGTCGCCCTGGTCTGCGGCCTGTTCCTCTGGCACGCCCGGTCGGCGCTGGTCGCCATCCTGACCCTGCCGCTGGGCGTCCTGGCGGCCTTCCTGATCATGAATCTTCAGGGCGTGAACGCCAACATCATGTCGCTGGGCGGCATCGCCATCGCCATCGGCGCCATGGTGGATGCGGCGGTGGTCATGATCGAGAACGCCCACAAACACATCGAACGATGGGAACACGATCACCCGGATGAAAAGCTGGCGGGCGAAGATCGCTGGAAGGTCATCACCGAGGCGGCCGTGGAGGTCGGCCCCGCGCTGTTCCTGAGCCTGCTGATCATCACCCTGTCGTTCATCCCGGTGTTCAGCCTGCAGGCCCAGGAGGGCCGGCTGTTCGCGCCCCTAGCCTTTACCAAGAGCTATGCGATGGCGGCGGCGGCGATCCTGTCCATCACTCTCGTGCCGGTTCTGATGGGCTATCTGATCCGCGGACGGATCCCGGCCGAACAGAGCAATCCGATCAATCGCTGGCTCACGCGCATCTATCGCGGGCCATTGGACTGGGTGCTGCATCATCCCAGAAAGACCTTGGTGGCAGCCTTGCTGATCTTCGCCACCACCGCCTGGCCTCTTAGCCAGCTCGGCGGCGAATTCATGCCGGCGATGGACGAGGGCGACCTGCTGTATATGCCTTCGGCCCAGCCGGGTCTCTCCCCGGCCAAGGCCGCGGAACTGCTGCAACAGACGGACCGGATGATCCGCACCGTGCCCGAAGTGGCGACCGTGTTCGGCAAGGCGGGCCGGGCGGAAACCGCCACGGATCCGGCTCCGCTGGAGATGTTCGAGACCACCATCCAGTTCAAGCCGCGCGATGAATGGCGGCCGGGCATGACCCCGGAAAAACTGATCGAAGAACTCGATCGCGCGGTTCAGGTCCCCGGACTGTCCAACGTCTGGGTCCCTCCCATCCGAAATCGCATCGACATGCTGGCGACGGGCATCAAGAGCCCCGTCGGCGTCAAGGTGTCCGGCTCTGACCTGGCCGCGATGGACCGTATCGCGGCCCAGGTGGCCGATGTCGCCAGGACCGTACCGGGCGTGACCTCCGCCTTGGCCGAACGCCTGACCGGCGGGCGTTATGTCGACATCGACATCGACCGGCGCGCGGCGGCCCGCTACGGCCTGAACATCGCCGATGTCCAATCGATCGTATCGGGCGCCGTGGGCGGCGAGACGATCGGACAGACGGTGGAGGGGCTCGCCCGCTATCCGATCAGCGTCCGTTACCCGAGAGAATTGCGCGACAGTCTGGAGCAACTGCGCGCCCTGCCGATGCTGACGCCGTCGGGCCAGCAGATCACCCTTGGCACGGTCACCAATATCCAGATCGCGGACGGCCCGCCGATGCTCAAGTCCGAGAACGGCAGGCTGACCACCTGGGTCTATGTCGACACTCGGGGGCGCGACCTCGCGTCTGTCGTCGCCGATCTGCGTCAGGCGGTCGCCAGCGAGGTGGATCTCGCGCCGGGCGTCAGCATCGCCTACTCCGGCCAGTTCGAATATCTGGAACGGGCGGCCGAGCGGCTAAAGATCGTGGTTCCGGCCACGCTCGTGATCATCTTCATCCTGCTCTATCTGACCTTCGGGCGCTTCGACGAAGCCCTCCTCATCATGGGCACCCTGCCATTCGCCCTGACCGGCGGCTTCTGGTTGCTCTATCTGATGGGCTTCGATCAGTCGGTCGCGACCGGGGTTGGCTTCATCGCCCTCGCTGGCCTGTCGGCGGAGTTCGGCGTCGTGATGCTGATCTATCTCAAACATGCGCTGAAGGATCGAGGACCTGATCCCGACCGGGAGCAGGTCGAGGAGGCCGTTCGCGAGGGCGCCCTTCTGCGGGTCCGGCCCAAGGCGATGACGGTCGCCGTGATCTTGGGCGGTCTGTTCCCGATCCTGATCGGCCACGGCGCGGGGTCGGAGATCATGACCCGGATCGCGGCGCCAGTCATTGGCGGCATGATCACCGCGCCCCTCCTGTCGATGCTCGTCATCCCAGCCGGCTATCTCCTCCTGAGACGCCGGAAATCACGTCCCACCCAAACCCCCACCCAAGGAGCTACCCTATGAAAAACCTGTTCGTGAAGTCGGCCAGGCTCGCCCTCGGCCTGAGCCTGTCAGCCGGGGCGGTCATTGCCCTGGCGGCCTGCAGTCAGCAGCCGGCGACGGAGACGGAAACCCCAGCCGCCACCGGTTCCGCCGTTGCCCCCGCGGCGCCGGCGGAGATGGACGCCATGTCGTCGGCGGCCGGAGAGGAGTCCGCGACCGCGCGCGGGGTGATTTCGGCCATCGACGCGGAGGGCGGCAAGATCACGATCGAGCACGAGCCGATCGCCAGTCTGGAATGGCCCGCGATGACCATGGGCTTCGCGGCGTCACCCGCCCTGATTGACCAGGCGAAGGTCGGCGACCGGGTCGAGTTTGATCTGGTCGTTACAGGCAGCGCGGGCGAAGTGAAGGCGATTCGGCCGCAGTAATCCCCTGCTGCCGGACTGTCGTCGCACGGGGCGGCGGCGTCCGGGTTGACGACGCGGCGGGGAACCTTTGGCTTCTCCGCCGCGTCGAGCCTTTATGGGTTCAGCAGACGGCTTCAAAGCGGCGTGAAGATGGACAGTGCCGACTGTCCGAGTTGTTTCGGTCCGAACCCGAATGGGCTTCGAGGCGGCGCTCGGCGCGGGGATGTCGTGCGAACAAGCCGAACCGTGGACTGAGGGACCGCAGCGTTGGAACTCGCCTTGGAGTACCCGAGTTCGATCTTGAAGGAGGTGGGTGACATGAGCGACATGAACGGAATGCCCTCAAGGTCGGGCGAGGCACGCCTGTCGTGCCTGCTGAGGTCCATCGATCTGACTCCTCAACGACGGGCGCCCGCGTCGGATCTTCTTGGGCGGTCCCGCCGGGGCTCGGTGGCCGCCGCCCTGCTGCTGGTGCTCCTGGTGGTCGCCGTCGTGAGCTGGCGAATCGGTCCCGCCGGCGTGGCGTCCGGGGCGCGGGAAGAGCGCCTCGAGGACGACGCCGACGAGCCCGCGCGATCCGACCGCCGCGACGAGCGAGATCGCCGCGGCCGATCCGGGGGCCGGGACCGTGACTGACCCCATCCGGCGTCGTTTCCCGCCTGTGGCGCGCCGGTGAGCCCTGACGGCGCCTGGCGCGGGGGTCTGCAGATCGGCCCGGGCTGGGCGCGGTGGCGCGGCGCGGTCGGCGACAACGCGCTTCACCGGCACCTCGCGGCGCAGGCGGTGTTCGCCGACCGGCCGATCGCCGTCGAGACTGCGGGCGGCCGCGTCCTTCGCGCCACGGCGTTTCTCGTCGATCCGCTCGTGGGCCATCGGCTCGGCGCCGCGGCGCAGGCCGAGATCCTGTTTTTCGAGCCGGGAAGTCTGGGCGTGGAGGCGCGCGCGGCGCTTCGGGCCGTGCTCGTCCGCGCGTCCAGCGCCCACGTGCTGGCGGCCGAGGGCCGTCGGCGGTTCTGGTCGGACCAGGCGGGCGGAGCCGGAGGCGAGCCGGCCGCGCCCGCGGTGTCCTGGATGGCCGGCGTCCTGACGTTCATCGACGCCGCGCTCTCGGAAGGCCCCGTGCGGCTCGATGCGGCTGCGGGCCGCGCGGGTTTGTCGGCCGACCGGTTCCGTCACGTCTTCGCCGAAGCGCAAGGCTTGTCGTTCAAGCGGTTCGTCCTCTGGCGGCGGCTGCAGCTTGCGGCGACACTGCTGGCGGGCGGGGTCGACGTGACCACCGCCGCCCATGAGGCCGGCTTCTCCGACGGCGCGCACCTCGCGCGGACGATGAAGGCGATGTTCGGGGTGCAGCCGCGGCGCCTGGTCCCCTCCGGCTGAGCAGCCGCTTCGTTCAAGCGGCGAGCCCGAATCCAGGCGATGCTCGTCGCCATGAACCAGGACAGAGACTTCGTCCCCGCGCTCGGTCGCCACGAGCTCACCGGCGCCTACGACAGGGTGCTGGCCGTCATGACCCGGGAGCGTCGCTGGCGGTGCGCCCTGCTGTCGGAAGCCGATCCGCAGCCTGGCGAGACAATCCTCGACGTCGGCTGCGGCACCGGGACCTTCGCGATCCAGCTCAAGACGGCGTCGCCGGGATCGCGCCTCATCGGCGTCGATCCCGACAAGGCGGTGCTGGAGATCGCGCGCGACAAGGCTCGCCGGGCCGGGGTCCACGTGGAATGGCGAGCCGGCTACGGGGACGCGCTGACCGCGATCCTGCCGGGCGCGGCCGCGGACAAGGTGGTCTCGAGCCTGGTGCTGCATCAATGCCCGATGCCCGTGAAGCGGGCGATCCTCGCCGCCTGCCTGGGCGCGCTTCGACCCGGCGGCCGGCTGCATATGGCCGACGCCGGCCGCCAGGCGAATCCCTTGATGCGCCTGCTCTTCCGGCAGGTTCAGATGCTGGACGGCTTCGAGCACACCGAGCCCAATGCGCTCGGCGTGCTCCCGGACCTCATGCGCGAAGCCGGCTTCGAGGCCGTGAGCGAGACGCGGCGGATTCCCACCCCGACCGGGTCGATCTCCCTCTACGCGGCCGTGCGGCCGTAGGCCGCCGTCGGGGGCGCCGCGACGCCCTCGACAGCGAGCTCCGCCTGCCCGCGATGACGGCGGGCCCGAGCTCGGGCGGCCGCGGCGCGCGACGGAGGGCGCAACTTGCCGGGCGCCGGGCCGCTCCTGTACCGGTCGACGCCAAAGGAGGCCGAGCGCATGAACTCTATTCCAACCGGGCGCAGGGGTTCGTGCGTGTGGCGGTTTGCACGCCGCGCATCGCCGTGGCCGATCCGGCGGCCAACCTCCTCGAGACCCTGAAACTGGCGCGGGAGGGACACGCCCGCGGCGCCGACCTCATGCTGTTTCCGGAGCTGGGCCTGTCCGCCTATGCGATCGACGACCTCCTGCTCCAGGACGCCCTCCTTCAGGCGGTGAACGCCGCGCTCGCCGAGCTCGTGCAGGCGAGCCGGGACCTGCAGCCGGTGCTGGTGGTGGGAGCGCCCCTCGTCCGCAACGGACGGCTCTACAATTGCGCCGTCGCCCTCGCCCGGGGCCGCGTCCTGGGGGTCGTGCCCAAGAGCTTCCTTCCGAACTATCGGGAGTATTACGAGAACCGCTGGTTCGCCCCCGGCGCCGGCGTGCGCGGCCTGGACATCGCCGTCGCCGGGCAGAGGGCGCCGTTCGGGACCGACCTGATCATCGAGGCCAGCGACGTCCCGGACTTCGTCTTCCACATGGAGCTCTGCGAGGACTTCTGGGCCGCCACCCCGCCCTCGACCCTGGCGGCGCTGGCGGGAGCCACCCTGCTCTGCAACCTGTCGGCGTCCAACATCGTGGTCGGCAAGGCCGACGAGCGCGCGCTGCTCTGCGCCTCGCAGTCGATGCGATGCCAGGCCGCCTACCTCTACGCCGCGGCCGGGCCCGGCGAGAGCACCACCGACCTGGCCTGGGACGGGCAGGCGACCATCCACGAGCTCGGCCGTCTGCTGGCCGCGACCCGCCGCTTCCCGGACGTCGCCCAGATGGCCGTGGCGGACGTGGACGTCGAACGCATGCGCCTCGAGCGGCTGCGGACGCCCACCTTCAACAACGCCGCCGCCGCCGCCGGCCACCCCGAGCACGCTTTCCGGCGGATCGCCTTCGAGCATGCGGCGGAGCACGTCGATATCGGGCTGCTGCGGCCGCACGACCGGTTTCCGTTCGTGCCGGACGATCCGGCCCGGCTGGACCAGGATTGCTATGAAGCCTTCAACATCCAGGTGCAGGGCCTCGCCAAGCGCCTCGACGCGGCGGGCGTCAGGCGCGTCGTGGTCGGCGTCTCCGGCGGCCTCGACTCCACCCACGCCCTGATGGTCGCGGCGAAGGCCTTCGACGCCCTGGGCCGTCCGCGCACGGACATCCTGGGCTTCACCATGCCCGGCTTCGCCACCAGCGAGGGCACCAAGCGCAACGCCTGGGCCCTGATGCGAAGCCTCGGGGTGACGGGCGAAGAGATCGACATCCGGCCCGCGGCGCGGACGATGCTGGAGGCGATCGGCCACCCGTTCGCCCGCGGCGAACCGGTCTACGACGTCACCTTCGAAAACGTCCAGGCCGGGCTGAGGAGCGACTTCCTGTTCCGGCTCGCCAACCAGCGCGAGGGCCTGGTGCTCGGCACAGGCAACCTGTCCGAGTCGGCGCTGGGCTGGCAGACCTACGGCGTCGGCGATCACATGAGCCACTACAACGTCAACGGCTCGGTCCCCAAGACCCTCATCCAGCACCTGATCCGCTGGGTCGCGGCCACCGGGCAGTTGGACGAGGCGGCCTCGGCGACCTTGCTTGGCGTGCTGGGCACGGAGATCTCGCCCGAGCTGGTGCCGCAGGCCGCCGCGGACGCGCTTCAGAGCACGCAGTCCAGGATCGGGCCCTACGAACTGCAGGATTTCAACCTGTTCTACCTGACGCGCTACGGCCTGCGTCCCTCCAAGGTCGCCTTCCTGGCCTGGCACGCTTGGCGGGATCTCGAGGCGGGGGCGTGGCCGGCCCACTTCCCGGCCGCCTCGCGCGCCGCCTATGATCTGCCGACGATCAAGCAATGGCTGGAGGTGTTTGTCACCCGGTTTTTCGCCCTCAGCCAGTTCAAGCGCTCCGCCATGCCGAACGGCCCCAAGGTGATTTCGGGCGGCAACCTTTCGCCGCGCGGCGACTGGCGGGCGCCCTCGGACGCGAGCGCCCGGGTCTGGCTGGACGACCTGAAGCGCAATGTCCCATAGTTCGCCCCGCACGACGCCCCGCCGGTTTTCGGGCCAGGGCGGTCTGCTCGCGTCCTGGGGGCGCCAGGCCTGACGGCGGCCCGCGACATCGTCAGCGTCGTCAACGCCCGGCGATCCGGCTAGGATCGTCGCCTCGCTCGCCAGGATGCCGTCATGCCCGCCTCTTCGCCCTCCCCCTCCCGACGCGCCCTTCTGACGGCGCTGCCGGCCCTCGCCTTCGCCGGCCCGGCCCTCGCCGCGCCGCCGAAGCGGATGACCGCCTACAAGACGCCCTGGTGCGGCTGCTGCGGCGGCTGGATCGCGCACATGCGCCAGGCCGGCTGGACCGTCGAGGTCGTCGAGCGCGAGGATCTGGCTCCGATCCGGGCGCAGCACGGCGTTCCGGACCGGCTGGCCTCGTGTCACACGGCGGTGGTCGGCGCCTACGCCATCGAAGGCCACGTCCCCGCCGGCGATGTCGATCGGCTGCTCAGCGAACGCCCCGCCGCCAGGGCCTTGAGCGCGCCCGGCATGCCGGCGGGCTCGCCGGGCATGGAGGCCGCCGGCCGCGAACCCTATACGACGGTGCTGATCCTCAACGACGGCTCGACCCGCGTGTTCGGCCGACACAACGGCACCTGACCGCCGACCCGCGGCCGGAGGGCGTCAGGCGACCGGTTCACGGCCTGTCGGGTTGGCCCGCCCCAGCCGCTTCCGCCGGGTCGTCGCCGCCATCGGCGCCTCGCGAAAAGTCAGCCTGATGCGGGTGACCGCCGTGCTGGGCGCGATACTCGGCCGGGCTGAGACCCCTGCCCGTCATATGGAGCTTCGGCGGCGTCGCGGGAGCGTCCGGATCAGTCTCGCCGCGGGTCCTCGCGGTGTCGGGGCGCTCGCCATCGACATCCGGTTGATCGCCAGTCTGTTCGCCCATGACACCCTGCGCTCCGCTCCGGCGTCGCTTGCCGTGTCGGGATGCAATCCGCGAGCGGAGGCAGGGTTGCGCGGCGCCGGATAATCCCTGACCTTCGCTGGCCAGGGGCTGACCCGGATCCCTCCCGGCGCGGCCCTTCGAGCCCGGCTCTCTCCCGTCAGGCCTGTCGACGCGGCGTCCAGCGCAGCAGGCGCATGGCGTTGGCCGTGACCAGGACCGTGGCTCCGGTGTCGGCGAGGATGGCGGGCCACAGGCCCGTCACTCCGATCACGGTGGTGACCAGGAAGACGGCCTTCAATCCCAAGGCGATGGTTATGTTTTGCCGGATATTGCCCATCACCCCGCGGGACAGGGCGATCATGTCGGGAATGTCCCTGACCCGGCCGCGCAGGACGGCGGCGTCCGCGGTCTCCAGGGCCACGTCGGTGCCGCCGCCCATGGCGATGCCGACATCCGCCTGGGCCAGGGCCGGGGCGTCGTTGATGCCGTCCCCGACCTTGGCGACCACCAGACCTTCGGCCTGGAGCGCCTTGACGATCACCAGCTTGTCCTGCGGCAGCAGTTCGGCCCGGGGCTCGATGCCCAGCCCGGCGGCGACCGCCTCCGCCGTGCGGCGATTGTCGCCCGTCAGCATGACGGTGCGGATGCCCCGCGCCTTCAGGTCGGCCAGACCCTGGACCGCATCGGGCCGCGCCTCGTCACGCATGGCGAGGAACCCGGCCACCCCGCCTGCGGCGACAAGGACGGACACCGTCTTGCCCTCGGCGTTGAGGGCGGCGATGGCTGCGTCCTGGGCTGGCGAGATCGGCGCGCGCCGGGCCGCGGCCTGCGGCGAGCCGAGGAATATGCGTTCGCCGCCGACCTCGCCTTCGACGCCCTCCCCCGCAATGGCCTGGGTGGCCGACGCCGGCGGCGCCGTGATCTCATCCGCCTCGGCTCGGGCCAGGATGGCGAGGGCCAGCGGATGGCTTGATCCCGTCTCCAGCGCGGCCGCCAGGGTCAGCAGGGCGGAGGCGTCCCGCGTCCCGGCGACGACGTCGGTGACGACGGGCTTGCCGGCGGTCAAGGTCCCCGTCTTGTCGAAGGCGATCGCGGTGATCTTGCCGAGCGTTTCCAGCACGGCCCCGCCCTTCATTAGCAGGCCGCGCCGGGCGCCCGCCGACAGGCCGGCGGCGATGGCGGCCGGCGTGGATATGACCAGGGCGCAGGGGCAGCCGATCAGCAGCACGGCGAGGCCCTTGTAGATCCATTCGCTCCACGTTCCGCCGAACAGCAGCGGCGGCGTGACCGCGACGAGGGCGGCGAACACGAGCACGCCCGGCGTGTAGATTTTCGAGAAGCGGTCGATGAACCGTTCGGTCGGAGATTTCGATTCCTGCGCCTCCTCGACGAGACGCACCACCCGGGCGATGGTGTTGTCCGAGGCCGAGGCCGTCACGCGCACCCGCAGGACGCTGCCGCCGTTGATCGTGCCGGCGAACACAGGATCGCCCACGACCTTGCGTTTGGGCACGCTCTCGCCCGTCACCGGGGCCTCGTCGAGGTCTCCCGCGCCCTCGATGATCTCGCCATCCGCGGGAACGCGGTCTCCGGGCCGGACCAGGATGACCGCGCCCACCGCCACGGTCTCGGCGGCGACTTCCGTGGTCACGCCGTCCACCTCGACGAAGGCGGTCTTGGGCACGAGGGCGGCGAGCCCCTGGATGCTCTTGCGCGCGCGTCCGGCCGCCACCCCTTCCAGCATTTCGCCGACGAGGAACAGCAGGACGACGGCGGCGGCCTCTTCCGCGGCCCCGATGAAGACGGCGCCGACGGCGGCGATGGTCATCAGCATTTCGATGGAGAAGGGCGTGCCGTGGCGCGCCGCCGAAAAGGCGCGCGACGCGATCGGAATCAACCCCACGGCCAGGGCGGCGAGGAAGGCGTATCGTTCGAGGGAGGGGAACAGCGTGCCCAGTCCATAGGCGGACAGCAGCGCCAGGCCGCAGAGCGCGGTGAGGCGCGCCTTCCCGGTCCACCACCACGGGGCGCCCCCGGCCCCGGCGGCCGCCGGAGGCGGGCCGGCCGGCGCCGCAACGGATCCGGACGTCGGCGAGGCCGCTTCCCCGCTGTAGCCCAGGTTGCGCAGTTGCTGCAGGACCGCTTCGTCAGCGAGGTCTCCGCCATGCCTGATCTTCAGCACGCCGGTCTGCACCGCCACCGACACGTCCTCGACGCCCGGCAGCCTGCGGATCGCCGTGTCGATCTTGCGGCCGCAGCTGGCGCAATCCATCCCGGTCACCCGGTATCGGCTTTCGAGGGTTTGCGCCGTCATGTCTGTTCCTTGTGATCTCTACAGGGCAAGGCTACCTCCTCCAGCGACTGTAGATGCAAGCTAAAAATGAGCGCGCCGTTCGGTTGGAGTGAAGGGCGCCGTCCGCTGAACCTGGAGGCCGGGCCCAGCCCGTTGATGACCTCGCCTTGTCCGCACGACCGGGAGACCGCGCCGCCGACGGCGGCACAGGTGGAACGCGCTTTGGGCGCAGCCGCCGCCCGCGTGGCCGCCGCTGGGGACAGGCTGACGCGCCCCCGGCGCAGGGTGCTGGAGCTCCTGCTTATCGCGGGCTCTCCGGCCAAGGCCTATGATCTCGTGGCGACGTATCACCAGGATGCCCGCGTCGCGAAGCCTGCGACGGTCTATCGGGCGCTGCAGTTCCTCGAGACCCGAGGACTGGTTCATCGTCTTTCCACCCTCAAATCCTACGTGGCCTGCGATCCCGAGCGGCCCGGCGCGCCGGCCCTTTACCTGCTGTGCGACTGCTGCGGCTCCTGTCGCGAGGTTCCCGCGCCCGACCTGGCTGCGCTGAACGCGGCCGCGACAGCGGCGGGCTACGAGATCGAACGGATCACGCTCGAAGGCCAGGGTCTGTGTTCGGCTTGCCGCCCGCCGCGCCCCGGCGCCGCCCGGGATCCGGTCCTCCAGACGGAGCCGGAGGCGGCCGCGGGGTCCGGGCCCGCAAGCATTGAGCCGCGCCCCTGATCAAGCCCGCGGCGGGTCGATGACGGCCTGGCCCGGGCGCCCGGCCGCGGCGACGCCGGGGCCCGCGGCCAGTTCCATGGCCCGTTCGGTGGCGGCGGCCGACATTCGGGTCGCCCCCCCCCGTCGGGACGGACTAAGCCAGGTCTGGACCGGTCGGTCGAAGCCGTAGCGAAACACGGCGGCGGCCACGAACGCCCCGACCAAGCCGATCGCCCACAGGACCCAGCGAACGCCGGACGACCACGCCTCCTGTCCAAGGGCGTCGAGCAGGCCGAACCAGACGATGCGGCTCACCTCATTCGTGAGGAACATCGAGAACGACATTAGGGCCAGATGCTCGATCAGCCGTGAAGGACTGCGCACCGGCACGGCGCCGGCGGCCCAGATGATCACGGTCATCAGGCCGAGCGACACCAGGCTGAAGGCGCCGAAGGCCTGCAGCCCCACGAGCGCGAAGGCGGCGGCGAGGCCGATCGCCCTGGCCCGGTGCGGCGCGACACAGACCCGCGAACCGTAGAAGGCCGCCGCGACTCCGAGCAGGAAGAGCGGCAGGGCGCGCAGGATGCCGTAGCGCATCGGCAGGCGGTAGATCGGATCGCCGAGCCACAGCGAGGCGGCGATATCGGCGGCGACGACGAGGAGCGTCGCGCCGATCACCATTGCGACCGGCGGCCAGCGCCACAGGGCGCGGCAGATCCAGGGCAGCAGGAGATAGCAGCCGATCAGGGCCGAGAGGGTCCAGGTCGGGGCGTTCCACCCCTGCCCGCCCGGCACGCCATAGGCCTGGACCAGTAGCACCTGCGCGGGCAGTTGCGACCAGTCGAACCAGCGCGGATTGCTGGGCGCGATCCCGGCCAGGGCGGCGCCGCCGACGAGCAGCACCAGGACGAGGCTGACCGCCAGGTGGGCCGGAATGACCCGCAGCAGGCGCTGGCGCGCATAGGCGCGCAGCGAGGCCTGTCCGGACGCGAGGCGATCACCGTAGATGCGGGCCAGGACATAGCCGGAGTCGATGATGAAGAAGTCGGTGAGCAGATAGCCGCGCTCGAAGACTGGATGCAATTGTCCGAGAGGCACAGGCGCGGCCTCGCGGAAATGGTAGAGGATGATCAGCGCCCCTACGATAAAACGCAGCGCGTCCAGCCAGCCGCCGCGCGCGATCCGGACGGGGCGAGGCGATGGCTCGGTCAGCGCGGCTTCGGGCATTCAGTCAGCCTTCCGTGGCGCAGACTTGGCGGCGGCGCTGCGGTGCTCATGTGGACGCAGGACGATCTGGTCTCGCGAAGCGTAGAGGACGGCCGTTCCCAAAACCCAAACGACGACCAAGCCTCCGACGACCATCAGTCCGGGCCTATCGCGGGGTCCAAACACAAACGAGCAGCCGATCACGCCGCCCAGAATGGCCCCGTAACCAAAATGCAGCGGCACCTTGTGTGCGCCCAGCAGCAGAAGGGCCATGCAGAAGACCAGGCCTCCTGCGAACAGGCTGACCCCGATGGCGACGAGCGTATCGAGCACGGGCCGTGGCTTCAGCGGGCGCGCCTGGAGCCGCCGCCTACCTCGTTGGCGATAGCGGCCTTCCCGCCAACGAATGCTCCGGCCGCGCACGGTGAAGCGTTTGCCGGCCATGCGTCAGGGCCTTGCGTTGGGCGCGGGCGTGTCCTCATGGCGCGCAAGAAGGATTCTCATCCGGACAATTTCGGATTCCTGGGCCGCAATGATCTCATCGGCCAGATTACGCACGTCGCGGGCTTCGCCATGCTCGACGGCGACCTTGGCCATTGCGAGCGCACCCTCGTGGTGGGCGATCATTCCGCGCAGGAAGTCGATGTCGGCGTCGCCCGTGTAGTTGATGCTCATGGCCTGGTGCATCTTCGCGCTGGCCTCGCGATAGGCGCGAGTCGATGGGCTGTCCGTGGTCTCGCCAGCGTGGCTTGCCTCGGTGTCGCTCGGGCGAGAGTCAGCCGCCGACGGCGCCGCAGGGACCTCGCGGGTTTGCCGCGAGATCATCCCGAAGGCGAAGACCGACAGGGCGAGAAAGACGGCGATGACGGAAATCCATCCGAAACGCTTCATGACGATGTCCTCGAGAGAGCCGGCGGGGCCACGGGGGCGGCCGGGATTGCACTGGGAAGGATGGGCGCCGTTCGGTCGCGGTAGCCGAGCAGGCGCAGAGCGTTGAACACCACCAGCAGGGTCGACCCCTCGTGGAGCGCCACGGCAGGGCCGATGCCAAGGCCGAGGATCGTCGCCGGCACAAGGAAGGCGACGATTCCGAGACTGACGTAGAGATTCTGGAGAATGATGCGCCGCGTCTGTCGGCTGAGACCGACGGTGAAGGGCAGCTGCGACAGGTCGTCGGACATCAAGGCGACGTCGGCGGTCTCAAGCGCAACATCGGAGCCAGCCGCGCCCATCGCGATACCGACGGTCGCCGTGGCCATGGCCGGGGCGTCGTTCACCCCGTCGCCGACCATGGCAATCTTGCCGTCAGCGCGAAGGCGTTTGATGGCGTCGACCTTGTCCTCGGGCATGAGGTCGCCCCAAGCCTCTGTCAGGCCGACCTGTCCGGCGATCGCCTGTGCGGCCTTCTGGTGATCGCCCGAGATCATGATCATTCGCCCGATGCCGAGGGCGCGAAGAGCGGTCAGCGTCGGCCGCGCTGCTGGGCGAGGCGTATCAAGAAGCCCAATGACACCGAGATCGCGCGTGCCGCGTCGCACCACCATCAGGGTTCGCCCCTGCAGTCGCAACTGAGCGACGACAGAGGTTGTTTCGTCGCCGAGCGGCGCTACGCCGTCGACGCCGAACATCTCCGGCTTCCCTATCCAGATCGTCTCGCCGTGCAGCTGGGCGGTCACGCCCTTGCCCGTCAGGCTCTTGAGGTCGATCGCGGCCGGGATGATCGTATCGCGCAAGCGTGCGCCACCGTCGCGCGCGATGGCCTCCGCCAACGGGTGGTCGCTGAGCCGTTCGACCGCCACAGCGACCGCCAGAAGATCGCCCTCCTTCGTCCCGCGCACCGTCATGACGTCGGTGATCCGCGGCCGTCCCTCGGTCAGGGTGCCGGTCTTGTCGAAGGCGATGGCGTTGAGCGAGCCGAGGTTCTCCAACGGCGCGCCGCCCTTGATCAGGACACCGGCGCGCGCCGCACGGGCGACGCCCGAGAGGACGGCGCTCGGGGTGGCGATGGCGAGCGCGCAAGGACTCGCGGCGACCAGCACGGCCATGGCGCGAGAGAAGCTGTCGCGGAACGGCTCATCGACGACGACCCAGGCGAACAGCAGGACAAAGGCGAGCGCCAGCACCACAGGCACGAAGATGCGTTCGAACCTGTCCGTGAAGCGCTGGGTCGGCGACTTCTGCGTCTCGGCCTCACTCACCATCCGAACCACCTTGGCCAGGGTGGTGTCGCTCGATGTGCGGGTCGTCTCAATCTCGATGGCGCCTGAGCCATTGATGGTGCCCGCGAAGACGAGAGACGGCGATCCGACCTGGGCCGGTCTCGCCCGCGCCGCCTCGGGATCCGCGACGGGCTGCTTGTCGACAGGCATGCTTTCGCCGGTCACGGGGGCTTGGTTGATGCTTGTGGTGCCGACCACGACAAAGCCATCAGCGGGCAGTCGTTCGTTTGGACGCACCACCACGGTGTCGCCGACGACCAAATCTTCGACAGGCAATTCGACGACCTGCCCGTCGCGTCGCACATGGGCTGTCCGGGGGGCAAGCTCGGCCAGGGCCTCGATCGCGCGTTTGGCGCGGCCCATGGCGTAGTGTTCGAGCGCGTGGCCGATGCTGAACAGAAACAGCAGGAGAGCGCCTTCGGCCCAGGCCCCGAGCGCCGCCGCACCTGCGGCTGCGACGAGCATCAAGGTATCGATCTCGAAGCGCTTCTGGCGGAGGTTCTCGAACGCTTCTCGCACCGTAAAAAAGCCGCCGAAGATGTAGGCGATCAGGAAGAGGGCGAGGGGAATCCAAGAGGGAAGGCCCGTTGCGAGTTTCTCGAGGGCGAATCCAAGGCCCAGAGCAAGGCCACTTGTCAGGGCGAAGATCAGCTCCGTATTGGAGCCTAGAACGCCACCGTGATCGTGCTCCTCGGACTTGGTGTGGAGATGGTCCGGCAGTGTTGTGCTGGTCATAAATAGGGTCCCGTTGCGGGTTGGGAATCGCGGCTGCTTGCGGCGACCGCCGCGATCGAGGGGGCGGGATAGCGACACGGGCGAAGGCGCGCCGGGCCAGCGGGTTCCAGCGCGATCCGCTCGCAGGTGGTCATCCCGGTTCTCCCGACCTCAGGGCACGGGCACGACGGCATTAAAGCCCCCGAGCCGCTGGAGCTGCTCAATCGCTTCGAAAAGCGGAAGCGCTAGGAGAAAGACGAAGCCGTCGCGCACCGTGCGGACGAAGAATACCGGCCGGATCATGATTTCCGCCTCGTCGCGCCATAGGGAGAGCTTGGGCAGGAACCGAGGGGTGCGCTCACGGTAAGCTTGGTAGTCGTGTCCAAAGGCGTCGGAGAGGAAGCGTTCTTCGCGGCCGACCACGATGCGAAACACCACCCAGCAGGCTAATCCGAAGACCAAACCGACGCTAAGGCTGCCGGACTGGGCGCCGATGCCAAACGCGCCGATGAAGCTGAAGACGTACAGCGGATTGCGGCTGACCGAATACGGTCCTGCGGATATGATCTCCTGTTTCTTGCGGCCACCGATGTAAAGGGAACACCAAGCCCGACCGATGATGCAAACCATGATGGCGATCAGGCCCAGATGCTCGACAGGATGTTCGAGCAAGGGCCAGGATGTGACGAGCGCCGCGCAGACGACAAGAAGCAGGCCCCCGACGAGAATGCCCGCCTTGCGCCATCGTTGAACGGATTGGATATCGACCGCTGATCGACAGGCGTCATCAGGGGGCGAGGAGCCGGACAAAGCGGGGCTTGCGGGCTTGGAGACGCTGTCGGAGGGCTCGAGCGGCATCATTGCCCCTCCCCCTCAGCCGGACGATCCTTAGCCGCATCGCGCAGGATATCCACGCCGCCCTTCAACGCGATGGCGGCCACGAGGACGCCGACGACGAGGTCCGGCCACGCCTGGCCGAGCCAGAGCACCAGGGCCCCGGCGACGAGGATTCCCCCGTTGGAGGCGAAGTCGTTAAAGCTGAACGTCTCGGCAGCCTTCATGTTGACGTCGCCGCTGTGCTGACGGCGGATCAACTGCAGGCAGATCAGGTTGATGATCGCTGCGACGACCGAGAGTCCCATCATGGTCGGGCCGATCGGTTCGGTCCCGATGAGGAATCGACGACCCGCGTCCAGAAGGACGCCAGCGCCGAAGATAAGGAGCATGACGCCCGAGAGGCGCGCCGCCCCCCGCTTCCACGAACCAGGCCGACCGATCGCGAGAAAGCTGATCAGATAGACAGCAGCGTCCGAGGCGTTGTCCACTGCATTGGCCAGCAGAGCGCTGGAATCGGCGGACAAGCCGCCGATCCCGAGCGCTAATGCCAGGCCCGCGTTGAGCGCGAGAACCGTCAGCAACGTGCGTCGCTGCTGACGGTCATCCTGAGTGCGAGCAATCAATCCTCAACCCCCTCGTCCTTGCGATGACGCACCGCCTTGGCCGCGAAGGTCGGCAGGACCAGCAGGGTCAGGGCCGTCGCGGTCAGAAGGCCGCCGATGACGACCGTCGCCAGAGGCTTCTGAACCTCGGCCCCCGCGCCGTGGGCGAGCGCCATCGGGATGAAGCCGACAATGGCGACCAAGGCTGTCGTCAACACCGCACGCAATCGGCTGGACGCCCCTTCGATCGCCGCGTCCCGGGGCGCGAGCCCCGCCTGCAATCGCTCGCGAATGGCCTGCATCAAAACAAGTCCGTTCAGGGTCGCCACACCCGAGACGGCGATGAAGCCAACGGCCGCAGACACCGAGAACGGCATCCCTCGCATGAGAAGCGCCAAGGCGCCGCCGATCAAGGCCAAGGGCACGCAGGCGAAGACCAGCCCAGCCTCGGAGAACGACCCCAGAGCCATAAACAGCAGCACACCGATCAGGACGAAGACGATCGGAATAACCAGGCCCAGCCGTTGTTCGGCCCGTTTGAGGTTCTCGAACTGACCGCCCCAGGTCAGGCGGACGCCCGGCGGGAGCTGGATTTGGTCCACCTTGGTTTGTGCGTCGGTGACGAAGCCGCCCAGATCCCGGCCGCGAACGTTGGCCTGGACCACCATCCGTCGGCTACCGTCGTTGCGGCTGATCTGGTTCGGCCCCTCGGCGCTTTGGATACGGGCTACCGAAGACAGCGGCACGGTTACGCCTGTCGAAGAGACGATCGGCAGGGCCGCGAGCGCCGCCGGATCGTTGCGCGCATCGTCCGGAAGACGGACGACGACGTCGAAGCGACGGTCGCCCTCGAAAATCCGGCCGGCCTCCGCGCCGCCGATGGCGGCCGAGACCGCTTCAGAAACGTCGGCTGCGGACAGGCCGTAGCTGGCCGCCGCGAACCGATCGACGCTGACCGTGAGCGTCGGCAAGCCCGACGCTTGTTCGACGCGAACGTCGGCGGAGCCGGTGGTCTGCCGCAGTACGCCGGCCACCTCATCAGCGACCCGCTGCATGGTGTCGAAGTCATCGCCGTAGACCATGACCGCGAGGTCGGTCCGGACCCCGGAAATGAGTTCGTTGAAGCGGAGCTCGATGGGTTGGCTGAACTCGAAATTATTCCCGATCTGTTGGTTGGCGAGCTCTTCGAACCGCTCGAGCAAGGCTTCCTTCTCGAGACCTGAATCCGGCCAGTCCTTGCGGTCCTTCAGAACGATGACGCTGTCCGAAATGTTGGGCGGCATCGGGTCGACGGCAGCCTCGGCGGTGCCGGTCCTGGAGAACATGGTCTCGACTTCCGGCTGGGCGGTGATGACCCGTTCCAACGCCATCTGCATGGCGAGGGACTGTTCCAGCGACGCCGAGGGAACACGCAGCGCCTGCATGGCGATGTCGCCCTCGTCCAGAGTGGGGATGAACTCCCGTCCCAGGGACGAGAAGGCCAGACCACCGACAACAACCGCGCCGAGTGCCGAGATCAGCACGATCTTAGGACGATCGACGGCGGCGCGGATGGCCGGCTGGATCCAACGCCGCGCGTGGCGGAGCAGGAAGGTCTCATGTTCGTGGGCTTGGCCGTGTTCGTCGGTCTCGACCTTCTTGGGGTCCCGCACCAGCAGGGCCGTCATGGCCGGAACGAAGGTGAAGGAGAAGATGAAGGCGCCGACGAGCGCCAGCATGACCGTTGCGCCCATGGGGACGAACGTCTTGCCCTCGACGCCCTCGAGCATCAGCAAGGGGGTGAAGACGAGCAGGATAATCAGCTGACCGAAGGCGGCTGGCTTGACCATCTTGCGAGCTGCGGCCACGGCGACATCAAGGCGTTCCCGACGGGTCAGAGCCCGTCCCAGATCGATCCGCCGCTGCGACAGCATCAACAAGGTGCTTTCAACGACGATGACCGCCCCATCGACCAGAAGGCCGAAGTCCAGCGCGCCCAAGCTCATCAGGTTTCCACTGATGCCAAACCTATTCATGCCGATGACGGCGAACAGGAAGCTGATCGGGATCATCAAGGCCGTGATGCTGGCCGCACGAATGTTTCCGAGCAGCAGGAACAGCACGACGATGACCAGAAGGGCGCCCTCGGTGAGGTTGCGGGCCACGGTCGAGATGGTCGAGTTGACCAGGGCGCTACGGTCAAGGACCGTCACCGCCTCGATCCCTGCGGGCAGAGTCTTGCGAACCTCATCGAGTCGCTCCCCGGCCGCCTGGGCCACGGTGCGGCTGTTGCCGCCCGCGATCATCAGCGCCGTTCCGAGCACGGCCTCGTGGCCGTCACGGCTGGCGCCGCCCAGGCGCGGAGCCTGGCCGATCTCGACCGTGGCGACATCGGCGACCCGCACGATCAGGCCGTTCCGGTTGACGACCGGCGCCTGAGCCAGATCTTCCACGGTGGAGGCCAAGGCGTCGGTGCGGACCGTCAGAGCTTCGCCAGCGCGCTGGATATAGCCTGCGCCGGCCTGAGTGTTGGCGCGATCGAGGGCCTGGATAAGGTCGCCCATGCCCAGGCCGTAGGCGGAAAGGCGCGCCGCGTCCGGACGGACCGCATACTCCTTCACATAGCCGCCGACGGTGTCGACGCCGGCGAGACCGGGGGCGGTCCGCATTTGCGGCGCGACGATCCAGTCCTGCACGGTGCGCAGATAGGTGGCGCGCTGCTGCGGGGTCGAAAGCAGATCGCCTTCGGGCGTCAGATAGGCTCCGCCCGCCTGCCAGCCCGGCTCGCCAGGCTTGGCGAGGTTCTGACTGTTGAATGGCTTGTAGTCGATCGTCCACATCAGCACTTCACCGAGGCCCGTGGTGATCGGGGCCATGGTCGGCTCCACCCCGTCAGGCATGGCCTCCCGGGCGCCCGCGAGCCGTTCGGCGACCTGCTGGCGCGCGAAATAGATGTCGGTCTGGTCGGTAAAGATGACCGTGACCTGGCTGAAGCCGTTTCGGCTGAGGGATCGGGTCGTGGTCAGGCCGGGAATGCCGGCCATGGCGGTTTCAATCGGGTAGGTGACCTGTCGTTCGATCTGTTCAGGCGCGAGCGCCGGAGCGACCGTGGTCACCTGGACCTGGCGATTGGTGATATCCGGCACGGCGTCGATGGGAAGCCGTGTCAGCTCGAGGAGTCCGTAGGCCGCGACAAGCGCCGTGGCGAGAACCACGAACCATCGGAATTTGACCGAGAGTTCGATGATGAATTTGAACATGCGGTGCGCCCCTAGTGACCGTGCTCGGCCTCGCCCTTGGCGAGCTCGGCTTTGAGGAGGAAGGCGTTCGTGCCGGCGACCCGTTCAGCCCCGGTGAGGCCACGCAGGATTTCAGTCCGCCCCCCGGCCTGACGACCGGCGAGCACCGGACGGGCCTGGAAGCCGTTCGGGACCTGAACGAAGACGACGGTGTTGCCGTCGACGGTCTGGACGGACTCGGTCGGCACGGTGAGACCGCCGGTCGTCTCGCCCGTCACGATCGCCCCCGTGACGGCGGAACCGGCCGGCGGGAGGACAGAGCCCGTCGGCCGGGCCCGAATGACCGTGGCGCCGCTTTCGCCGCCCGCGCCTGCGGCAACGCCGGTGACGATGGCGTCGAAGTCGCCGCTGGGGTTGCTGACCCGCAGAGGCGCCCCGGCCCTTACATTGGCGGCCAAAGCAGGCGGCGCGTTGAAGACGAGCTCAACCCTGGCCGGGTTGGTGACCTCGGCGACAACGCCGCCAGGGGCGACGAAGCCGCCCGGTCCGACCTGGACGCTGGTCACGACTCCGGTGATGGGGCTGGTGACGCTGAGGCGGCCCGAAGCGTTGGGCGAGCCCGCCGCGCTGGACCGCGCGCGAGCCGCGCGGGCGCCGGCTTCGGCGCTGAGCAGTTGCGCGCGGGACGCCTCGACCTCCTGTCGGGCGACAACGCCCTGGTCCGCCAGATTGCGGTTGCGTTGATAAGCCTGGCGCGCCACTTCAGTTTCGGCGGCCGCCGCGTCTGCGTCCGCGCGGAACGTCGCCGCTTCACCGCTGACGACGCTCGCCAGGGGCTGACCGATCCGGACCGACTGGCCCGGAGCTACGAGAACCCGCTCGACCCGCCCGCCGACGGACGCCGCCACAGCGGCGCGCGCGTCGACCATGGGCTCGACCCGCCCGGAGAGCCGGGTTTCGGCGCCCCCTCCCCGACCGACG
>NZ_JAUSOE010000095.1 GCF_030656255.1 Brevundimonas sp. | reverse complement strand
GAAGCGGGCGTCGGCGTTGACGGTCGTATAGGCGTCGACCTTCAGATCATTGACGTCGGTGACCCAACGTTCCCCGACATACTTGGCCTGGACGCCGGCCTGAAGCGGACCGGCTTCATACTGGGCGCGCAGACCGAAGGTCCAGTCCGGCACCTCGACCAGGGTCTTGCCGGCCGTGTTGTAGGTCGTGGTCGAGTTGTAGACGACGTCGTCCTTGATCTCGCTGTCGTTGTACGAGGCCGACAGATAGATCGACAGAGGCTCCATCGGCGAGAAGCCGACCTGGGCGTCGAAGCCCTTCAGGTCCACGTCGCCGACGTTGCGATCCGCATAGATGTCGGTCGCCGGGTCATAGGTCGTCAGGATGCGGTTTTCGAACTGGGTGTACCAGATGCTGGCCGAGGCGATGACGGTTCCGCTCTGGTAACGATAACCCAGGTCGAAGGTCTTGCTCTTTTCCGGATCGACGATCGGGCTGACCAGATCACCGGCGTCATTATAGGTGACGGTGTACAGATTGTCCGTCCGCGGCAGGGTCAGGCTTTCCGCATAGGATCCGTAGACGCTGTGGGCCGAGTCAAAGCGCCATGAGGCGTTCAGGTTCGGCAGGATGTCGTCGAACGTCTTCTCGCGGCTGTAGGGCGCGATATAGTCGGTCGTCGAGGTGCCGAAGCGGTAGTAGGTGTAGTTGGCGGTCGAGTTCGGCGAAACCGTCGCCGTCTGGGTCGTGCACAGCACCGAACTCGTGCCCTTGGACGAGTAGCAGTTCTGGTTCATCTCGCGCTTGAAGAAGGGCGCGCGCACGCCCAAGCTCACACGCAGATGATCGTCGATAAACTTGCCGCGATATTCCAGCGCGACCTGGTTGAGCTGGGCGTAGGACAGGCGGTCGCGCGAACGCAAGGCGTAGCCGTCCAGGTTGACGACCCGGTTGTCTTCTTCCTTCAGACCGCCCCAGATGTCGGCGAAGACCGGCGAGGAAGCGTTCGAATAGTCGATATAGCCGTACTGGCCCGTCTGACGGTGGCGCGCCCGATCAAACGTATAGGCCAAACGGAACGAGTGGTTTTCGCTCGGCGACCACAGCAGCGACGAGTTGATGCCGTAGCGCTGGGTGTGGGTGTTGGAGGGGCTCATCAGGCGCACGGTGTCCAGCGTATCGCCGTCGCCGTTCAGATCGACGCCGCCCGAGGTCTGCGACCCGCGCAGCAGGGCGTTGGTCTCGGTCAGAGTCGTCTGCTGCGATCCGCCGTTGGCCAGAGTGTACTGGAACGACGGGTCGAAGGTGAAGATCAGACCCTTGCCCAGGGTGAAGCGCGACTGGCCGCGCAGGTTTCCGGTGTCGGACGGATTGATCCGCAGGCCGTAGTAGTTGGTCGAGTTGCTGTCGACGTCGGCCGAGCCGTTGACGAAGGTCGGCGCCGTATAGGTGTTGTTGAAATCGACATCCCAGCCATAGGGGCTGACTTCGACGTCCGAACGCGAGTCCGTGGCCGACTGGATCAGATATGGGCCGTTGTAGGCGTTGTTGCGGTTGCGGTTCCAGTGCGCGGCCAGCGAGACGAAGTCGCCGTTGTCGCGGATGGGCTGGTAGATCTTGGCGTTGTACTGGATCTTGTTCAGGTCGCCCTGGCCCTTGAACTTGTCATAGGACTGATCGGAATAGGCGAACCAGGCGCGCGTGCCCCAGGGGCCGACGGCGCCGGTGTTCACCAGCATGGCGAACCGTTGGTAGTTGAAGTCGCCCAGCGAGCCCTGAACCCAGCCGCCGAAGTCTTCGGTCGGGGTCAGCGACGAGATGTTGATCGTGCCGCCGGTCGCCGAGGCGGTGGGGCTGTCGGCGTCGGTGGTGCCGGTGTTGACGGTCGCTTTGTCGACTAGGTCGCTGTCCAGCTGCTGGTTCGTATAGAGAGAGTAGTTGCCCGAGTCGTTCAGCGGCATGCCGTCGAACGTCTGGGCGATGCGGGGGCCGTCGAAGCCGTGCAGACGGATATTGCCGCCCGACGAACCATAGGGGTCGTTGTTGGTGAAGTTCATGCCCGGGATCAGGTTCAGGACTTCGTTGATCGACTGGCCCGAGGCCTGGGTCGAAATGAACTCCTGATTGATCGTCGCACGGCTCTTGCCGACCGACTCCGCGGTGATGACGCCATCCATAGTGCGCGGACCGCGCTGACCGGTGACGACGATTTCCTTGAGTTCGGCGGCTTCCGTGCCCGACGACTGGGCCGAGGCGGTTCCGGCGAGAGAGAGAGCGCCGGCCAGGGCGGTAGTCGCCCAGAACAGCTGTTTGCGGTTTGTCATTAATCGATCCCCGATTGAAGCGAACGGGCGGCCGTGTCGGCTCTCCCATCGCTTGCGGGGGTAGTCGGTTCATCGGAACAATTCTCGAAAATTGTATGAAGTATATATGACAATAACAGTATAATTTCGCTTTGATTCCATTCCGAAACAATATTCTTTTCATTTAAATCTTTTTCAAATCAATACCGATACAATATTACCCCGCATAGTTCTTTTTATACAAAATCGACACACGTGCGGTTATCCAGAATTCGAGGTCTGATATTGGCTTCACGCCTAACCGGGGAATCAGCCATCCTGCAGTTGGCGTGGCGCCAAGCGTCAGCGAACCGCCCTCGCCTACAACAGGCTATCCGCCTTAAAGAGGCGTGCGGCGGCGATCAGAGTTCGAGCCGGTATCCCACGCTCGGCTCTGTAACAACCAGGGTCGGTTCGGCCGGATCGACCTCCAGCTTGTGGCGCAGTTGGCCGATCACGACGCGCAGGTACTGGACGTCAGCGGCATGGCCCGCGCCCCAGACGGTCTTCAGCAGATCGGCATGGCCCAGCACCTTGCCGGCGTTGCGCGCCAGATAGGCGAGCACTTCATATTCCTTGGGCCGCAGCTTCACCCGTTCGCCGGCGCGAGTGACGATGCGGCGGTCCAGATCGATCACGACCTCTCCTGCCGTGACCACGCCCCCCGCCACCGGCGTCAAGGCCCCCTGGCGCAGCCCGGCCCGTATGCGCGCCAGAAGTTCGCCGACCCCGAACGGCTTTTCGACATAGTCGTTGGCGCCTAGGTCCAGGGCCGCGATCTTTTCCGCCTCCCGGTCGCGGGCCGACAGGATGATGATCGGCCCCTGGTAGAATTCCCGCGCCCGTTTCAGCACGTCCTTACCGTCCATGTCGGGCAGGCCCAGGTCCAGCACCACCGCGTCGGGGCTCCACAATGCGATGGCCCTCAGTCCCTCCTGCCCGCTGTCGGCGCGCCGGGGTTCGTAGCCGGCGGCGTCCAGGGCGGGCGACAGGAAGCGGTGGATCTGGGGCTCGTCGTCGATGACGAGGACCTGGGGACGGACGGCAGGCATCACAGCAGATCCGGATGGGTGGCGATGGATTTGGGCAGGCTGATCAGGATGCGCGTGCCCCGCTTGCCGCCGTCCGGTCCGTCGTGGGTCGGGCTGGCGGCGGCGATACGGCCGCGCATGGCCTCGACGAAGCCCTTGGCGATGGCCAGGCCCAGGCCGGCGCCCTGGACCCGGTCGGGGGCGCGGTCGGTCGATTCCTCCATACGGCGGAACTTGTCGAACACCCGTTCCAGCTCGGCCGTGGGTATGCCGCGACCTTCATCCTCTATGGAGATGACGACGGCGCCCCGGTCCTCATAGGCCGCCAGTTCGATGGTCGTGCCGTCGGGGCTATAGGCGATGGCGTTCTCCAGGATATTGACCACCGCCTGTTCCAGCAGACCGGGATCGGCCTCGACCATGCTGAGCTGGGCCGGGAAGTCGCGGGTGATGAGGCGGTTCCCCAGGCGGCGCGACACCCGGTCAGCGGCGGCGTTCAGGGCGTCACGCACATCGGTCCAGTCGGTGCGGACGTTCAGACCGCCGCCCTCCAGCCGGGTCATGTCCAGCAGGTCGCCGACATAGCGCGACAGGCGTTCGGCTTCCTCGCGGATGCTGAGCAGCAGATCGTCGCGGACCGCCGGCTTCAACGTCGCCCCATAATCGATCAGGGTGGTGGCCGAGCCCAGCACGGTCGACAGGGGCGTGCGCAGGTCGTGGCTGACCGAGTTCATCAGGGCCGCGCGGAACCTGTCGGCGCGGCGCAGGGTCTCGCTCTCCAGCGCCTGTCCCGCCAGATCGGCCCGCTCCAGCGCCACGGCGCCCTGGTCCAGCAGGGCCAGGGCCAGCCGTTTCTCGTCCGAGCCCGCCGCCACGGCCGAGGCGTCGATCCCCGCCACCCCGGCGCGGCCACGCACGCCCTGCAGGGGCTGAAACCGCCAGCGGGTCTGCGGCAGGGTGCCGGTGCCGTGGCCCGTGACCTCGCCATGGGTCCAGG
>NZ_JAUSOE010000094.1 GCF_030656255.1 Brevundimonas sp. | reverse complement strand
GCTGGACCGGATCATGGATGTCCAGGCTGTCGTGATAAAAGGCCGACAGCGCCCCGACCGTGCCGACCATGATCGCCATAGGGTGGGCGTCGCGGCGGAAGCCCTCGAAGAAGCGGTCGAACTGGGCGTGCAGCATCGTGTGCATGGTGATGCTGTTTTCGAACTTCTCGTACTGCGCCGCAGTCGGCAGTTCGCCGTGCAGCAGCAGATGGCAGACTTCGATGAAGTTCGATTGCGAGGCCAGCTGGTCGATCGGGTAGCCGCGGTGCAGTAGCACCCCGGCGTCGCCGTCGATATAGGTCAGGGCCGACTCGCACGCAGCGGTGGAGGTGAAGCCCGGATCGAAGGTGAAGGCGCCCGTACCCGCATACATCTTGCGGATGTCGATGACGTCCGGGCCGGTGGAGCCCGAAAGGACCGGAAGCTCGATGGTCTTGCCCTCGAAGGACAGGGTCGCCGAGCCGGCGGTTTTGGCTTGTTCAGTCATAAATGCCCCTTTGCATCACACGTCCAGGCGCGGGGAGGCGTCGGCCGCTTTTTTGGTTGTGGGTGATCACTTAGTCTGTTGCAGCGCATCATCCAAGCGCCCGAGACTTTCGTCGCGCCCAAGAGCGGACAAAGTTCGTGCGATATCGGGTGAAGTTGACCCAGCGGTAAGGGCCGTTCGCATCGGCGGACCGATCTTGCCGAACCCGACCTGTTCGGATTCGGCGAAGCTTTTAAGCTCGGCGTCCAGGGCGAAGACATCCCAGGACTGGAACAGGGCCAAACGGTCGCGCAACCGGCCCAGCCGGTCCAGCGTCTCGCCCGACAATAGGGCGCGCGCCTTGTCGTCCAGCGCCAGCGGGCGGGTCTTCAGCACGAATTCGGTCTGGTCGGCCAGGTCCAGCACGGTCTTGGCGCGGTCCTTGACGAAGGGCATGGCGCTCTGGAGCTTGGTTTCGTCGTCCTCGGCGATCAGGCGACCGCGTTGCAGGTGGACGTCCAGGGTCAGCTTGGCCAGGCGTTCGTCCTCGGCCAGACGCAGCCAGTGCGAATTGACGTGGGCCAGCTTGTCGAAGTCCAGCCGGGCCGGGGCCTTGCCGATGCCGGCCAGATCGAACCATTCGACGGCCTGGGCGTCGCTGAACAGTTCGTCGTCGCCGTGGGCCCAGCCGAGCCGGGCCAGATAGTTGCGCATCGCTTCGGGCAGATAGCCCATCTCGGCGTATTCATGCACCGCCTGGGCGCCGTGACGTTTCGACAGCTTGGCGCCGTCGGGGCCGTGGATCAGGGGGATGTGGGCGAAGGTCGGCCGGGTCCAGCCCAGAGCGTCGTAGATCAGGCTCTGGCGGGCGGCGTTGTTCAGGTGGTCGTCGCCGCGAATAACGTGGGTCACGCCCATGTCGTGGTCGTCCACGACGACGGCCAGATTATAGGTCGGCGCGCCGTCGGAGCGCAGCAGGACCAGGTCGTCGAGGTCGTTCGTCGACCAACTGACCGAGCCCTGGACCTCGTCCGCCACGGTGACGGTCGTGGACTGCGGTCGGCGGAAGCGGACGACGTGGGGCAGGGCCAGGTCGTCGACGGTCGGCGTCCGGTCGCGCCACGGCGATTCGAAGGTCCGACGCTCGGCCTTGGCGGCGTCGCGCAGGCGGCCGGTTTCCTCGGCGGTCGTAAAGTCGCGATAGGCGTGGCCGGTCTCCAGCAACTGATCGACGACCTCGCGATGACGGTCGGCGCGGCTGAATTGGAACACGGGCTCTTCGTCGGCGAACAGCTCCAGCCAGCTCAGGCCGTCGAAGATGGCCTTGACGGCCTCGTCGGTGGACCGTTCGCGGTCGGTGTCCTCGACACGGATTAGGAAACGCCCTGCGTGTCTCTTGGCGTACAGCCAGTTGAACAAGGCGGTTCTCGCCCCGCCGATATGCAGATAGCCTGTCGGCGAGGGGGCGAAGCGCGTGACGACAGTCGAAGAAGGTGAGGTCATGGGGGAAGGGTCCGTAAGCGAGGCCCTTATACGCCCCGAGACGACAAAGCCTACCCCCGGCGCGCGATTGCGGGCCTGGCTGGCCGACGAGGCGGCGGCGCAGACGCTGAGATGGCGGCTGTGGGCGCCGGTGGCCTTCGGCGGGGGCGGGGCGATCTATTTCGCGCTTCGGTCGGAGCCGGCATTGTGGCCGCTGCTGTTGATGGCGGCGATCGCCGGCGCGGGCTGGATGGCGGCGCGACGACGGGGATGGGCGCGGCGCCTGACCTGGCCGCTGATGATCCTGGCCTGTCTGGCCGGCGGGCTGGCGGCGGCCAAGATCCGCACGGAGATGGTGACGGCGCCCATCGCCCCGGCTCTGGGTGAAGCGACGGTGATCGAGGCCTGGGTGGTGGATGTGGACAGCCCCGGCGAAAGGGGCGCGCGGATCGTGGTCGCGCCGGTCTGGATTCGAGGGCTGGCGCCGGATCAGACGCCGGTGCGGCTGAGGGCCACGGTGCGAGGCGATCCGCCCCGGCCCGGCGAGGCGGTCCGTCTCTTCGCCATTCTCAATCCGCCGCCGCCGCCGGCCAGCCCCGGCGCCTATGACTTCGGCCGCAACGCTTTTTTCCAGGGCATGGGCGGCGTCGCCTTCGCTCTGGGCGAGACGCGGTGGGTTGATCTGCCGCCGGCGCCGTGGCGGTTGCGACTGGAGATGGCGGTGAACGGCGGCCGCTATGCGCTGGCCGAAAGGATCGTGGCGCGGTTGGGCGAGCGGACAGGCGGGATCGCCGCCGCCATGACCACCAGTCATGAGGCCTGGATTAGCCAGGCGGACATGGATGTGATGCGGGATTCGGGGTTGGCGCACATCCTGTCGGTCTCGGGCCTGCATATGGCTATCGTCGGCGGCTTCGTCTTCTTTGGGGCGCGGTTGGGCGTGGCGGCCTGGCCATGGCTGGCGTTGCGGGTTCCGGGCAAGAAGGTCGCGGCCCTGGCCGGGCTGACGGCGGTGGGCGCCTATCTGGTCGTGTCCGGCGCGCCGCCCCCGGCCGAGCGGGCGGCGATCACGGCCTCCATCGCCTTTCTGGCCATACTGCTGGATCGGCAGGCGGTGACGATGCACGGGCTGGCGGTGGCGGCCTTTGTGGTGCTGGCGATCCAACCTGAGGCCATCGTCACGCCTGGTTTTCAGATGTCGTTTGCGGCGACGGCGGCTCTAGTGGCTTTGGTCGAGGCCTGGCCGCAGCGGACGCGGGAGATATCGGCGCCCTGGCCCATTGTGGCGGCGCAGAGGTTCGGGGGCTGGTTGACGGCGGCGGTGGCGGCCAGCGTCGTGGCGGGACTGGCGACGGGGCCGTTCGCCATGCAGCATTTCAACCGGACGGCCATGTATGGCCTGCTGGCCAATCTGGGCACGGCGCCGGTGGCGGACTTCATTCTGATGCCCGCGCTGGCCCTGGGGGCGGCGCTGGAGCCTTTGGGCCTGGGCGGTCCGTTCCTGGCGGTGGCGGGGTGGGGCGTCGATCTGATGCTGGCGATCGGGGGCTGGACCGCCCGCCTGCCGGGCGCGGTGCGGACGGTGGCCAGCGCGCCGGACTATGTCCTGCCCATCGCCTTTCTGGGGGTGTTGTTCGTCTGTCTTTGGCAGGGGCGGCTGCGGTGGCTGGGCCTGCCGCTGGCCGCGGCGGTGCTGGTCTGGCCCAGGGCGCCGACGCCGGATCTCTGGATCGGGGACGGCGGGACCAATGCGGCCATCCATCGTGATGGCCAGGCGGTCGTGATTAGACCCGGCGTGCGCGCCTTCGCCGTTGATCTGTGGTCGCGGCGGCGCGGCCTGACGACGGCGGATCGACCGGAGGCGGGCTGGACGTGCGAGCGGTCTTCCTGTCGGCCGGAGACGCCGGAAGCCGGGCCGGTCGCCCTGTGGTGGGGGCGCGAAGCCCCTGATACGGAACAGATGGCCGACCTTTGCCAAGCGGCGACCGTCATCAGCGTGCGGGCTGCGGTCGCCGCCCTGCCGGCCTCATGCGAAGGCCGTCTCTTGCTCGACGGAGTCGATTTCGCGCGCGGCGGAGCGGTGGAGTTGTGGCGTGACGGGCCGCCCCAGGCGAACCGATGGCGCGCCGTCTGGACGGCCGACGTGCGGGGCGACCGGCCTTGGGCGCGTCAGCCGGACCCGGATGTCAGTGATAGCGGCGCATGAGGCCGACCAGCTTGCCCTGAACCTCGACCTGGTCGGGACCGAAGATACGGGTTTCGTAGTTGCGGTTGGCGGGCTCCAGGGCGATGGAGCCGCCCTTGCGACGCAGGCGTTTCAGCGTGGCCTCTTCACCCTCGACCAGAGCGACGACGATCTCGCCGTTATTGGCCGTGTCGCCGCGCCGGATGACCACCAGGTCGCCGTTCAGGATGCCGGCCTCGATCATCGAATCGCCCTCGATTTCGAGGAGATAATGGTCCCCCTTGCCCAGCATGGATTCGGGCACCGAAAGGCGCTCCTGCTCGTGCTGAATGGCGGCGATGGGGGTGCCTGCGGCGATCTTGCCCAACAGGGGCAGTTCGCGCGTATCGTTGGCGGCGGAGGCCGCTGCGGGGCGTGGCGCGCCGCCGCCGCCTTCGATCACATCAGGCTTGAAACCGGCCCGGCCGCGCGGGGCTCCGGCGGTGGCCTGTTCAGGCAGTTTGGTCACTTCCAGAGCGCGGGCGCGGTGGGCGAGACGGCGGATGAAGCCGCGTTCCTCCAGCGCCGTGATCAGCCGATGGATGCCCGACTTGGACGCCAGATCCAGCGCCTCCTTCATCTCGTCGAACGAGGGGGAGACGCCGGTCTCCTGAATCCGTTCGTGGATGAACATCAGCAGTTCGTGCTGCTTGCGCGTGAGCATCGCCAGGCCCTCATAAGCCCATACCTCGAATCGGAACGGGCCGTGAACATTGACGATGTTCTGTAAGTGTTCCTTCCTAATGTCAACTTAACGGCGTCGCTTCGATGCGCTGCCGGGTTGGATCAGGCGGCCAGCAGCGTCCGCGTCGCGGCCTCGACGTCGACCTGACGCATCAGGCTCTCGCCGACCAGAATGGCCTGGGCGTGGGCGGCGGAGACGCGCGCCACGTCCTCGGGCGTGAAGATGCCGCTTTCGGCCACCAGCAGGGCGCGCACGGGGCTGAGCATCGATAGGCGTTCGGTCACTTCCAGATCGACTTCGAAGGTCCGCAGGGAACGGTTGTTGATCCCCACCAAGTCTCCGCCGAGGGCGCAGGCGCGGGCCATTTCGGCTTCGTCGTGGGTTTCGATCAGGGCGTCCATGCCGAATCGTTCGGCCTCGGCCAGCAGTTCGGCGGCCAGCCGGTCGTCGATCATGGCCAGGATGATCAGGATACAGTCGGCGCCCAGAGCCCGGCTTTCGGCCACCTGCCAGGGGTCGACCAGGAAGTCCTTGCGCAGGCAGGGCAGGGCCGTGGCGGTGCGGGCCTGGCCCAGATAGGCGTCGTCGCCCTGGAAGCTGGGGCCGTCGGTCAGGACCGATAGGCATGTGGCGCCGCCGGCCTCGTAGGCCATGGCGAGGGCGGCGGGGTCGAAGTCGGACCGGATCAGACCCTTCGACGGGCTGGCCTTCTTGATCTCGGCGATCAGGGCGGGGCGGCCCGTTTCTTCGACGGTTCGGTCGAGGGCCGCACGGAAGCCGCGCGGGGCCGAGGCGGCCTTGGCCAGGGTCTCGATCGCGTCCTGGGAGGTCGCGGCCTTGCGGGCGGCGACATCCTCGCGCTTGTAGGCGGCGATGCGGTCCAGGACGTCGGTCATGCGTTGTCTTCGGTATCCAGCGGCGTGGAGGTGATGCGGGCCAGACGCTCCAGCGCCTGGGCGGCCCGGCCGTCGTCGATGGCGGCGGCGGCGAGGACGGCCCCTTCGGCGAGGTCCGTCGCCCGATCCGATACCACGAGAGCGGCGGCGGCGTTCAGCAACACGATGTCGCGGTAGGGGCCGGTCTGACCCGCCAGCAGGGCGCGCAGGGCGGCGGCGTTCTCCTCGG
The DNA here is from genome assembly GCF_030656255.1 of Brevundimonas sp. GTDB lineage: Bacteria > Pseudomonadota > Alphaproteobacteria > Caulobacterales > Caulobacteraceae > Brevundimonas. The sequence continues at coordinate 6,773 of NZ_JAUSOE010000094.1, read as the reverse complement.
CGTCGCCGCCGCGGATGGCGTCGATGGAGGCGCGCGGCAGGCCGGCGTCCTCGGGCGTGACCTGGAAGCGGCGAACGGCGCCGTCCTTCCATTCGGCGACTTCCGTCGGGCCTGATGTGGCCAGTTCGTCCAGGCCCTGGCCATGGACGGTCCAGGCGCGGATGGCGCCCAACCGCCCCAGGACTTCGACCAGGGGCTCAAGCAGTCGGGGATCATAGACGCCCATGACCTGGCGTTTCGCCTGGGCCGGGTTGGACAGCGGGCCCAGCAGGTTGAACACGGTGCGGAAACCGATCTCGGCCCGAACCGGCCCGACATGGCGCATGGCGCCGTGATAGGCGGGGGCGAACAGGAAGCAAATGCCGGCCTCGTCCAGCGCCTTGCGCTGCTGATTCGGGCTGGCGGCCAGGTTGACGCCGAGGATCGACAGGACGTCGGAGGAGCCGGATTTCGAGGATATGGCCCGGTTGCCGTGCTTGGCGACCTTCAGGCCTGCGCCGGCCAGGACCAGGGCGGCGGCGGTGGAGATGTTGTAGGTGTGCTGGCCGTCGCCGCCGGTGCCGCAGGTGTCGATCACCTCGTACGGATGATCCAGCGTCAGGGCGGCGTCGCGCATGGCCTGGGCGAAGGCGGCGATCTCGTCCACCGTCTCGCCCCGAATTCGCAGGGCGGTGACGGCGGCGGCGACCTGGGACGGGGTCGGTTCGCCGCGCAGGCAGGCGGCGAAGAAGTCGTGCGCCTGCTCGGACGTCAGGGGGTGGCCCTCGACCAGTCGGGCGAGGATCGGCTTGAACCCGTCAGCCACGATCAGGCGGCCGCGAGGCGCTTCACGCCGGCGATCTCGAGGAAGTTGGCCAGCATATCGTGGCCGTGTTCGGTGGCGATGGATTCCGGGTGGAACTGGACGCCATGGATCGGGCGGCTGCGGTGCTGGAGCCCCATGATCTCGCCGTCGGCGGTCCAGGCGGCCACCTCGAGGCAGTCCGGCAGGGTTTCGCGCTTCACCGCCAGCGAATGATAGCGGGTGGCGGTGAAGGGCGAGGGCAGGCCGGCGAAGACGCTCTTGCCGTCGTGCAGGATCGGCGAGGTCTTGCCGTGCATCAGGGTCTTGGCGCGGATCACGTCGCCGCCGAAGGCCTGGCCGATGGCCTGGTGGCCCAGGCAGACGCCCAGGATCGGCATGGAGGCCGGGGCGCTCTCGATCAGCGGCAGGCAGATGCCGGCTTGATCGGGGGCACAGGGGCCCGGCGAAAGCAGGACGGCGGCGGGGTTCAGCGCCCAGGCCTCGTCCGCCGTCAGGTCGTCGTTGCGCACCACATGGGTCGGCGCGCCCAACTCCGCGAGGTAGTGGACGAGGTTGTAGGTAAAGCTGTCGTAGTTATCGACGACGAGGATCATGATCTGGCTTCTAGGCGTGACAAGCCGCCGCGCCAAGCGTGCGCGGCGTTAAAGCGCATCTTAACATTGGCGGGGGCAGATGGGGGTCGTGAAACTGAGCGCCGAAAAAGACATCGCCGACAAGATCGCCGCCGCCAAGGCGAAGCTGGTCGTGGTCGAACCCAAGCCGATCAGCCCCTATGCGGCTCTCGGCGCCGCCGCCCTGGCCGCCACGGCGGCCGTGGTCATGGCCGGCGTGGTGGTGCTGGGGCCGGGCGTCCGGTTTGACGAACCCCCGGCGACCTACGGGCCCTAGCGGTTGCCGGTGCGGAAGCGCCAGGCGTCGTCGGCGGCCCGCATCGGCGCGCGCGCCTTGTGTTGGGTCTCGGCGTATTCAGCCGCTGGATCACTGTCAGAGACCACGCCCGCGCCGGCCTGGACGAAGATCTGATCATCAGCGAACAAGGCGGTGCGCAGGGTGATGCAGATGTCCGCCTCGCCCCCAGCCGAAATATAACCGACGCCGCCGCCGTAGCCGACGCCGCGCTTTTCGGTCTCCAGCTCGTCGATCACTTCCATGGCCCGGACCTTGGGCGCGCCCGACAGGGTGCCGGCGGGAAGGGCGGCCAGCAGGGTGTCGACGGCGTCCAGTTTCGGATCGGCCTTGCCCCGCACATTGGAGACGATGTGCATGACCTGGCTGTAGCGTTCGACGACGAAGCTCTCTGTGACTTCCACCGTGCCCGGCGCGGCGACGCGGCCGACGTCGTTGCGGCCCAGGTCCAGCAGCATCAGATGTTCGGCCCGCTCCTTGGGATCAGCCAGCAGCTCGACCTCCAGGGCCTTGTCCGCCTCGGGCGTCGCGCCGCGCCTGCGGGTGCCGGCCAGGGGGCGGATGGTGACTTCGCCGTCCTTGAGCCGGACCAGGATCTCCGGGCTGGATCCGGCCAGCTGAAAGCCTTCGAAGTTCAGGTAGAAGAGATAGGGCGACGGGTTCTGGCGACGCAGCGACCGGTAGAAGGCGAAGGGGTCTTCGGTCCAGGGGGCCGAGAATCGGTGGCTGAGCACGACCTGGAAGATGTCGCCGGCCGAAATATAGTCCTTGGCCTTGGCCACCATCTCGCCGAAGCGGGCCTCATCGACCGGAGAAACGAACTCGGGGGCGGGCATCGGCTGGGGCGCGGGGCGCGGGGGCAGGGGCTCGCGCAGGGCAGTCTCGAAGGCGTCCAGCCGGGCGACGGCGGCGTCGAACGCTTCACGCGGCGCGGCGCCTGCGTCGGGATAGGCGGCCGAGACCAGGATGATCTCTTGCCCGACGGAATCGAAGATGGCGACCAGGGACGGGCGGGTCAGGACGGCGTCCGGCAGGTCCAACGGATCCGGATTGGGTTCGCCCAGCGGCTCCAGCAGACGCACCATGTCATAGCCGAAGACGCCGAACAGACCGGCGGCCATGGGCGGCAGCCCTTCGGGCAGGTCGAACTTCGATGCGGCGATCAGGGCGCGCAGGGATTGAAGCGTGGGCAGGGGCTCGGCGATGAAACGCCCCTCGGCCACAGCCGGGCCGCGGGCCAGTTCCGCCGCGTTTGACCGGCAGCGCCAGACCACGTCCGGGTCCAGCGTCAGGATCGAATAACGACCCTTCACGGCGCCGCCTTCGACCGATTCCAGCAGACAGGCGTAGGGGCGGTGGCGACCCAGTTTCAGATAGGCTGAAACCGGCGTCTCCAGATCGTCGATGACGCGCCGGACCAGCACCTGAGGCCGACCGGCCGAAAGGCCGGCGGCGAAGGCGTCGTAGTCGGCCCCGTTGAACCCCGAGGCGTCTTGGCCGGCCGTGGTCATTGGGCCGGTGCGGCGGGGGCCGTCGGCTCGGCGGCCAGGCCCAGGGCCTGACGCGCCAGGGCGACGTCGTTCTTGGCCTTGGAACGCTGGGCGCCGGCGGTCATCTCGGTCTGGACCATGGCCTGGACCAGTTCCTGGGTGATACGCGGGCGAGCCTGTTCGGCCAGAGGACCGGCGACGGCCGGATTGGCGGCGTGGATGCCATCGACGCGGCCGACCAGATAACCGCCTTCGCCCGGCTGGGAGAAGACCTGGCCCTTGGCCTGGCCGAACAGCCCCTGGAGCACGCCCTGGCCCAGCGATTCCTGGGTGGCCTGGTCGCGGACCACGCCGGTGCGGACGGTCAGGGGGGCGTTCACCGAGCGGGCCACGGCGGCGATGTCCTGGCCCTGGCGGACGCGGCCGGCCAGTTCCTCGGCCTTGGCGGAGAGGCGGCGCGAGATTTCGCGTTGGGTCCATTGCGCGGCCAGGGGCGCGCGCACCTCAGCCAGGGTCGGCAGGGCCGACGGACGGATGTCGTTCACGCGGACCGCGAAATACTGGCCCTGGCCGGCGTCGATCACATCGCTTTCGCCGCCCTTGGTCAGGCTCCAGGCCGTCTCGAAGACTTGCGGGGGGGCGTTCAGGGCCTGGCCGTTGGGCAGTTTGCCGTCCTTGGTGAAGGGCGGCAGGTCGATCACGCGACCACCGGCCTCGCGGGCGGCGTCGGCCAGGTTCTTGCCGGCGGTGCGGGCGGCTTCGTACTTCTCGACCTTGGCGTAGGTCTGGCCCTTGACGTCTTCGGCGCGCAGTTCCGCGACGATCTGGTCGCGGGTGTTTTCCAGGGTGGCGGGCTGGCCGGGCTGGATGGCGGTGACCTTGGCGACGGCGAAGCCGACGCCGGCCTGGACCGGGTCAGAGACCTGGTTGACCTGCAGGCCGAACACCGCAGCAGCGGTCGCCGCGTCGCCGACGGCGGCGCGGGGCGTGGCGTCGAAATTCGCCGGCTGGATGCTGTTGGCGCGGCCGACGTCGGCCGGGGACTGGCCGGCGCGCAGGGCGGCGGCGATCTTCTGGGCGACGTCGCGGTTGGGCGCGGTCAGGGTCACGAAGGTACGGGTCTCGGGCTTGCCCAGGCTGTCCTTCTTGAACTCGAAACGCTCGCGGATACGCTCATCCGACACGGCGGGGGCGGCGCCCGGATCCGGTGTGAACAGGACGACCGAGACCATCCGGAACTCCGGCGCGCGCAGACGTTCGGCGTTTTCCTGAATGAAGGCGTTCAGCTGGGCGTCGGTCGGTGCGGGAACTTCGCCGGCCATCGCAGGCGTGACCTCGAACCAGCGACCGTCGCGGGTCTCGAAGGCGGCGCCGGCCAGCAGGGCGCCGTAGATGCGCGGCGCACGGGCGCCGGCGAAGATGGCGGCGCCGAAATGTTCGGTCGCATACTGATCGCGCAGGTCCTGCTCCAGCATGGCGGGGGTCAGGTTCTGCTGAGCCAGGGCCGACTCATAAGCCTGCTGATCGAACTGGCCGGTGACCGAGTTGAAGAAGGCCGGGATCTGGCGGATCTGCTTGACGATCAGCTCCTTGCCGGGGCGGATGCCCGCCTTCCAGGCCCAGTTCAGGAAGCCCAGCTGTTCGGTCTGGCTGTCCAGGAAGCGGGTGTGGATGTTTTCGGCGATCAGGTCCTCGTTCGTTACGGGACGACCGGCCTGTTGCTGGATGTTTTCGCGCACACGCCCAAAGGCGGCGCTGAACTCGGCCTCGTTCATCGAACGGTCGCCCGCGTCGATCACATGCTTGGGCCCCAGGTTGGCGAACACATCCATACGCGCGCCGACGACCACGAAGCTGAGCGCGATCAGGACGAGCAGGGCGGCGGCCCACTTGGAGCGCGAGAAGGCGCGGAAGGCGGTGATCATTCGAAGACCCGTAGACTGGCCGAGGTTGGCGTCACCCGGCGTATAGTCGGGCCGGGCGCGCCCCCGCAAGGACGGCGTGATGGCCAGATTGCGGCGCCCCCTCTTGGCTTGCCAGTTTACGCCCCCTAGACAGGGCCCATGAAACAATCCGTGAAGTTGATCGTCGGCAACTGGAAAATGCACGGCGTCTCTGCAGATGTGGCCGAGGCCTTGGCTGTGAAGGAAGGCTTGGCGGGGGCGCCGCCTGCATGCCGCATCGCCCTGTGTCCGCCCGCCACCCTGACGGATCGCCTGCGCCGCGCCCTGGCCGACAGCGCGGTCGAAGTGGGCGGGCAAGACTGCCACGAAAAGGCTTCGGGCGCCTTCACGGGGTCGGTGTCGGCGGAGATGCTGGCGGACGCCGGGGCCACCCTGGTGATTCTGGGCCATTCCGAGCGCCGGGCGGCCTTTGGGGAAACCGATGCGGACGTCGCCGCCAAGGTCGAGGCCGCCATAGCGGCCGGCCTGGAGCCCATCGTCTGCGTCGGCGAGACCCTGGAACAACATGAGGCAGGCCAAGCGGTCGCGGTCGTCAGCGCACAGATCGCAGGCTCCCTGCCGGACGGCTTGTCCGAGCGGGACTTTGCGGTGGCCTATGAGCCGGTGTGGGCCATCGGCACAGGTCTGACGCCGACTCTGGAGCAGATCGCGGAGGTTCACGCCGCCATCCGCGCAGCCATGGTGCATCGTTTGGGCGAGCCCGCCCGCCGCGCGCCCATCCTGTATGGCGGCTCGGTCAAGCCGGACAATGCGGCCGAAATCCTGGCCATGCCGGAAGTCGGCGGCGCCCTGGTCGGGGGCGCCTCGCTGAAGGCCGAGGATTTCCTGAAGATCGTCCGCGCCGCCTGACGGTCCGCTTCAGGTTTGCCCCCCGGCGGCTTCGGTGATAGAGGCCGCCGCTTGATCGGCGCAGCTCCGCGCCCACATGAATGACGCCATGCTCCAGACCATCCTGCTCGTCGCCATCATCCTGGTCGCCGTCTCACTGACGGGCGTCGTGCTGCTGCAGCGGTCCGAGGGCGGCGCCCTGGGCATGGGCGGCGGTCCTTCGGGCTTCATGACGGCGCGGGGCGCCGGCAATCTGCTGACCAAGATCACCTGGGTGCTGGCGGCCCTGCTGTTCGGCCTGACCATCGTCCTGACTGTCTTCGGCAATATGGACCGCGCTTCGGTCTCGGTGATCGACGCCGACGCCGTCGGCTCTCTGGCCACCACGCCGCAGACCCAGACGCAACAACCGGCCCAGCAACAGCCGGCCGCGCCCGCCCAGCCGACCGCCCCGTCGCTGGACGATCTGGAAGCCAGCCTGCCGTCGGCGACGACGGCTCCGGCGTCCGCTCCGGCCCAGCAGCCCGCCCAGTAACGGGCAGGCGAACGAACCGACTTCCCGAAAGCGCGCCGCAGGGCGCGCTTTCTTCTTTTGATCAACAGTTCGATTCGCGGCGGGCGATGCGCCGCACGCGAATCATGGAGTAAGGTGTCCGCCCATGGCCCGTTACGTGTTCATCACCGGCGGCGTGGTTTCTTCTTTGGGAAAAGGCCTCGCTTCCGCCGCTCTCGGCGCGCTTCTGCAAGCGCGCGGCTACAAGGTGCGTCTGCGCAAGCTTG
>NZ_JAUSOE010000092.1 GCF_030656255.1 Brevundimonas sp. | reverse complement strand
TAGATCAGCATGATGGATTCTCAGGCAGGCCCAGGAAATTCCTGAGGATGATCGCTCCGGCCTCGGCCGAGCGTTCGGGGTGGAACTGGCAGCCCCAGCGGTTGGCGGCGCGGACCATGGCGGGGACCGGGCCGCCATAGTCGGCGCGGGCCAGGGTGGCGGGGCCGTCGGGACAGACATAGCTATGGACGAAATAGGCGTAGGCGCCGTCGGCGACTCCCTCCAGCAGCGGGTCGTCGTGGTCGCGCGTCAGCCGGCTCCAGCCCATGTGCGGTACGGGCAGGGGGCCCGTCGGCTCCAGTCGGGACACGGCGCCCGGGATGAAGCCCAGCAGATCGACGCCCCCGCCCTCCTGGCTGGTTTCGAACAGCAGTTGCTGGCCCAGGCAGACGCCCAGCAGGGGGCGGGGGAAGGCGCGGATCGGTTCGATAAGCCCCAGGTCGGACAGGCGGCTCATGGCGTAGCCGGCCGCGCCGACGCCGGGCAGGATGACCCGTTCGGCCTCGGCGATCACGGCGGGGTCGTCGGTCAGGCGCACGGTGGCGCCCAGACGCTCGAGCGCGAACTGGACCGAGGCGACGTTGCCGGCGCCATAGGCGATGACGGCGACTTCGGTCATGCGATCCTCCCCCCTTGGGGGAGGGGGACCGCGCGTAGCGTGGTGGAGGGGGCTAGGGCGTACGAGGTGTGGAGCGTCAGGCGCCGGCGCGCGGGCAGGCCCCCTCCACCGCTTCGCGGTCCCCCTCCCCCAACGGGGGAGGATTTCATCACAGCACCCCCTTTGTGGACGGTACGGCGTCGCCCTCGACCCGGATGGCCTGGCGCAGGGCGCGGCCGAAGGCCTTGTAGACGGCCTCGGTCTTGTGGTGGTCGTCCTGGCCCGTGACCTTGATGTGGACGGCGGCGCCCATGGCCTCGGCCAGCGAGCGGAAGACGTGGGCCGTCAGGTCGGTGCGGTAGTCGCCGATGAAGGGGGTGTCGAACGTGCCCTCGAACAGCGGATAGGGACGACCGGACAGGTCGATGGAGACGGTGGCGTTGGCCTCGTCCATCGGCAGGACGAAGCCGTAGCGGGCGATGCCCTTTCGCTCGCCCAGCGCCTGTTTCAGCGCCTGGCCCAGGGCGATGGCGCTGTCCTCGATCGTGTGGTGGGGGTCGGTGTGCAGGTCGCCCTCGCACTGGAGGCGCAGGGAGAAGCCGCCGTGGGCCGCGATCTGCTCCAGCATATGGTCGAAGAAGCCGACGCCGGTCTCGATCTTGATGGGGCCGGGGGCGTCCAGATCGACGGCGCAGACGATGCGGGTCTCTTTCGTATCGCGCACGGCCTGGCCGACGCGGGCCGGGCGGCGCTTGGCGGGCGTCAGGCCGAAGGAGGCCAGCAGCCGGTCGTTGACCTCGGGCTTGATCGAGACCGGCAGGCGCAGGCGGTCGCCGGACAGGTCGGCCGCGACGCCATAGGCGGCCAACGCGGCCAGGGCGGCGGCGGGGTCTTCGGGGCGAGCCATGACGATGGGGCCGACGCCGGGCTCGACCGGCATCTGGCGGCCCAGTTCGCGGGCGATCCGCTCGCGCTCGCGCCGGACCGAGGCGATCCGCTCGGCGGTCTCGATCATCCGTGACGGGTCCAGCGCCTGTTGCGCCAGCCGAACCAGGGGTTCGGGCAGGGCGTAGGGCTCCAGCACCGAGGCGAGGCGGGCCAGGGTCTGGGCTTGCGCGATGGCGGCGCCGACGCGGGCGCCGGCTAAACCATAGGCCAGGGACAGGCTGCGCAGCACGACCAGGTTCGGCTGATCGGCGACGACGGTGGCGGCGGAGACGCTGTCGGAGAACTCGATCAGGCCTTCGTCCACCACCAGCAGGGCCGGGGCGACGCGGGCGGCCATTTCGGCGACGGCCTCGGGCGAGCCGAGGGCGCGGATGACGACGACCGCAGGTGCGCCCTTGGCCGGGTAGATGGCGGCGAGACTGTCATAGGGCTCGGCCTTGGGCGCCTCGACCGAACCGCCGTCGCGGGCGGCGATGCGATAGGCAAGCTCCAGCCCGTGGGTCAGGCCGCGCACCGGCAGGACCTGGTCGGCAGGCACGGCGTAGATCGCGGCCATGCGGGCGGCGAGGGCCGAGGCGTCGCCGGGATAGCGGTCCAGGCCCTCGCCGCCGGAGACCAGCGGGGGATAGGGGGCGGGCAGGGTCATCCTTCGGCCCTCAGGTCGGCGGCGCGGGCGTGGGCTTCCAGCCCCTCCATTCGGGCCAGGCGGGCGGCGATGGGGGCAAGCGCGCGGGCGCCGGCTTCGCTGACCAGTTGGACCGACATGGTGGTCATGAAGCTGGCGGTGGTGACGCCGCCCAGTGTGCGGGCGCCGCCGTCGGTCGGCAGGACGTGGCTGGGGCCGGCGGCGTAGTCGCCCAGGGTCTCGGCGGCGAACCGGCCGACGAAGACGGCGCCGGCGGCCTTGATGGAGTCCACCAGGGGCTCGGGGTCGTCGATCTGGATCGCCAGGTGTTCGGGGCCATAGAGGTTGGCGACCTCTGCGGCGGCGTCGAGGTCACGGACCAGGATGGCGCGGGCCTCGTTCAGCGAAGCGCGGGCGATGGCTTCGCGTGGCAGGGTCGCGACCTGGGTCTCAACCTCCGACAGGATGTAGTCGATGGTGGCGCGGCTGGTGGAGACCAGGATGACCTGGGCGTCGGCGTCGTGTTCGGCCTGGCTGAGCAGGTCGGCGGCGGCGATCTCGGGCGCGGCGTCGCGGTCGACGATGACCATCAGTTCGGACGGACCGGCCGGCATGTCGACGGCGGGGCCTCCGGGGAGGGCAGATGCCTGTTTCTTGGCTTCGGCGACATAGGCGTTGCCGGGTCCGAACAGCTTGTCACAGGCGGGGATGACCCCGTCCTCCAGCTCGACGCCGAAGGTCAGAGCGGCGATGGCCTGGGCCCCGCCCATCAGCCAGAGGGCGTCCAGGCCGGCCTCGGCGGCGGCCAGGATCATGGCGGGGTGGACGCCGCCGTCTTTATTCGGCGGTGTGACGGCGACGCGCTGGCCCACGCCGGCGACGCCGGCCGGGATGGCCAGCATCAACAGCGACGAGAACAGGGGGGCGGTGCCGCCGGGGATGTAGAGGCCGGCCGAGGCGATGGGACGCCAGGCCAGTTTGGAGCGCACGCCGGGCGTGGTCTCGATGAAGGGGGTGTCCTCCGGCTTGGTCGCCTGGTGGAAGACACGCACATTCTCGGCCGCCATGCGCAGGGCGCGGGCGTCGGCGGGGGGCAGGGCGTTGCGCGCTTCGGCCACCGTCTCGGGCGTGATGGCGATGCGGCGGGGCGGGGCCTTGTCCAGCTTCAGGCACCAGTCGGTGACCGCCGCGCCGCCGCGCTCGCGCACGTCGTCCAGGATGGCGCGGACCACCTCGGTCACGTCGCCGGCGGTGCGCTGGGCCGGGCGGGCCAGGGCCGCCTTTTTCCCGGCGGCGTCGAGGGAAGACCAGTCGATCAGCTTCATCACATCATCTTCTCGATGGGCAGGACCAGGATGGCCGAGGCGCCGGCGGCCTTCAGCTTCTCCAGCGTCTCCCAGAAGACGGCCTCCTGGCAGACGGCGTGGACGGCGACGGCGTCGTCGCGGCCCATCAACGGCATGACGGTGGGCGAGCCGGCGCCGGGCAGGATGGCGGTGATCTGATCAAGCGCCGAACGCGGGGCGTTCAGCATGACGTATTTCGCGCCCTGCGAGGACACGACGCCCGACATCCGCTCGATGACGCTGTCCAGCAGGTGTTGCAGGGCGGGTTCGGGGGCGACGGGGGACTGGATCAGAACGGCCTGGCTTTCCAGCACCGTGTCCTTGGCGCCCAGGCCGTTGGCCTCCAGCGTTGCGCCGGTCGAGACCAGGTCGCAGATGGCGGCGGCCAGTTTCAGTCGGGGCGCGACCTCGACGGCGCCGCGCATGACGACGATGTCGGCCTTGACCCCACGCTCGTCCAGGAAGCGACGCAGGATCTTGGGATAGGAGGTGGCGATGCGCAGTCCGTCCAGCGAGGCCGGGCCGTCATAGGCCAGGGTCGGGGGGGTGGCGATCTTCAGGGTGCAGCGGCCGAAGCCCAAGGGCATGACGATAGAGGCGTTGGCGCCGCCGTTGCGGCCTTCCTCCAGCACATTCTCGCCGACGATCCCCAGGTCGCAGACGCCGTCGGCCACGAAGGTGGGGATGTCGTCGTCGCGGACGCGCAGCAGGTCGATCGGATAGTTCTCGACCCGGTACAGCAGGTCGTTGTGGCCCTTGACCCATTTCAGACCCGCGTCGCGGATCAGGTCGAGGCTGCGGTCGGCCAGACGGCCGGATTTCTGGACGGCGATGCGAAGCCGGCCTTGGACGGTGCTCATGTTCGGATACTCAGTTCGTGTTCTTCAGGCGGTCCAGGGCGATGCGGTAGCCCTGGTGCGGCATGTCTTTGAGATAACGGGCGACGCGGACGACGGTGGTGGGGCTGGCGTGAGCCTCGGCCGCGATCTCGCGATAGGATTTGCCGCCGGCGTCGAGCAGGCGCGCCACCTGCCAGCGCTCGGTGAAGGCGCGCAGTTCCGCCGGGGTGCAGAGGTCGGCGAGGAAGGCGTCGATCTCCTCGCGCGTCTGCATCGACAGCAGGGCGTCATGGAGGGCGTCGCGGGCGGGCGGGGTCGTCATGCGCGTTCCACTATGCTGTAACAGTGGAACGGTCAAGGGGTTGCGTGAGTCGTGAAGGGTGACTCGTGATTGGATTGGCTGCGGTCAGTCACGACTGACGATTCACCACTCGCGACTTACGTACGAGCGTTCGTCCCTCTAAATGCCTCCCATGACCAAAATCCTCATCATCGGCGCCGGACATGCCGGCGGCTCCGTCGCGGCGTTTCTGCGGCAGTACGGCCATGAGGGGCCGATCGTGCTGGTGGGCGAGGAGGATGCGCCGCCGTACCAGCGGCCGCCTCTGTCCAAGGCCTGGCTGAAGGGCGAGGCGGATCTGGAGGGGCTGCTGCTGCGGCCGCTGAGCTTCTATGAAGAACAGGGGATCGAATTCCGGCCCTCGACCGTGGCGGTCTCGGTGGACCCGGAGGCGAAGACGGTCGCCTTCCATGACGGATCGAGCGAGGCCTATGACGTGCTGGTCCTGGCGACGGGATCGACGGCGCGGAAACTGCCGGTGCCGGGCGGGGATCATCCGGAGCTGCTGGAACTGCGGACGCTGAAGGACGCCGAACGGCTGAAGGCCGTGCTGGGGCCGGGCAAGCGGCTGGCGGTGGTCGGCGGCGGTTATGTGGGTTTGGAGGCGGCGGCCTCGGCCCGGGCCCTGGGCGCCGGGGCGGTGGTGATCGAGCGGGCGCCGCGCGTGCTGGCGCGGGTGGCGTCGGAGACCCTGTCGGCCTTCTTCACCGCCCAGCATCGGGCGCACGGGGTCGAGATCATGACCGGGGCCGAGGTGGTCGCCGTGGCCCAGAACGGCGTGACCCTGGCGGATGGATCGGTGGTGCGGGCGGATGCGGTTCTGGTCGGGGTCGGGGCGCTGGCGTGCGAAAGCCTGGCGCGGTCGGCGGGCCTGAGATGCGACGACGGGGTGGTGGTGGACGAGCAGGCGCGGACCAGCGACCCGGCCATCTTCGCCGTCGGCGACATGACGCGGCGGCCGATTCCGGTTCACGGCGGCGTTTCGCACCGGCTGGAGAGCGTGCCCAATGCGCTGGAACAGGCGAAGCAGGCGGCGGCGGCCATCGTCGGGCGGCCGGGACCGGCGCCGGAGGTTCCGTGGTTCTGGTCCGATCAGTACGACTTCAAGCTTCAGATCGCCGGA
>NZ_JAUSOE010000090.1 GCF_030656255.1 Brevundimonas sp. | reverse complement strand
GTAGGTCAACCGGCCCGCGTCCAGATGGTGAAACAGGCTGGTATCGAGCGCGTGGCTTTCGAAGCGTTTCAGGTCGCCAAGCATCGCGATGTCAGCATCAGCCAGTTCATAATCGGCGGGGATCACTGCGCCTCCCGGTTGGTGGAACGGGTGCGGCGGATCGTTTCCGGGGACAGGGGCGCATCCATCACCGGCGACAGTGTGCTGACTGCGTTGGCCCGCCCGACGCGGTGACCGTCCTCGTTGCGATGACGTTTGATCAGATCGGACAAGCGCGGCTGTTCCGGGTCAACGGCGGCCACCTGACGGTGTGCGGCGAGTTCGGCGGCCATCGCCTCGGATCGTTGCATCAGGTCAGCAAGCTGACGGAGGTCCGACAGGCGAGTGGTCAGGGCGTCGATGGTCGCGGCGACCTGCTGAACGGTATGGAATTGGTGCGTGTGAATATCAGCCATTGAATATACTCCGAAAGAAAAATGCCCCGGCCCCACTGCAATCGGGACCGAGGCATTGAGCCAACACCCGCTTGGGACTGTGCTGACTTGTTCGGAGGGGATGATTGCAGCGTCACCGGTCAACTATATTTATCCGGATTAACAGCAACCTGCCATTTAATAGCGAACAACCGCGATTCTTACATTATCGCGTCATCGCTCTACTGTAGCCCCACGTTGGTTGTTGAATGAACGCTGGCAAATCGAGCAAACAGCCGAAGGCACGGGAGGCCGCGTCCACTTGGTCGTCATGCTTCAGGTTGGGGAACCCGGCGTGTTCGTCCGTGAATTCTTTGTTCCACGGGGCGACGACCATGCTGACGTTTTCGGCGTTCATCTGCGCCGCATAAGGCCGCGCCCGATCAACCTTCGAACCCGTCTCGGGGGTCGCTTCCACGACGTAGCCAGCCAGCGCGTTCGTGAAGTCACGAACCTGCGCGATGCCCGCCTGTCCGGGGTCTTTCGGTAGGGAGATGTAGACGCCCCGGCCATCGGCCGCAGCGGTGTTCAGGATGGTGCTGCGGACCTCTTCCGGGCCGCCCTTGATCCTGACGACATCGAGGATCGTGTATTGGCCCCGGTTGTCCAACTGCATCTTGACCCCGACCGTCCAATCAGAGCCGCGCTTGGTGGTCGCCGCTAAGTCCCACGCCCGGACGATCTTCCGAACATGCACCGAGGCCGCATCGACCGGCTTCAGCAGGTTGGCGCGGAAGACGGCGCCCCCCGGCGGGAGCGGGTTGCACTGATACATGGCTTGGAACGTCAGTTCGTCCCCTCGCCTCTTCTCCTTGTAGAAATCGGCGGTCTGGTAGCCCGGCCAGATCAGTTCGCCGTGGGTGCGGCCGAGGCCCTTGGGCCATGCCGGTTCGTCCTCTTCCTCTTCCCAGATCGCGGGCAGTGACAGGACGGTCCAGTCTTGGTCGTCGCCCGAGTCCTTGGCGAGTTTGATCAGGCGCCCGGCCAGATCGTCGTCGTGCCAGCGCGTCATAATGATGACGATCCGGCCCGAGGGCGTGACACGACCAAGCAGGTTGGCGTTGAACCATTCCCAAAGGTTGTCGCGAAGCTGGTCGGACTTCACGGCCTCGATCCCGCCTACGGGGTCGTCAATGAAGGCCAGATCGGCGCGGAAGCCTTGGAAGGCTTGGCCAGACGACACGGCCAGCAGTTCGCAGCCGTTATCCGTGTTCCAGAGTTCGCGGCTGTCGTTGACCGCCTTCGTCCCGAGGGCGTCGGCATTCATGTTCAGCAGCGACTTGATCCAGTCGCTGTGTTGCCACGCCAGCTTTTGGCTGGACGACGTGACGATGGCCTTGGTTTTCGGGTTGTTCGCGAGGAAAAACGGCGTGAAAATTCTGACGCCGTAGGTCGATTTCGCGACGCCCGGCGGACAGAAGATCATCAGGCGTTTGCACTCGCCCGACGCCACCCGCTTGAGGTGGTGAAGCATAAGGCGGTGATGGCGAGCCGGGGTCGCGTCTTCGTGGTCTTTCACGAAGGCCGGGGCGACGTTCTCTGCGAAGTATTCCAAGTCCTGCTTGAGGGCGCGCTTATGCAGCACCTTCAGAGCGGCTTGCTGGTCCGCGTTGAGGGTCTTCAGGAAGTCCGGGTGTCGAGCGGCACGAAGCTGATCAAGCTGCTGATCAGTGAGCGCGGGCGTCATTCGGTCGAGCGTCGGGACCGAAAATGTCGGTCATCAATTCCGCGTCGGTCTTTTCCTCTGCGGGGTTCGTCGTGATGTTCTCTTGGACAATCGACTGACGCTTCGCGTGGTAATACGGAGCCGCCTCGCGAGCGGCCATCATCGCTTCCTTCAGGGCTGCGATGTCGCCGTTTTCCACGAAGTCCTGAAGGTGGACCTTGCGGTAGAGTTCGATGGTCGAGAGCGGATCGCTGTTCAGCACTTCATCGGCGAACAAGGGCACGTTGTCCTTGGTCATGATCTTCGCGTGAGATTCGTTGATGCGCTCCCGCAGCTTGGAAGCTGAATTCGCGCTTGTGGTGGAGCCGGTCTTACGACCGGCGCCGGGGCGTGCGCCCCCATGATTTCCCGCCATTGGAAAACCTCCGTCTGGATTTGAAGGTATTTATCGGCGGGTCGGGTTTTGGCCGGTCAGAAGTCGAGATGAGTAGCCGGGCATATCTCGACATGATCGGCGAACCCGTTCATGAAATCTGGATGAAGCTAAACGACCTTATCAAAGACGAAGATTGGGACGCGCTCGGCGACGACCCTGACGAACGCTTCGTGCGACTACTCGACATCGCCAAGCTGAATATTGAGCCTCGGCTTGCCCATGCCCGTGAAGAGTATGGCGTCAACTCATCCAGCGTTCTGTATCTTCGCTACGAAATACAAACCGCTCTGCTTGGCGCGGCCAAAGCGGAAGAGGTCACCGAGTTCGAAGACGACGAAATAAAAGGCTGGTCCGACTTCCAAGAAACAGATGCTGACGCTTTTGATGCGAAGCTGAATCTGTTCCACGCCCGCACGAAAGCAGCGTTGCGTAAGAGGGAAGCCGAGACCCGGATTTTGGTCACCGAGAAAGCGGCCAAAAAGTTGAAGTCCGATTTCCAGCGGGTGCGCGAGCAAATCGAAAACTCGACCCAGAAGCCGTCCAAAAAGAAGGACATGCTGCGTAAGCTTCAAGAGATCGAAGATGAACTGAACGGTAGAGGTAGCCTCAACGTCATGAAGACCGCATGGCTGATGGCGCAAGTTCTCACGATACCCGGTGGCGTCACTGCCACTTACGATGCGCTCGATGGACCAGCCCACTCGGTCCTGAAAGACATGGCAGAAGCCACTGCGGAGGCGACAAACTGGACGAGCCGCATCCAACTCACTCCCATGACAAAGAAGTCGGCTCCGCTGGCGATCACTGACAGATCGCAGACTTCGGAAGACTGATCAGGTCAGCGGGAGTGTGTGTGTCGGCGGGCTTGGCGCCCACCGGCATCACTTGCGCGTTCGCTCGGCAAGCCTTCGCTCCGTCGCTTCGTTCTGCTTGATCAAACTTCAGATCATTCGCTTCAAGCAATTCTCTGAAGTGCAATCATCCATGCCAGACACAGTTTTCTCCCCCCCAAGATCACTTCAACAATCGAAGCAACCTTGAGGGGGAGAGACTGACAAGTTCCATGCACTTGGTTTCCTACGCCCCAGAGGCCCCTTGCGGAGCGTGGCTGGCGGTTTCCCTGTAAATCCAGCCGTGAAGCGGTCTTCCTGTCCGACTGCCCCGGTATCCCTTGCGGGTCCGGTAGGCGAATCCAAGGGATGTGCTTACGCAGTGATCTGGTCGAGGTAGTTGCCCGGCGGGTGGTCGTTTTGACAAAACGGTTAGCGAGTTTGAATCTCGCCGCGCCCCTACAACCAGCAAGGAAAATAACCGGGAGGGACAGACGTGTTGTCACCATGTGGACAGCGCACGTCTTCTTTCTAATAGCTCTTTCGCGACAGTCAGGCCGTCACATTCCGAGGGAGCCGCAGAAGGTAGCTGGGTTCGAGCCGTGCATTCCTTCCGGTGTATACCTCTTAAGCCCGCTCTGGCTTCATCGCCCCGGTCAGGCGGCTGGTGTTTCACAGCCTAAAGTCCCGGTCCTGTTTTGTTGGAGGGGTGGCCAACTATCGACCCCTTGAGCGTATGATTTTGCCAGAGTGTTTTGCCAAGATGGTCTTTGGGGAACCAACAAACCCGATAACTTGAACTTACATGGCGCCCGGTTGGGCCGCCATATATTTCGCCGCGATGGCCGCAGCCTCTGCGCCGGTGATGCTGGTCACCGTTCCAGAGCGCGCCCGGAGCTTACCGCCACGGACTTTCTCTTTTGGTTCGGAATTGCCGTGCTTGGCTTCGAGTTCCGCAGCGAACAAACCTTGGCCAGCCGTAGACGGCCTTGCCTTGGATCGGTCGGAGAAATCGCGCTTGGGCGACATCTTGTTTTTGCGGTTCGTAGTCGTCATGGAGTCCACTAAAAGAAAAGCCTCGGAAGCGCGTGGGGCGCTTCCGAGGCTTTCAGACATGCACCCGTTTGAAACGCGCGACTGAAAGTCCGAAACTTGGTAGAACAGCCCCACGCCGTTCCTATACTTCTATTTAGTCAAACTACCAGAATGGCCGCCGCAGGTCATTATTCAAATACGCCGACCAAACTTTCCGCGTGACTTTAGGAACCGCTTGGGCCATAACGAGGAAAGGGCGGCCCCCTAAAGGACCGCCCCGCTCATATCCTAACGGCGCACCACATGTGGTGACTCCCCTTTCTGCTTCGGCCCGTTTGCACCGGGCCTCGGCGGTGGATTTTAGCTTTCAGGAAGCCCCCTCGCCTTGCGGTCTGGGGGCTTTTTGCTGTGCCGAAGCCAGCCCGAGACGTTAAGCACGTCTTGGCTCCGGCCGCAAGGGGGTCGCGAAGTATTCCTGTGGCTGGCTGACCGGCCGTGACTGGTCACGCAACTGGTTGACGGACTTTCAAACTGAAAGTGAAAGTATATGCGGTCTAAAACCGCATATGACGCAACACACACTACGTCATTTTGACGTAGCTAATCACGACCGGTCACAACGCCAATGATAACGATATCCAAAACGATGACGAAGATGGCGATGCAGTTGATTGCAATGCTACCGGTTAAAACGTCGAACTGAAGTTGATTGCAACTCGTTGCACCAACTCGATGGCATTGACGAAGCGACCATCGCAACGACCAACGCAACGTCCGCAACAATGACGAAGGACGAACGATAAGCCGAAGCTCGGAACTAACTTCCGAACTAACTTCGCCGGATCACCATCACGGTGACCCGAGGGGCACGTCAGATTTGGACGTGCCCTCCCCCGCCCACGGAACACGGTCCTTGTTCTCGTGTTCTCCTTATGTTCTATTCCTACCGATCCGGGCAACCGGGCATCGGAAGGTAATCGTGGACAACCCGGCCAAGGCCGCAGCGTAAGGAAATGAACCGGTGAACACGTCTGTATCTACTGCTACGCCCGTCCGTCCCATGCCTGGATGGGCCTATCCCCGGGCCTGGATTTCGAGAGCCGGATCTTCTTCAAGCCCGAAGGTGCGCGTCTGCTGGAACAGGCCTTCCTCGCCCCCCGATACCGGTGCAAACGCATCCACATAGGCGGCAACACCGACCCCTATCAGCCGGTCGAACGCGAGCTGAAATCGACGCGCTCGATCCTCGAGGTCATGCGTCGGTTCAATCACCCGTTCAGCATCATCACCAAATCGGTGCTGATCGCCCGCGACGCCGATATTCTGGGGCCCATGGGTCAGGCCGGCCTGGCCTCCGCCTTCGTCTCCATCACCACCCTGGACCGGGGCCTGGCCCGCGCCATGGAGCCTCGCGCCTCGACCCCGGCCAAACGGCTGGAGGCCATCAGCCGGCTCGCCGACGCGGGCTGTCCCGTCGGCGTCGGCTTCGCCCCGGTCATTCCCGGCCTGAACGACCACGAACTGGAATCGGTACTCGAGGCGGCGGCCAAGGCGGGGGCGACGCGGGCCATGTATGTCACCCTGCGCCTGCCGCTCGAGATCAAGGATTTGTTTCGCGAATGGCTGGCCGACGCCCGCCCCGACCGCGCCGCCCGCGTCATGTCGCTGATCCGCCAGACGCGCGGGGGCAAGGACTACGACGCCGACTGGTCCCAGCGCATGAAGGGAACCGGCCCCGTCGCCGAACTGATCGGCGCCCGCTTCAAGGCCGCCGTCAAACGCTACGGCCTCGATACGCCGCTGCGTTTGCTGGACGAAACCCAGTTCCGCGTCCCCGCCGACGCACGGCCGCAGTTGGAGCTGTTCGGCTAGTCCTCGTGGGCGGCTGACGGGTCGATGGCGCGCGTCACCAGATCGCGCCAGGTCGGGTCGGTGTCATCGACCAGATCGACGTCCTCCATCAGGGCGACCGCCCCCTCCCCGTCCGGCAGGATCAGGCCCAGGATCTCCATTTCCTCGCCTTCCGGCCCCAGATGGGTCTCGGCCTGAACCGCGACGGCCGCCTGTTCCCCGTCCTCCTCCCACCAGATCACCGGCTGGGGCAGGTCCATCTTGATCGGGCGCGGGTCGTCGGTCTCGGCCAGGGCGAAGACGGCCCGGCGCGCCTGGACGTCGTCCAGGGTCGCCACCGCCCCGACGAAGGGCTTCAGCCGGCTCCAGTCGTCGGCGTCGAACCCGCCCCCGTCCTCGGCGAGGCCGTCCTCATTCAGCTCATCGTCCATGGTCATCGCCTACCGTTTGAAAACGCCGACCAGCTCGACATGGCTCGACCAAAGGAACTGGTCCACCGGCGTGACCCGCTCCAGCCGAAAACCGGCGTTGATCAGCACACGGGCGTCCCGCGCAAAGGTCTGGGGATTGCACGACACCCCCACCACCACCCCGGCCTTGGTCGTGGCGATCTGGGCCGTCTGGTCGGCGGCCCCGGCGCGCGGCGGGTCGAACACGATCGCATCGACGCCCTTCAGGTCGTAGGGCGTCAGCGGCCGCCGGAACAGGTCGCGCGCCTCGGCTGTGATCGCCTTCATCCCCTTGGCCGAGCCCACGCCCGCCTTCAGCGCCTCGATCCCCGCCTTGGACGCATCGGCCGCGATCACCGGCGCCACCGTCGCCAGCGGGAAGGTGAAGGTCCCCGCGCCGCAGAACAGGTCGGCGATCTTCTTGGCCCCCTTCACCGCCGCCAGGGCGCGTTCGACCATGGCCGCCTCCGCCTGGGGTACGGCTTGCAGGAAACCTCCCGCCGGCAGGGCTACGGTGGCCGGGCCGAAGGCCACCGTCGGCTGGCGCGCCATCACCAGGGTGTCGCCGGCCAGGCTCAACCGCGCCAGATCGGCCCGGTGCGCGGCGGCGATGGCCCGTCTCTGGGCGTCGGCCGACAGGCCGCCGCCGGAGCGCCGCTCAACCCCGGTCACATCCACGTCCAGCCCCGTCAGGGTCCAGGTCACATGCAGGCTCGGCGCCGATTTCGGATGTTCGAGGAAGGCCGCCGCGATCTCGGTCAGGGCGGGGATGGCCCGCATGATCCGGGGATCGGCCACCGGGCATTCGCGCACCTCGACCAGCCGCCACGAGCGCCGCGCCTTGAACCCCAGCATCACCCGCCCATCCTCGGTGCGTCGCGCGTGCAGGGCCACCCGACGTCGCGTGCCCGGCGGCGTGGCCACGGTCGGTTCGATCTCTGTCTCTATCCCTTCGCGGGCCAGGGCCAGCCGCACCTGGTCCTGCTTCCAGTCCAGATAGGGCTTGTCCGCCCAGTGTTGCAGCGAACAGCCGCCGCAGTCGCCGTATTGCGGCGAGACCGGCGCGATCCGGTCGGGGCTGGGGGTCACGATCTCGACCTGCTCCAGCCGTCCATCGACCACCTCGCCCCGCACCGTCTCGCCCGGCAGGGTCAGGCCCGCGAAGATCGGCCCGTCCGGCGTTTCGGCGACGCCATCGCCCTGTCCGCCGACGCGGCTGATCGTAAAGGTCTGCATCGCCGGGCTTCTAGCCGCCCGGCCCCCACACGCCAAGCCGCAGCCTCAGATCCACTATACGCGGCAGGTCGAACCAACGTCCTCAAGTAGCACGAAGCGCGGTGGGCCACCAAACATGAACGAAAATGAACGGCCTGCTCAAAAGCCGTTCAGCTTCACCCCGATAGACAGGATGCAACAGACAGCCGGTCCACCCGTTCAGCCCTCGTCACTGAACGTCCGACCACAAGGGGTTGAAGATGCGTCTCTCCACCAAGTCCCTCGCCGCCGTTGCGGCCCTGACCATCGGCGCCGTCGCCGCGCCCATGGCCGCCTCGGCCCAAAGCTACGGCTACAGCCAGAACTACGGCACGGGCGCCTACGCCCCCTCCTACGCTTACGGCAATGGCTACCAGCAACAGCAGTACGACCCCTACGCCCGTGAGCGTCAGGGCCGCACGGGCGCCGGAGCCGTCATCGGCGGCGGCGCAGGCGCGGTCATCGGCTCGCAGCTGGCCGCGCGCGGTCGCCGCACCGAGGGCAGCATCCTGGGCGGGGTCCTGGGCGCCGTGGTCGGGTCCCAGGTCGGCCGCTCCAGCTCCGACGCCTGCCGCGCGTACCAGAGCCGCTACGATCAGAGCGGCTACTATGCTCAGGACGGCTACGCCCAGAATGGCTACAGCCAGCCGAGCTATTACGACGACCACTACAGCGGTGATCAGGGCTACCGCTACGACGATTACGACCGTCGTGACGACTATGTTCAGGATCGCGGCTACTACGACGACCGGTCGCGTCCGGTTGAATCCTATCAGAATTCCGACGGATGCCGTCTGGCCGAAAGCCAGGTCCGTCTGCCCGATGGTCGCACGGACACGCGTTACGTCCGCACCTGCCCCGACCAGTACGGCCGCTATCGCGTCGTCGATTAATTTTCAGCCCCCCTGTCGATCGACGACGTGACGGAAGCCGCCGGAGGAGCAATCCCCCGGCGGTTTCTTCTTTCTTGAAGGGCTATCGGCCTTCGGCCTACTTGGACCCTATCACTGCGGTTTCTTGGCCCACAGCAGGAACTCGATATTGCCGTCCCCGCCCGTGATCGGGCTCTCGATCGTCGCCTGCACCGCCCAGCCCAGGGCTTCCAGCCAGTCCGCGACCCGCGCCACGGCCGAGGCATGGGCCGCCGGATCCTTGACCACGCCCTTCTTGCCGATGCCGCTCGGACCGTCGGCCTCGAACTGCGGCTTGACCAGGGTGATCAGGTCCGCCTCCTCAGCCGCCAGATCGAGCGCGACCGGCAGAACCTTGATCAGGCTGATGAAGCTGGCGTCGCACACGATCAGCGACGGCCGCTCCGGGATCAGGTCCGGCGTCAGGTCGCGGGCGTCGGTCCGCTCCAGACTGACCACGCGCGGATCAGCCGCCACCCGGTCGTGCATCTGGCCGAAGCCGACATCGACCGCGAATACCTTTGCCGCCCCGCGATCCAGACAGACCTCGGTGAAGCCGCCGGTGGACGCCCCGACGTCCAGCACCACCCGGCCTTCGACGGCCACGGGCCAGACGGTCAGGGCGTGGTCCAGCTTCAGCGCGCCGCGCCCGACCCAGCGGTGGGCGTCGACATAGCCGATGACGGACTTGGGCCCCACGGTCTGAGATCCGGACTTGGCCGGCGCCCCGTCCACGGTGACGCCGCCGGCCTCGATGGCCGCCTTCGCCCTGGCCCGGCTTTCCGCCAGGCCGCGCGTGACGAGAAGCTGGTCCAGCCTCATCCGATCTCGCTCAGCCGCGCCAGCGCCGCCTGCAGCTTGACCTTGCCCGCCTCGGCCTCGGCCAGTTTGGCCCGCTGTTCATCGACCACTTCCGGCACGGCCCGCGACACGAAGTTGGGATTGCCCAGCTTCTTGTTCACATGGCCGATGTCGCTCTCGAACACGGCGATCTCCTTCTCCAACCGCGCCCGTTCGGCGGTCAGGTCGATGATCCCGGCCAGCGGAATAAACGCAGACACACCACCTACGAGGATAGCGACGGCTCCTTCTGGGCGTTCCGACACTAGCTGGATTTTCTCAAGCCTGGCCAGTGACGAGAAGGTATCGGCGTGGCGCTCGAAACGACCGAAGGCTTCCGGCAGAGGATTATAGATCGCCAATGTCACCTTGGCCCCGGCAGGCAAGCCGATCTCAGCTCGGCTAGAACGAAGCTCTGTAACGGAAGAGATCAACCAGTTGATTTCTTCGTCAGCTACGGTGTCGATGAAGTCATCCGGCAGCACCGGCCATTCGGCGCCGATCAGCAGGCCTTCCCGCGCCGGCCCCTCCTTGCCCAGTTCGGCCCACAGTTCCTCGGTGATGAAGGGCATGACCGGGTGCAGCAGCTTCAGCGTCTGGTCCAGCGTCCAGGCCGTCATGGCCCGCGTCTCGGCCTTGGCGGCCTCATCGGCCCCGTTGAACACCGGCTTGGCCAGTTCCAGATACCAGTCGCAGAAGACGTTCCAGACGAACCGGTACAGCGCGCCCGCCGCATCGTCGAACCGACCGCCCTCGATGGCCTCGGACACGGCGCGCTCGGCCTTGGTCAGTTCGCCGCGGATCCAGCGGTTGATCGTCTGTTCGACCGTCGCGGCATCGAAGCCCTCGACGCGCCGCGCCTCGTTCATCTGGCTGAAGCGGGCGGCGTTCCACAGCTTGGTGCCGAAGTTGCGGTATCCCTCGATCCGCTGCTTCGACAGCTTGATGTCGCGCGTGCCCGACAGGATGGCCATGGTGAAACGCAGCGGATCGGCGCCAAGCTCGTCGATGATGCCCAGGGGATCGATGACGTTCCCCTTGGACTTGCTCATCTTCTGGCCCTTCTCCTCACGGACCAGGCCATTGATGATGACCCGTTTGAACGGGACCTCGCCCATGAAGTGCTGGCCCATCATCATCATCCGGGCGACCCAGAAGAAGATGATGTCCGCCGCCGTGACCAGGTCGCTGGTCGGATAGAACCGCTCCAGATCCTCGGTCTTCTCGGGCCACCCCATGGTCGAGATCGGCCACAGGGCCGAGCTGAACCAGGTGTCCAGAACGTCTTCATCCTGGGTCAGGGCGACCTCGGAATCATAGTCCGCCATCGCCAGTTCGCGGGCGTCTTCCTCGGTCTCGGCGACATAGATCTCGCCGCCCGGCCCATACCAGGCGGGGATGCGGTGTCCCCACCACAGCTGGCGGCTGATGCACCAGGGCTCGATGTTCTCCAGC
>NZ_JAUSOE010000079.1 GCF_030656255.1 Brevundimonas sp. | reverse complement strand
CGGCGACGGTGATCTGGACCGCATAACGGTGCATCTCGGCCTCGACGCCCAGGATTTCGGCGCAAACGACGGTGTCCTGGGCGAAGTTCTTGGGCACGCCGCCGCCGACCATGAACAGGCCGGTGACGCCGGCGGCGATCTTGATGTCGGTCAGTTCGCGGAAGTCAGCGATGGCGTCCAGCATCAGATAGGGCTGGCCGGCGGCCGCGCGTTCCTTCTGGTGCTTGACCAAACCAAAGCCGGCCGATGAGTCGACGAAGGCCGGGCAGAAGATCGGCACGCCCTCTTCATAGGCGGTCTGGATCAGCGAGCCGGGCTTCTTGGCGTTGCCCTCGCTCAGCCACTTGCCCATCTCCCAGATGAACTCGCGGCTGGAATAGCCGCGCGGCTCCAGCCGGTTGGCGATCTCCAGGATGGTGTGGTCGCAGGCCTGAAGCTCTTCCTCGTCGATATAGGTGTCGTAGATCCGGTCGACGTAGTTTTCACGCAGGACGTTGTCGTCCACCTCGCCGGCGGCCTGATAGTGTTTGAAGCCCAGGGCCTCGAAGAAATCCATGTCCACGATGGAGGCGCCGGTGGCGACGACCGCGTCCACCATGCCGAACTTCACCATGTCGCGGTACACATGCATGCAGCCGCCGGCCGAGGTCGAACCGGCCAGGATCAGCCAGGGCGAGCAGTCCTTGTCCTCGATGGCCATGGAGAAGATGTCGGCGGCGCGGGCGGTGTCGCGCGAGCTGAAAGACATCTTGCGCATGCTGTCGATGATCGGGCGCGCGTCGAAGGACGTGTTGTCCACGTGCTCGACGACATTCTGCAGAAGCTGGGCCTTGGTGTTGGCAGTCATGGGTGACTCGTGAATCGTGAGGCGTGAATGGTGAAGTGCGGTCAGTCGTGCCGCCGTTGCTTCAGTCGCGTCGAAAGGGCGGAGAGCATACGCCCGATCCGATCCATGTCAGCAAGCAAAGGCTGGAGATTGTCAGCTGTCAGATAGCCTAGACGCGCGGCGATGAGGAGATGAGTTTCGACCTCCGCGAGTGACCCGCGCGCGATGCCGAGGAAGTGGACGAACTCACCTGTTCCGTTTCGGCCTGCACCCTCCGCGATATTGGCGGCCACACTGACGGCTGAACGACGAACCTGACTGATCAAGCCAAACCGCTCGTCAGACGGCCAAGAGACCGAGCAACGATAAACGGCTTCAACCCAATCAAGCGAGAGCTTCCAGACGTCGAGATCGCGGTGGGTTCGCAAGTCGGTCATGGCTGACAATCACGACTCACGATTCCCCCCTCACGATCAGCGTCGTGACTTCTTCCTCTGACCGGCCTTACCTTTCGGACGTGACAGACGCACGACCTTGCGGGCGTTCTCCTCGGCCGTGGTGCGCACGGTGGGGATGGAGCGCGGAGCCAGGCCGTAGAGCGAGGCCATCGGGGCGTCTTCGACGATGGCGATGTCGTGTTCGCCATAGCCGTTGAAGCCGGTCGACATGGCGACGCCATAGGCCCCCAGCATGCCGATTTCGATGAAATCGCCTTCGCGGATGTCGGCCGGAAGCCAGAACGGACCCGGCATGTGGTCGATCGAGTCGCAGGTCGGACCATAGAACTGGAACGCCTTCAGCTCGCCCGACGCCTCGCCGTCCCGGACCAGTTTGGTCGGGAAGGGCCAGCGCGAGTGGGTCGCGTCGAACAGCGAGCCGTACGAGCCGTCGTTCAGATACAGGGCGTCGCCCTTGCGCAGGTCCACACGGGCCAGGATCGACGAGGATTCGGCGACGATGGCCCGGCCGGGTTCGCACCACAGCTCGGTCGTTTCCGACACCGGCATCTCGTTGAAGCCGCGATGGATGGCGTCGGCGTATTCGCTCATGTCCGGCGGAACCATGCCGGGATAGACCGAGGGGAAGCCGCCGCCGACATCGACGATGTCCACGATGACGCCCGCGCGGCTGATCGAACGGCCGACCTGGGCCATGGCCGCCTGATAGGCGGTTGGGCGCATGCACTGGCTGCCGACATGGAAGCTGACGCCCATCAGCCCGTCCTTGACCGCCTGGCGCGTGGCCAGCAGCAAGGCGGGGGCCTGGTCGGCGGGAACGCCGAACTTGCCCGACAGGGTATAGGCGGCGCCGTCGGCCGAAACCGCCATGCGCACGATCAGATTCAGGTCGTCCGCGCCGCCGGTGGCGTCGAGGATCTTGTTCAGCTCATCGACGCAGTCGAGCGAAAAGGTCCGAACGCCGTGTTCGAAATAGGCCTTGGTGATTGCAGACCGGCTCTTGACCGGGTGCATGAAGGCCAGGCGAACGTCATGGCTGACCGAGCGAACCAGCTCGATCTCGGCGATGGACGCCACGTCGAAACCGCGAACACCGGCCTCGATCAGGGTCTCGATGACCCAACGCGACGGATTCGCCTTCACAGCATAGAAGACGTCGGCCTTTAGATTATCCTGGAACCAGCGCGCCGCTACGGATACCGAACGCGGTCGCACGAGGGCGACGGGACGTTCAGGGGACCGCTCACGGACCAGGTCCAGGGGAAGCTGATACGTGCGCAATTCACGTAACCCCCTGCTAATTGTTAAACCCAGACCGGCGTTAGCGGCGCAGACAGGACCTACGGGGTCCGCCGGAAGCCGCGATATGGGGGCATCGGACTGTCATGTAAAGGGGTTTTTTCGTGGCGGGGCCTGGGTTTGGACTGTCACAAATCCCCTGCGGCAGCGTCACAGGCCCCCAGGGGCCCACGGTCGAGCTTTCCGCACTGATGATGAAAGGTCTGGGACCCGTCCCGATACGGATGATCGCGGCATAAAGGGCGACGAACGGCGTGGCTCTGGACGAGATTACGCCTGCCGTGCGATTAAGACTTGCTCAACAGCCCTTGTCGCGTCATGCGGCGCCCGTTCGCCACAGCCTCCCAGCGAGTTCATGACCTCATCCGCAGCCGCCGTCGCCCCCGGGCTTGTCCTGGCGCGTGACGTGTCGAAGACTTTCGGATCGCGAAAGGCGCTGGACGGCGTCTCGATCTCCGTGGCCTCGGGCGAGATGGTCGCCCTGATCGGTCCATCGGGATCGGGCAAGTCCACCCTGCTGCGCTCCATCACCGGCCTGCAGTCGATCGACGCGGGCAAGGGGACGATCAGCGTCTTTGGTGAAACCGTCCAGAAGGACGGGCGCGTCACCGGGGCCGTGCGCCAGGCGCGCGGCAAGCTGGGCATGATCTTCCAGCAGTTCAATCTGGTCGGACGTCTGAGCCTGTTCTCCAACGTCATGCTGGGCGCCCTGGGGCGTCTGCCGGCCTGGCAGGGTCTGCTGGGCCTGTGGCCCCAGGCCGACAAGGATCGCGCCATGGCGGCCCTGCACCGGGTCGGCGTCAGCGACTACGCCGGGCAGCGCGCCAACACCCTGTCGGGCGGCCAGCAGCAACGCGGCGCCATCGCCCGCGCCATCGTGCAGGGGGCCAAGGCCATCCTGGCCGACGAGCCCGTCGCCTCGCTGGACCCCGTATCCGCCCGCAAGGTGATGGAGCTGCTGGTCGAGCTGAACCGCCGCGACGGCATGGGGGTGATCGTCACCCTGCACCAGGTGGACTACGCCATCCGTTACTGCGACCGCGTCATCGCCCTGCAGGGCGGCAAGATCGTCTATGACGGCCCCGCTACAGGCCTGGATCAACAGCGCCTGATCGATATCTACGGTCCTGAATTCGAGGACGCGTTCTGGGAGACCAAGGCATGAGCCAGTTTCAAGCGTCCTTGACGCGCCGCTTCATGTCCAAGGCCGGGGCCGCCGCCCTGGGCGCAGCGATGATCCTGGGCCTCGCCTCGTGCGGCGGGGGCGACGAGAAGACGGCGGCCGGCGCCATGCCGTCGGAACTGACCTTCTCCATCCTGTCGGCCGAGGGCCAGGCCTCTTCGGGCCCGCTGTGGCAGCCGCTGCTGGACGACATGTCCAAGGCCGTCGGCGTGCCGGTGAAACCCTTCTTCGCGGGCAACTACAATGTCCTGATCGAGGCCATGCGGTTCAACCAGACCCAGGTGGCCTGGTTCTCGGCCAAGCCGGCGCTGGAAGCCGTGGACCGCGCCCAGGGCGAGGTCATCGCCCGCATCGTCGATCCGGAAGGGCGCGACAGCTACACCTCGACCCTGGTCGTGCGCAAAGGCTCGGGCATCACGCTGGACAAGGTGCTGGCCTGCGGCAAACAGTATGACTTCGGCATCGGCGACGCGCAGTCGACCTCCGGCACCCTGGCCCCGCTGACCTTCCTGTTCAATCCGCGCGGCATCGTGCCCAACCAGTGTTTCAAGACCGTGCGTTCGGCCAGCCACCAGGCCAACGCCTTTGCTGTAGCCACCGGCGTGGTCGACATCGCCACCTCGAACTCGGTCAACACCGTCTTCATGCGCCGCGAGAACCCGCAACTGGCCTCGCAGATCGAGGACATCTGGGTGTCGCCGCCGATTCCGGAATCCGGCATCGTCATCCGCGAGGATCTGGACCCGGCGCTGAAGGAGAAGCTGCGCAGCTTCTTCCTGACCTACGGCCAGGGCCAGGGGCCTGAGGCCGAGCGCCAGCGCCAGGTGCTGGCGGGCCTGAACTATTCGATGTTCCGCGCCGCCGACGACACCTACCTGGATCCAGTGCGTGAAATGGTCGCCGACCAGAAGCTGAGCGAGGCCAGGGCCAAGAACGACCAGGCCGGCGTCGCCGCCGCCGAACGCGATCTGGCCGCCCTGCGCGCCAAGCGTGAGGTCCAGCCTTGACCGAAGCCAGCCTCGACATGGCGGCCAAGGGCGGCGTCGCCCCGACCGCCATTCCCTCGGCGCCGACCAAGTCGCTGTCGGCCACCCCGTTCGACCTGATGCTGTGGGGCGGGCTGGCGATCATCCTGATCGCCAGTTTCGGCAAGGTGGACATGCAGAATTTCGGCCGGCTGTTCTCGGGCTCGTCGAACATCTCCACCTATGGCGCAGACCTGCTGCGGCCCGACTGGGGCGCCATCTTCCCGCCCGGAGACTTCTGGACGTCGTTCACTCATGTCTTCACCCAGCCGACGACCAGTCTGGCGGGCCAGATGTGGCTGACGGTGCAGATCGCCCTGTGGGGCACCTTCCTGGCCGTCTTCATCGCCCTGCCGCTCAGCCTGATGGCGTCGCGCAACATCGCTCCGGGCTGGATGGTCTTTATCGTGCGCCGGTTCATGGACCTGCTGCGGTCGATCCCCGACCTGGTCATCGCCACCCTGTTCATCGTCGCCGTGGGCCTGGGTCCGTTGGCGGGGGTGCTGGCCCTGGCGCTGAACACCGGCGGGGTTCTGGCCAAGCTGTTCTCCGAGGCGGTCGAGTCGATCGACAAGGGGCCGGTCGAGGGCGTGCGCGCCACCGGCGCCGGCAAGCTGCACGAGATCGTCTGGGGCGTCTTTCCTCAGGTGGCGCCGCTGTGGACCTCGTTCGCCCTGTATCGGTTCGAATCCAACAGCCGCGCGGCCACGGTGCTGGGCCTGATCGGCGCAGGCGGCATCGGCCAGACCCTGTTCGAGAGCATCCAGGCCTTCGACTACAGCCGGGTCGCCGCCATCGCCATCGTCATCGTGGTCGCCGTGACCCTGATCGACACCCTGTCCCAGGTCATGCGCAAGCGCCTGCTGTAACGGCCGGCGACGCGGGCGCCCTATCCGGGACGCAGGAAAAACAGTCACACTCGTCTGGTCTAACCGTCGTGAAATCGATGCTCAGGGAGATCTTCAAATGATCCGCACACTGAAACTGGCGACGGCGACCGCCGCCCTTCTGGCCCTGGCGGCCTGCGGCGACGGCGGTTCCGGCGGCGGCTCCAGCGCCCGTTCGGGCATCTGGTCGGCCGGTTCGTCGACCGTCTTCCCCTTCGCCACCCGCGTGGCCGAGAACTTCGCCCGCACCGCCGGCGGCGCCGCGCCCCGCGTCGAATCCCTGGGCACCGGCGGCGGCATCCAGGCCTTCTGCCAGGGCGTCGGCCCGAACACCCCGGACATCGCCAACGCCTCGCGTCAGATGAAGGCGTCGGAGTTCGACCTGTGCCAGAAGAACGGCGTCACCGACATCGTCGAGATCAAGATCGGTTTCGACGGCATCGTCGTCGCCACGGCCCGCAACGGCAACAGCTTCAACTTCGAACTGAACGACCTGTACGAAGGCCTGGCCAAGGAAGTGCCCGGCCCCGACGGCCAGTTCATCGCCAACCCGGCCAAGACCTGGAACGAGGTCAACAAGGGCCTGCCGAACCAGCGAATCCAGGTCTATGGCCCGCCGCCCACCTCGGGCACGCGCGACGCCTTCCTGGAGCTGGGCATGACGCCGGGCGCCAAGCTGGTGCCCGCCGCCGCCGCCGTCGAAGCGTCCGACCCTGACCGGTTCGAGGGCCTGGCCCACACCCTGCGCGAAGACGGCGCCTGGATCGACTCAGGCGAAAACGACAACGCCATCGTCCAGACCCTGACCCGCACCCCCGGCTCGCTGGGCGTGTTCGGTTATTCCTTCCTGGAACAGAACCTGGACACGGTGAAGGCCGAGACCATCGACGGCGTCACGCCCAACGCCGACACCATCGCCAGCGGCGAATACCCTCTGTCGCGCAGCCTCTTCATCTATGTGAAGAAGGCCCATATCGGCGTGATCCCCGGCCTGCAGCAGTATATTCAGGAATTCCTGTCGGAAGGCTCGGCCGGCAAGGGCGGCTATCTGGCCGACCGCGGCCTGATCCCGCTGCCTGAAGATCAACTGCTCGCCCAGCGCGCGACCGCAGCGGCCATGACCCCGATGCAGCGTCCCGCCAAGTAAGGCGGAACCGACGGCCGTCCTGCCCCTTCATTCGCCGGTCCGCACCGGTTAAGAGGGGCGGGATAGCTGTCAGGATTCATTGATGACCACCAAGCCCGCGCGTCTGCGCAAGGCCGTTCTGCCCGTCGCGGGCCTCGGCACCCGCGTTCTTCCCGGCACCAAGACCACGCCCAAGGAACTGCTGAACGTCGTCGATCGGCCGATTCTGTCCTATATCGTCGAAGAGGCCCGCGAAGCCGGGATCGAACACATCGTCTTCGTCACAGGCCGCTCCAAGGGCGCCATCGAGGACTATTTCGATCACCAGATCGAGCTTGAGGCCCAGCTGCTGGCCAAGGGCAAGATCGAGATACTCGAGATGATGAACGCCGAATTGGCGTCCGCAGGCGAGATGAGCTTCACACGCCAGATGCAGCCCAAGGGGCTGGGCCACGCCGTCTGGTGCGCCCGCGACATCATCGGCGACGAGCCCTTCGCCGTCATCCTGCCCGACGTCATCGTCGATTCTCAGCCCGGCGCCTTGAAACAGCTGGCCGAGGTCTATGCCGAGACCGGCGGCAACATCATCGGCGTAGAATCCGTCGATGTCGAACTGGCCCATAAATACGGCATCGTCGATCCCGTCAGCCGCGACGGCTCGCGCATCGTGATGAAGGGGATGGTCGAGAAGCCCGCCCCCGGCACGGCGCCGTCCAATCTGTCGATCTCGGGCCGCTATATCCTTCAGCCGGAAATCTTCGATCTGCTGGCGACCCAGGAGAAGGGCGCCGGGGGCGAAATCCAGCTGACCGACGCCATGGCGCGCCTGATGGAGCGCCAGGCCTTCACCGCCGTCGAATACGAGGGCGTCACCCACGACTGCGGCGACAAGATCGGCTTGCTGCGCGCCAATGTGGCCCTGGCCCTGAAACGCCCCGATCTGGGCGAAGCCGCGCGGGCGGCGATTTCGGCCCTGCTTTAACGACAATGGATCTCCCTCCCCCTGCGGGGGAGGGGCGTCGCGTCAGCGACGGGGCGGGGGCGGCAAGGCGACGCCGCTCGGATCTTCTAATGTCGGGGACGGGTCGCGCGGCCCTTCCCACCCGGCTTCGGCTCCGCCTTCGCCCCCCTCCCCCGCAGGGGGAGGGAGAAGACGTTGAGCCCGTCGCCTGCGCCTGCTAACCCTCCGCGCAAATCATCAGGAGACGTATCATGGCCGCTTCCGAAGGCTGGAACATGCCGACCGGCGAACTCATGAAGGGCAAGAAGGGCCTGATCATGGGGGTGGCGAACGCCAATTCCATCGCCTGGGGCATCGCCTCGCAACTGGCGGCCCAGGGGGCGGAACTGGCCTTCACCTATATGGGCGAGGGGCTTGAGCGTCGGGTGCGCCCGCTGGCCGAGAGCGTGGGCGCCAGGCTGCTGATCCAGGCCGACGTCACCGACGACGCCTCGATGGACGCCGCCTTCGCCGAACTGGAAAAGGAGTTCGGCACGATCGACTTCGTCGTCCACTCGGTCGCCTTCGCCAACAAGGACGAGCTGAAGGGGTCGTTCGTCGAGAACACCAGCCGCGACAGCTTCCTGCTGGCCATGAACATCTCGGCCTTCAGCTTCGTGGACGTGGCCAAGCGCGCGTCCCGGCTGATGCCGAACGGCGGGTCGATGATCACCATGACCTACCTCGGCTCGGAACGGGCCATCCCCAACTACAACACCATGGGCGTGGCCAAGGCGGCGCTGGAGGCGGCGACCCGCTATATCGCCCGCGACCTGGGGCCCAAGGGCATCCGCGTCAACGCCATCTCGGCCGGCGCCATGCGCACCCTGTCGCTGGCCGGCATCTCGGGCGGCCGCGGCATGATCAGCCAAGGCCGCGCCATGTCGGCCATGAAGGAAGACACCTCGATGGAAGGCGTCGCCGGGGCCGCCCTGTGGCTGTGCTCGGACCTGGGTCTGTCGACCACGGGCGAAGTCGTTCACGTCGACGCCGGCTTCCACATGATGGGTCTGGCCGGCGACGAGGAATAGGGGCGTCCCCTGTCCAGTTCCGAACCGTCCGTCCCCCTGCTGACGCCGTCCGCCGTTTCGGCGGCGGCGGTGGCGACCGTCGTCGGCTTCGGCGGCACGGTGGCCCTAGTGGTGCAGGCGGGTCAGGCGCTGGGCGCCCACCCCGCCCAGATCGTTTCGATGGTCACCGCCCTGTGCCTGGGCATAGGCGTGCCGGGCATGGTGCTGAGCTGGCGCCTGCGGATGCCGGTCGTCCTGGCCTGGTCGACGCCCGGGGCGGCGCTGCTGGCGGCCTCCACTCTGGGGCTGGGCTGGGCCAACGCCGTCGGCGCCTTCGTCGTGGCGGGCGTGTTGATGCTGCTGACCGGCCTGTTGCCTGTCCTGGGACGGCTGGCCCAGAAAATCCCAGCCTCGGTCGCCTCGGCCATGCTGGCGGGCGTGCTGTCGCCCTTCGTGCTGAGACTGTTCAAGGTCGCGCCTGATGAGCTGACGCTGGCGGTCGGCCTGCTTGCCGTCTTCATCGTCGTGCGCCGACTGTGGCCCGCCTGGGCCCTGCCCGCCGTCCTGGGCGCGGCTTTCGCCGTGCTGATGCTCAGGAACCAGATCGGCCTGCCGCCGGGGACCGGCCTGTTTGGGACCCTGTCGCCCGTCATGCCCGCCTTTGACTGGAAGGTCGCCGCCAGTCTGGGCCTGCCGTTGTTCCTGGTCACGCTGGCGTCGCAGAACCTGCCGGGCCTGGTGGTGTTGCGGGCCGCCGGATATGCGCCCCCGGCCAATCTGCTGATCCTGGCGACAGGTCTGACCAGCGTGATCGCCGCGCCTTTCGGGGCGCACGGAGTCAATCTGGCCGCCATAACCGCCGCCCTCTGCACCGGGTCGGAAGCCCACCCGGATCCGGCGCGACGCTGGATCGTCGGGGTGATCTATGGCGGCTTCTATATCATCGTGGCCTTGTTCGCGGCGCCGCTGGCGGGACTGTTCATCGCCATGCCGCCGGCGGTGCTGGCCATCATCACCGGCCTGGCCTTGATCGCGGCCCTGACGGGCGCTCTGGTCGCCATGCTGGCCAAGGCGGACGAGCGCGAAGCCGCCGTCTTGACCTTCGCCGCCACCGCATCGGGGATCGCCCTGTTCGGCATAGGCTCGGCCTTCTGGGGCTTGGTCGTCGGTTTCGCAGCCTTGGGCGCGCTGCGCTGGATCAGACCGAAAGCCTGATCCAGCCGCCTAGGCGCACCGCGCCTCAGTCCCGCAGCGACGCCGGGACCTGGCCGCCGTTTTCCGCCAGTTTCTTCCACACCGCCTTGGACAGGGCGATGTTCTGCTCGGCCGAGCCATGTTCGCCGGCGTGAACGTCAAGCTCCTCGGCCAACTCCTTGCGGGCGGCCAGGCTGGAATCCAGATCCAGCAGCTTCAGCAGATCGACGATGGAGGTGCGCCAATTGCCGCCGCCGCCCCGGGTTTCGGCCAGATCGCTGAGCACCGCCTCGACATCGACGGGCGGCAGCGCCGGCGCGGCGGTCGGGATGGGCGCCGCGCCGGGTGCGGGCGGCGCGCCAGCGGCTGTGGGCGACGGCGCGGGGGCCGTTTTCGGCTTGTGGCCGGTGATCTTGTTCCAGATCGAAGAGAAGATGCCCATCGGTCGCGCTCCTGTTGGTGTGGCGAGACAACGCGACCGACGGGCGAGGGTTCAGCCGCGCGCCGGAATCTCCAGCCCGCGCTGCACCGCCGGACGAGCCAGACCGCGCTCCAGCCAGGCGGCGACGTTCGGGAAGTCCTTGAAGCCGACGATCTCGCCCGCCTCGTAGAAGCCGATCAGGTTGCGGACCCAGCCCAGGGTGGCGACATCGGCGATGGAATAGTCGCCCACGATCCAGTCGCGGCCCTCTAGCCGCGTCTCCAGCACGCCCAGCAGGCGGCGGCTTTCGGCGACGTAGCGGTCGCGCGGGCGCTTGTCCTCATAGTCCTTGCCGGCGAAGCGGTGGAAGAAGCCCAGCTGGCCGAACATCGGGCCGATCGCGCCCATCTGGAACATCAGCCACTGGATCGTCTCGTAGCGGGTCGCAGGGTCGGTCGAGAGCAGTTTGCCGGTCTTCTCCGCCAGATAGATCAGGATGGCGCCGGACTCGAACAGGGCCAGCGGCTTTCCGCCGGGGCCGTCGGGGTCGAGAATGGCGGGGATTTTGCCATTGGGGTTCAGCGAGAGGAATTCCGGGCCCCAGGTCTCGTTGGCCATGATGTCGATGAAGTGCGGCTCATAGGCCAGGCCCACCTCCTCCAGCATGATCGACACCTTCACGCCGTTGGGCGTGGGCAGGGAATAGAGCTGCAACCGGTCGGGATTCTGGGCCGGCCAGCGGCCGGTGATCGGGAAGGCGGACAGGTCGGTCATGGGTGCGGCCTCGACTTGGTGATGAACGACCATGTCGGCGCCAGGCGCAAAGTCCGCAACTGTCATCGGCACGATTTGGTCGCGGGCTTGTGTCTGGAACCGTACGCGAGACGATGCCAGCTTGGCCGTGGCCGATCACAGGTCGCAGGAAGGGAGACGTTCGATGGCGCACAAGTTCGAAATCTACAAGGACAAGGCCGGTGAGTTCCGGGTCCGGTTCAAGTATAATTCCGAGACCCTGTTCTCGACCGAGGGCTACAGTTCCAAGGCCTCGGCTCAGAACGCCATCGACTCCATCAAGAAAAATGGCCCGAACGCCGAGGTCGAAGACAACAGCTAATCCGGCTCGCGCTCGCCCACCTCGGTCGGCGGCACGGCCAGCAGCCAGCCGTCGGCCAGGTGCAGCTCGGGCGTCGCCTCCTTGGTGAAGGGCAGATACCAGGTGGGGCCGCCCGCAGCGGGGGCGATCTCCAGCATGTCGTCGGCGCCGAAATTCTGGACCGACTTGACCGTGCCCATGACGGCGCCCGCCGTGTCGCGGACCTCGACCCCCAACAGATCGGCCAGATAGAATTCATCCTCGTCCGGCTCGGGGAAACGGTCGCGGGGGACGTGCAGTTTCAGACCGCGCAGGGCGTCGGCCTGTTCCTTGGTCGTGATCTCCTTGGCCCGGCCGACGACGCCGTTCTTGTCGGGCCGGGTCGAGGTCAGGGTCAGGGCCACCGTGCCGTCGGCGCGCAGCAGCGGCCCATAGGCGGTCAGGGCCAGGGGATCGGCGGTGAAGGCGGTCACCCGCACCTCGCCCCGCACCCCGAAACCGCCGCCGATCTGGCCGACGAGGATGAGTCTGCTGTCCTGGGTCATGGTCGTCCTTAGCCCATGAAAAAGGCGGCGTCGAAGGACGCCGCCTTGATCGTGTCGAGACCGAAAGCCTTAGGCTTCAGTCTTTTCTTCAGCGGCGTCCTCAGCAGCCGGAGCTTCTTCGGCGGCGGCTTCAGCGGCGGACGCTTCTTCAGCCGGGGCTTCTTCGACAGCCGGGGCAGCCGCAGCAGCAGCGGCTTCTTCCTTGGCGCGGGCGGCGGCTTCAGCGGCCTCGACCTTGGCGGCGGCTTCGGCTTCCAGGCGGTCGGCTTCGCGCTGGGCGCGTTCGGCGGCGCGCTCTTGCGCCTTCTTGCCGGGCTGGGCCTTGTTCGGGTTGTTGGACTGGGTCCACTTCACCTTGGCGCCCAGGGTCTCGTCCTGCGACAGGAAGCGAGCGACGCGGTCGGTCGGCTGAGCGCCCTTGCCGAGCCATTCAGCGATACGCTCGACCTTCAGGGCGACGCGCGGGGTGGCGCCGTCCTTGGGCAGCATCGGGTTGTAGCTGCCGACCTTCTCGATGAACTTGCCGTCGCGGGGCGAGTGCGAGTCGGCGATGACGATGTGGTAGTAGGGGCGCTTCTTGGCGCCGCCGCGGGCCAGACGAATCTTCAGCATTGTCAGTCTCTTTCTAGGAAGTCGTTATTTCTTGGGAGGGAAGCCCGGAAGGCCCGGAAGGCCTCCCGGAAGTTGTCCGCCGCCCAGGCCGGCGAGCCGGTCCTGGATAGCTTTCAGTTCGTCGGCGCTGGGTTCCGGCGTCTTGCCGCCGCCCAGGGCCTTCAATCGGTTCAGGTCAGGGCCGCCGCCCATGCCCGGCATGCCGGGGACGCCGCCGCCCCCGCCGCCGAGACCGCCCAGCATGGCGGCCATCTGCTGCATCTTCTTGGGGCCGCCGCGCGCCATCTGTTTGACCACGTCGGCCATCTGGCGGTGCTGTTTCAGGACCCGGTTGACGTCCTGGACATCGACGCCTGCGCCGGCGGCGATCCGCTTCTTGCGGCTGGCGTTCAGCAGGTCGGGCTTCTTGCGCTCGGCCTTGGTCATGGCCGAGATGATGGCTTCCTGGCGCAGGATCATGCGGTCGTCGATGCCGCTGCCGGCCATCTGGG
This sequence comes from Brevundimonas sp., assembly GCF_030656255.1. Lineage (GTDB taxonomy): Bacteria > Pseudomonadota > Alphaproteobacteria > Caulobacterales > Caulobacteraceae > Brevundimonas. The sequence goes on along the minus strand of NZ_JAUSOE010000079.1, from coordinate 14,817 downwards.
ACTTCATCTTGGCCACGCCGGGCAGCATGCCCATGATGCCCTGAAGCCCGCCCATCCGCTTCATCTGCTGCAGTTGGCCGGCCAGGTCGTCCAGGTCGAACTGGCCCTTGGCCAGCTTCCGGGCCATCTTCTCGGCCTTGGCCTGGTCCAGGTCCTGCGACGCCTTCTCGACCAGGGCGACGATATCGCCCTGACCCAGGATGCGGCCGGCGACGCGGCGGGCGTCGAACACGTCCAGCGCATCGACCTTTTCGCCGGCGCCCAGATATTTGATCGGCAGGCCGGTGACGGCCCGCATCGACAGCATGGCGCCGCCGCGACCGTCGCCGTCGGCGCGGGTCAGGACCAGGCCGGTCAGAGGCAGGCGGGCGTGGAAGGCGGCGGCGGTGCGGACCGCGTCCTGGCCGGTCAGGCTGTCGGCGACCAGCAGGGTCTCGACAGGCTGGGCGATGGCGGCGACCTCGGCCACCTCGTTCATCAGCCCCTCGTCCAGGGTGATGCGGCCGGCGGTGTCGAGGATCAGGACGTCGAAGCCCTGGAGCTTGGCCGACTGCAGCGCCCGGCGTGTGATCTGGACCGCGCTCTCGCCCGCCACGATGGGCAGGACGGCGACGTCGATCTGTTTGCCCAGCTGGGCCAGCTGTTCCATCGCGGCCGGACGACGGGTGTCCAGCGAGGCCATCATGACCTTCTTGCGATCGAACTTGGTCAGGCGCAGCGCCAGCTTGGCCGAGGTCGTGGTCTTGCCCGAGCCCTGCAGGCCGGCCATCAGCACCACGGCGGGCGGACTGGCGTTGGTGTTGAGCGGGACCGGCTCTTCGCCGCCCAGCATCTCGATCAGGCCGTCATAGACGATCTTGACCACCTGGTCGGCAGGCTTGACCGAACGGATGACCTCTTCACCGGTGGCGCGCTCGGTGGCGAAGGCGATGAATTCCTTGACGACCGGCAGGGCGACGTCGGCCTCGAGCAGGGCCACGCGCACTTCGCGCATCGCCTCGGAGACATCCTTTTCGGACAGGGCGCCGCGGCCGGTGATCCGGTCGAAGACGCCTGTCAGCCGCTCGTTCAGAGCCTCGAACATTCACAACCTCGTTTCGACGGGTAAACCGGCTCCATACGACAACAGCCCCCGGCGACGATCACGTCGGCGGAGGGTTCTCGCCGGGCTCGTCCATCAAAGATGGGGTCGTCCCGGTGGAGACGCGAGGTTCACTTGCGTCGGAAGCGGCGGCTTATGAAGGAAAACAAGGGGAATGTCGAATCCATCGCGTTCCTTTCTTTCGTCTGACAACACATGGAAAAGGCGGGCGGGATGTCCCACCCGCCTTCTCGACGTCTGTGCTCAGATTAAACCCGAGCGGTCATGGATCAGCGCTGGGGCTGGTCGCCGGTCGGCGGAGCCATCGGGTCGCTGCTGCCCGACGGATCGGCAGGCTCGGTCATGGTCGGATCGGTCGGGGTCGGTTCGGCCGTCGTCGGCTCAGCAGGCTCGGCCGGCATGGCCGAAGGATCGGCGGCGGGCGCCGGTGCGGCGGACGGAGCCGGCGGGGCGCCAGGGATCGGGGCGGCGGCGTCGTACTCTGTCTTGGTATAGGCCACCACCACATTGGCGCCGTCCTGGCGGATGCCGTTCAGCGGCACGGGGCGAAGCTGGCCGTCGGCGCCGCGAACCGTCAGTTCCTGGGCGCCCGAAGCGTTGTTCTGAACGCCTTCAAGCTTGCCCAGTTCGCCGTCGGGGCCATGCACCGAAGTGCCAGGCGTCAGCGACAGGCTGGGCTGAGCGGGGGCTTCTTGGGTTGCGGGGGCCGCAGGAGCGGCTTCCTGCGCCAGGGCGGGCGAGGCGATCAGGAAGGCGGCTGCGGCGCTGCTCAGAATGGCGGTCTTGAAGTTCATGGGAAGAACATCCGGTTGCACGGGCCCGGCGCCCGCAATCATCAAACCCACCATGTTTCGGATTGTTTCATCGGCCCCAAAATGACCCTGAACCTGCCCCGGTTGGACGATTCCTGGTCTAAGGTGAGGCATTGCGTCGAATCGGCAGGAGGCCGCGTGAATCGCCGGAACGCCTATGTGCCCGGCCTGCTGCGCAGGCTTCTGGGGCTCGCCTATGAGCTGACGCCGCAGATTTTTGCGGTCGTGGCCTTCTGCGCCGGGGCGCTGATGCTCATTTCTGCGGTGACGCCCGAGTTCGACGGACGGTTGCGGCAACTGACCGGGGTCGTGTCGCCGATCCTGATCGACCTGTCTCACTTCGTGGCCAGCATCGCCGGCTTCATGCTGATCCTGCTGTCGGCCGGTCTGTGGCGGCGGCGGCGCGGCGCCTATTGGGCGGCCCTGGCGGTGCTGGCCGTCGGGGCGATCTTTTCGGTTCTGAAGGGGCTGGACTGGGAAGAGTCCGTCGATCTGGCGCTCGTCGCCGCCCTGCTGGCGCCGTGTCGCACGGCCTTCAACCGCCGCTCGCGTCTCAGCGAGCCCCTGCGGCCCGGCTGGCTGCTGCTGCTGATCGCGGTGGTGGGGTCGATGCTGTGGCTGGGCTTCTTCGCCTATCGCGACGTGGCCTATTCGGACGAACTGTGGTGGCGGTTCCTGGTGGATCGTCAGGCCTCGGGCTTCCTGCGGGCGGGTCTGGTCCTGTCCCTGCTGACCCTGCTGGTCGCCGGGCGCTCCCTGCTCAGCTCGCCCGGCGCCGACAGTCACGGTCCGGCCTCGAAGGACCAGATCGAACGCGCCCGCATCGCCTTGGAGGCGGCGGAAGAGGCCACGCCCGAGGCCTGGCTGGCCATGCTGGGCGACAAGGCCCTGTTGTTCAGCCCCTCGGGCCGCAGCTTCCTGGCCTATCGGGTGCGGGGACGGCGCTGGATCGCCATGGGCGAGCCGGCGGGCGCGCTGGAGGAACGTCAGGAGCTGTTGTGGGCCTTCGCCGAACTGGCCGACAGCTACGGCGGGGCGGCGGTCTTCTATTCGGTCGGGGACGACATCCTCAGCGAACTGGCGACCATGGGCCTGGCCATGCGCAAGGTCGGCGAGACGGCCGTGATCCGCACAGAGGCCTTCGCTCTGGAGGGCAAGAGCAAGCAGAACCTGCGCACGGCCGTGAACCGGGCCGAACGCGAGGGGGCCAGTTTCGACATCCTGCCGGCCGGCGCCGCCAGGGCGCTGGAGGCCGAGCTGAAGGCGATTTCGGACGCCTGGATGGGCCTGCACAACGGGGCGGAGAAGTCCTTCTCCCTGGGCCGGTTCGACATCGACTATCTGAACCTGACGCCTCTGGCGGTGGTGCGCGAGGGCGAGCGGATCGTGGCCTTCGCCAATCTGCTGGTCACGCCGGGCGAGGCGGCGGTGGACCTGATGCGCTATACGCCCGACGCGCCGCATGGGGTGATGGACTATCTGTTCATCCGCTGCGTCCAATGGGCCAAGGCCGAGGGGATCGCCACATTCGACCTGGGCATGGCGCCCCTGGCCGGGCTGGAGGATCGCCGCGTCGCCCCTGTCTTTGCCCGTGTCGGCGCCCTGGTGTTCGAGGAGGGCGGCGCCCTGTACGGGTTCCAGGGTCTGCGCAGCTACAAGGCCAAGTTCGCCCCGGACTGGAAGGCCCGGTTCATCGCCGCGCCCGTATCCACTCCCCTGCCCCTGGCCCTGCTGGACGTGGCCCTGCTGACCAGCGGCGGCTGGCTGGGCATGTTGGGCTTGCGCAAAGGCCGCTGATATCGACGGGCGGGGCCGAAGCGGTCATGGTGCGCCCATGTCGTTCAAGCCCCTCTTTTCCCGCGCCCTGGCCCTTGCGCCGGAGCGTCTGCATTTCGCCGCCCACAGCCATCACCTGTGGCCCGACGTCAGTTTCGAGGCCCAGCAACAGGCCTGGCTCGACGCCAATCTGCACGCCGACCGCAAGTGGGACCTGATCTTCAGCGAGGTCATCCCCCAGGCCCAGGCCGAGGTGGCGAACGAACTGAAGCTGGCCTCGCCCGACAGCGTGATCTTTTCGTCCAATACCCATGACCTGCTGCTGCGGGTCTTTTCGGCCTTCGAGACCCGGCCGGTGCGAATTCTGTCCACCGACGGCGAGTTCCATTCGTTTCGGCGTCAGGCCGAGCGTTGGGAGGAGGCGGGTCAGGCCGTGGTCACTCGCGTGCCCCTGGCGCCCTTCGACACCTTCGCCGAACGGTTCGTCGCGGCGGCCGCCGCGGGCGGTCATGACTGGATACTGGTCAGCCAGGTCTTCTTCCGCACCGGCGGCCTGTTCGACGGGATCGAGGCTCTGGCCGCCCTGGCCCGGCCGGAGGGGCCCTGGGTCCTGATCGACGGCTATCACGGCTTCATGGCGACGCCGACCGATCTGTCGGCCGTGGCGGACCGGGTCTTCTATGTCGGCGGCGGCTATAAATACGCCATGGCGGGCGAGGGGGCCTGTTTCCTGCACGCCCCAGACGGCTTCGCGCCCCGGCCGGTGGTCACGGGCTGGTTCGCCGAGTTCGGGGATCTGTCCGGTCCGCCGGGCGGGGTCCAGTACCGCTCGGACGGCGGTCGCTTCTGGGGCGCGACCTTCGACAGTTCGGCCCTGTACCGGTTCAACGCCGCACGCCGGATGTTGAGCGACGCCGGGCTGACCACGGCGGATGTGGCGGAGCACAGCCGGGCGCTGGCGATGCGATTCCAGGCGGCGGTTCAGGGCGGCGAGGCCGGTGTAATCGGCGCGGCGGAGATCCTGAATCCTGTCCAGGGCGACGACCCCCGCGCCCGTTTCCTGGCCCTGCGCCATAACGACGCCCAAGCCTGGCGGGCGAACCTGCTGGCCGCCGGGGTGGTGACGGACGTGCGCGACGACGTGATCCGGTTCGGCTTCGGCCTGTATCAGGACGCCGCCGACGTGGATCGGCTGATCGCGGCCTGCCGCGCCCTTTAGGGCTTCAACCGACCCCGCGTCCGCGCCTCCTAGAAGAAGGTGGTGTCGTCCTGCTTCTTGGCCTGGGGCGCGGCGCGGGGCGTCGTCGCCGGCGGGGTCTGGCGCGGCGTCCCGGTGCTGGGCGGCGTGTTCTGGGCCTGTCCATTAGGCGTCTGGCCGCTGGGCGTCTGCCCGTTCGCAGGCGGGATCGCCGGCAGGGCCGGATAGGGCATGGCCGGGGTCTGGCCCGCTTCGGCCGGACTTCCGTCGCCCGGATAGGCCTCTGCGGCCGGAAGTTCATCGACCGGCGTCGCCTGACCCACGCGGTCGGGCGCGTTCAGATCGTCGCGGATGAAGGCCCAGGACCGGCTGTCGGCGCAGCCGCAGGCCTTCAGGAAGCCGTCGCGGTCACGCCACAGGATCAGCGGATAGGTGATGTGCACCCCGGCGTCGCTGAGCAGGGCGGTCAGGCGCTCGTCGAACTGGCGGCTGGCGTCGACCACGGCCGATCGCGCCAGATTGCCGTCCGCCTGGGGCAGGCCGGCGGCGGTCCAGTTCCGCGCCGGCGTCGCCGTCCAGCGTTGGTACAGGGACCAGTCGCGGGTCAGCCACAGTTCCGCGATGGTGGCCCGTTCAGCGGCGGTGGACTGCACCAGACCCTCGCGGTCGGGGCGGGCGAACAGGATGACGCGCGGCTCGACCCCTGCGGCCTGGAGTTTCGCGACCTCTTCCTGCTCATAGCGTTGGGCCGAAGCGCTGTCGCGATAGCTGACGATATAGAGGGGTTCGCCCCCGCCGCCGCCCGACACCCAGGAGGCCTCGTCGAGCAGTTGCTGGATCTGGGCCTGGTTGCGGCTGATCGTGACCGGCTGGAACCGCGAATAGAAGTTCCAATAGGCCCAGTAGCCGACCCCCGCCAGGATCAGGCCGATCAAGGCGGCCAGGGCGGACCATATGAGGAATCGACGCATAGGGGAGGAGTGCTCCAGCTTCACCGTTGGCACGGCTTAACGCATAGCATCGAAAACCGTTGTCCGCTCATTTGCACAACGGTTTTCCCGGCGAAGTCACCCAGGTGACGTTCGCACGCCACACCCGCTCACCGGAGGCCCCTTAGGGCTGCCAGCCCGAGGTCTGATCGACGTCGCTGTCGCCGGCCAGGGCGCCCCGGGTCTTCTTCACCTCGGCCCAGGCGGCGCGCAGCAAGGCGGACACGCCTTCGCCCGACACGCCCGACACCAGCATGGGCCGGCGGCCGGCGACGGCCTCCAGTTCGCCCGCCTTCTCCTCGCGCGCTTCGGGCGTCAAGGCGTCGATCTTGTTCAGAGCCAGGATCTCGGCCTTTTCGGCCAGACCTTCGCCGTAAGCTTCCAACTCGCCTCGGATGATCCGATAAGCGGCGGCCACGTCGTCCTGGGTGCCGTCGACCAGGTGGATCAGGCTGGCCGAGCGTTCGACGTGGCCCAGGAAGCGTGTGCCCAGGCCGGCGCCCTCGCTGGCGCCCTCGATCAGGCCGGGGATGTCGGCGATGACGAACCGCTCGGACGGCGACAGGTCCACCATCCCCAGGTTCGGCGCCAGGGTGGTGAAGGGATAGTCGGCGATCTTGGGCTTGGCGGCGCTGGCGGCCGCCAGGAAGGTGGACTTGCCCGCGTTCGGCAGACCCGCCAGACCGATGTCGGCGATCAGTTTCAGCCGCAGCCAGATCCAGCGCTCCTGGCCGTCCTGGCCGGGGTTGGCGTAGGTCGGCGCCTGGTTGGTCGGGCCCTTGAAGCGGACATTGCCCCAACCGCCGTTGCCGCCCTTCAGCAGCAGCTCGATCTTGCCGGGCGTGTCCATGTCGAGGAGCACGGTCTCCTTGTCCTCGTCCAGCACCTGGGTGCCGACCGGCACCTTCAGATGCACGTCCTCGCCCTTGCCGCCGTGCATCTGGCGGCCCTGGCCGTGGTGACCGGTCTGGGCCTTGAAATGCTGCTGATAGCGATAGTCGATCAGGGTGTTCAGTCCATCGACCGCCTCGATCCAGACGTCGCCGCCCTTGCCGCCGTCGCCGCCGTCAGGGCCGCCGTTGGGAATGAATTTCTCGCGTCGAAACGACACGGAGCCCGCGCCGCCGTTGCCGGAGCGGATATAGATCTTGGCCTGGTCGAGGAACTTCATCGCGGGCTTATGCCGCAAGACGACGAGAATTTACAGCCGCCCTCTCCCCTTGCGGGAGAGGGAGACCGCGCACGGCGGCGCAGCCGTCGTTCTGGCGCGGTCGGGCGAGGGGTCACGCTGGCGTTTAAGCCGGTGTGCCCCCTCATCCGGCCCTTCGGGCCACCTTCTCCCACAAGGGGAGAAGGATAGAGCGTCAGCCCTTCGCCCAGACGCCGAACGGGTCGCTGAACTCCATGCCGAGCGCCTGGGCCACGGCGGGATAGGTGATCTCGCCCTTCAGCACGTTGAGGCCGCGCGCCAGGTGCGGATCGGCCTTCAGGGCTTCGAGGCCGTGGTCCGCCAGAGCCAGGCCGAAGGGCAGGGTGGCGTTGTTCAGGGCTTCGGAGCTGGTGCGCGGGGCGGCGCCCGGCATGTTGGCGACGCAATAGTGGACCACGCCGTCGATGACATAGGTCGGGTCTTCGTGGGTCGTCGCGTGCGAGGTCTCGAAACAGCCGCCCTGGTCGATGGCCACGTCGATCAGCACCGAGCCGGGCTTCATCGTCTTCAGATGTTCGCGCTTGACCAGTTTCGGGGCCGAGGCGCCCGGCACCAGGACGGCGCCGATCACCACATCGGCCTTGATCAGTTCTTCCTCGATGGCGCCGATGGAGGAATAGCGGGTGATGACCCGGCCGCCGGTGATCTCGTCGATATAGGCCATGCGCGGGATCGAACGTTCCAGCACCACCACCTCGGCGCCCAGGCCCATGGCCATCCGCGCCGCGTTCAGGCCGACCACGCCGCCGCCCAGCACCAGAACCCGCGCGGGGGCCACGCCCGGCACGCCGCAGAACAGCAGGCCCATGCCGCCATTGTGCTTCAGCAGGGTCTCGGCGGCCGAGAAGACGGCGATCCGCCCCGCGACTTCCGACATGGGCGCCAACAGCGGCAGGCCGCCGCGCGCGTCCGTGACGGTCTCATAGGCGATGGCGGCGCATTTCGACGCCAGCAGGCCCTTGGTCTGTTCCGGATCGGGGGCCAGGTGCAGATAGGTGTAGAGGATCTGATCCTCGCGCAGCATCTCCCACTCGACCTTCTGCGGCTCCTTGACCTTCACGATCATGTCGTTGTTCGCAAAGATGGTCGCGGCGTCGGCGGCCAGGGTGGCGCCCGCCTTCTCATAGTCCGCATCGGTGAAACCGGCGCCCAGGCCGGCGCCGGTCTGGACCGAGACCGAATGGCCGTGGGCCACATATTCGCGCACCGCCGTCGGCGTCAGGCCGACACGGTGTTCGTTCTTCTTGATCTCGCTGGGAACGCCGACGCGCATGGGGAACCTCTCCGGAAATAAGGGGAGCGTCCGTCTCTGCGGGCGGATCGCCGTCGCTTCACATATAGCGCCGAGCGGGCCGCAGAATCCTGTTCATTTCGCGACCTGATCGCCGTACATGCGCAGCCTCTGCGATGGATTGGCCCAATGAAGACTGTTTCCGCCGTTGAAGTGGATGGAACCGACAGGAAGATGCTCCGCCTGCTGCAGCAGGACGGGCGGATGACCAATGCGGACCTGGCGCGTCAGGTAGCCCTATCCGAAAGCGCCTGTCTGCGCCGCCTGCGGGCGCTTGAGGCGGCCGGGGTGATCGACCACTATGCCGCCGTGATCAGCGAGCGGGCCGTGGGCCTGCCGATCAGCGTCTTCGTCACCGTCACCCTGTCGTCCCAGTCCGAGGCGGTTCTGACCGCCTTCGAACAGGCCGTCGCCGCCGCGCCCGAGGTGATGGAATGCTATCTGATGACCGGGGGCGCCGACTATCTGCTGCGTCTGGTGGTGCGCGACGTCGACGATCTGGAACGGGTCCACGCCAAGACCCTGACCCGCCTGCCCGGCGTCCACCGCGTCTCCTCCAGCGTCGCCATGCGGTCGGTGGTCAAGCGCGGGGCCTTGCCGGTTTGATCGGTGGTTCCCAGATCGAATGGGGACATCTGGTCTGGGGGATATATGGATCGCGACGGTTTGATCTGGTTCGGCCTGGCGATCGCCGCCGCCTTGGTCGCCATGCCGGGGGTGCTGGCGGGCGGACTGCCGCTGTTTCTCGTCTGCCTCGGCCTGGCCTGCACCCTCCATGCGGGCAGTCGCCGTCTAATCGTGAGCGCGACCCTACGCCTGCTGTCGCGCGGCGCCTTAAGAACCGCCCTCATCGTGCTGGGCGCCGTGATGTTGATTCAGCTTCTGCCGTTGGAGATGGCGCTCTTCATGGCCGGCGACGTCCTGGCCTATGTCGAGGTGCTGGCGGCTGTCGGCCTGATCGCGGCGAACGCCCGCGTCCGGGTCATTCGAGGGATGATCGAAGCGAAGACGGATCAGTGGCGGGCCGCAGTCCGGCGTCGGATCGGCCATCGCAAGTCACGTGCCGCGCGTCCTTCCGCCCGTCGCCGCCCGCCGTCACCGGATGACAACCCGGCGACGGGTTGGGCCTTCGCCTGACTTCTCACCGCAACGCCAAGGTCACCGTCTTCACCTCCACATATTCGTCGATGCCGTGGATCGAGCCTTCGCGGCCGTAGCCGGACTGTTTGACCCCGCCGAACGGGGCGACGGCTGTGGAGATCAGGCCGGTGTTGACCCCGCACATGCCGGCCTCGATGCGGCGGCTGAACCGCATGGCCCGGTCCAGGTCGCGGGTGAACAGATAGGAGGCCAGGCCGTAATCGCTGGCGTTGGCCTTCTCCAGCACCTCGTCCTCGCTATCGAACGGGAAGACCGGGATCATCGGGCCGAAGGTCTCCTCCTCGCGGAATAGCGCGTCGTTTCCGCCCAGCGTCACGGTCGGCTGGAAGAAGCGACCGCCCAGTTCATGGCGCGATCCCCCGGTCACCACCCGGCCGCCGTCGGCCTGCACCGCCGCCACGTGCTTCTCAACCTTGTCGATGGCCTTGTCCTCGATCAGCGGGCCGACCTTGACGCCGTCGTCGAAGGCGGGGCCGACCTTGATCTTCGCCACTTCCGCCGCCAGCTTTTCAGCATAGGCTTCTGACACCGAGCGTTCGACATAGACGCGGTTGGGGCAGACGCAGGTCTGGCCCGAGTTCCGGAACTTGCCCTTGATGGTCTCGGCCACCGCCAGATCCAGATCCGCGTCGGCGAAGACGATCAGGGGGGCGGCGCCGCCCAGCTCCATCGACACCCGCTTCAGGGTCGGGGCGCATTGCTCGGCCAGCTTGCGGCCCACCCCGGTCGAGCCGGTGAAGGACAGTTTGCGGATCAGGGGACTGTCGGTCAGCACCTTGCCGATCACGGCGGCCTCGCCGGTCACGATGGACAACGCCCCTTTCGGCAGACCGGCCTGATAGGCCAGTTCGGCCAGGGCGATGGCGGTGAAGGGGGTCTGGCTGGCCGGCTTGACCACGGCGGTGCAGCCGGCGGCGAAGGCCGGACCCAGCTTGCGGGTCAGCATGGCCGCCGGGAAGTTCCACGGGGTGATCAGGGCGCAGGGCCCGACCGCCGCGCGATAGGTCAGGATCAGATGGCCCAGCGGGCTGTCCTGGGTCTCGCCGATCAGCCGCTCGGCCTCGCCTGCGAACCATTTCAGAAACCCGTTGGCGTAGACGACCTCGCCCTTGGCCTCTTCGAACGGCTTGCCGTTTTCCAGCGCCATCAGGGCGCCCAGCCCCTCGGTGTTCTCGTCGATCAGGGCGGCCCAGGTGTGCAGGAAGGCGGCCCGCTTGTGCGGATCGGACTGCGACCAATCGGGAAAGGCGTCGGCGGCGGCCTGAATGGCGCGCTCGGTCTCGGCGGCGCCCAGGTCAGGGACATGACCGATGATCTCGCCGGTCGCAGGGTCGTCCACGGCGATCCCGCCGCCGTTCGCCGGGATCGGCGCTCCGGCGATCAAGGCGTGCTGGCGAAGCAGGGCGAGGCCGGCGTTCCGGGCGGTCTGGTTCACGGAAATCTCTCCTGGAGCAGTCCTGAAACGAACAAGGCCCCGACGAAGCGGGGCCTTGCAAGCATCTTCGATGCGACGTTCGCCGCCGAAAGATTAGTTCTTGGCGTCTTGGGCGGCGCCCGAAACGGCCGAGCCGGCGGCCTGAGTGTCACGGCCCACGCCTTCGACGGTGTTGCAGGCGGCGGTGGTCAGGGCGGCGGCGGCGGCGACCAGTACGAAAATCTTGCGCATGAGAAAGCTCCAGTTGAGCCGACATGGGAGTCTGTCGGTCTTCGGCGTATCAACGCGACCGCACGGCTCCGGTTCCGCCGCCGCCGTTTGTCTTGTCGGCGGGGTCGGTCGGCGACAAGGCCTCCGGGGTGGCGAAGGTCATGCGGGCGATCGCCCCGCCGCCCGGCGCCTCGATGAACTCGGCCTCGCCGCGCAGCTGTTTGGCGAAGGCGCCCATCAGGGTGCGCCCCACCCCGACCTCCGCTCCTGCCGAGGCGCCCGGGCCGTCGTCCTCGACTTCCAGGGTCGAGGTGTCGCCATGGACCCGGAACCGGACCTTCAGCGTCCCGCCGCGACCCGCGAAGGCATGCTTCTGGGCGTTGGTCACCGCCTCGACCAGCCACAGGGCCAGGGGCGCCAGCTTGTCCGGATCGACCAGCAGCGAGTCGGCCTCCACAGAGCTGACGACGACCGGGCCGCGCCCCGCCTCGCTGGCGACCAGCTGGCCGACCAGTTCCGTCAGGAAGTCACGCGCGTCAGCGTGGCGGATGTCGTCGCTCTGATACAGGGTGCGATAGATCAGGGCCAAGGCGGAGATCCGCTGGCGGGTGTCGCCCAGGGCCGCCTTGGCCGGGGCGTCGGTGAGGGCCCGCTGGTGCATCGACAGCAGGGACGAGATGATCTGCAGATTGTTCTTCACCCGGTGATGGATCTCGCGCATCAGCGCGTCCTTCTCGGCGATCGAATTCATCAGCTCGCGGTCGCGGACCGTGATGGCCTCGGCCATCTCGTCCAGGGTGCGGGCCATGGTGCGGATCTCGGCCGGGGCGTTCATCGCCTGCAGCGGCCGCACCGAGAACCGGCCCTTGGCGTAGAGGGCGGCGATCCGCTCCAGATAGTCCAGCCAGCGAATGAAGATGCGTTCCGACAACAGCATCACCGCGGCAAAGGCTGTCAGCCAGGCCCCCAGGGGCAGCAGCAGGCTGCCGATCGGATTCAGCCGCGCCCAGGACAGAAGACCCGGGGCCGGCGCCGACAGCAGGGCGTACAGGTCGCCGCCCGCCAGCACGGCGCCGGCGTAGTCGCGGCGCTGGTTGCGGCTGTCCTTGGCCGCGAACACGGCCGTGCCTTCGTCGCGCGCCCGGGCGACCCAGCCCGAAACGTCGCCGCCGCCTGACAGGCGGAAGGCGGCGGGATCGCTGGCGACCAGTATCTGACCGGCGCCGTCGGTCAATGCGGCTTCGGAGGCCGAGGGCAGGGCGGGATCCTCGATGTCCGGCTGAAGCGCGGACAGGGGGATCACGGCGGCCATGGCCCCGTCGAACCGGCCCATGGGACGTTCTGAGCGGATGGCGACGATCAGGGCCGCCGGATAGCCGGCGTTGGCCGGCGCGCGAACCACGACCAGATCCTCGCCACGCCTCAGTCTTTGGAACCAGTCTGCGCCGGCGGCCGGGGCGAGGCCGGATCGAACCCCGTCCGGCCGTCCCGACGCACACACCGCTTCGCCCGTGGGGCTCAGGCGGTACAGGCCCTCATAGCCCTCCAGCCGGTCGACGAGCGCCGTCAGCCGCGGCGCGCAATAGGGACCGAGCGCGTCGGGGCTCAAGGCGCGCAGCAGAACCTGTGCGCCGTCCAGCCGCGCCTTGGCGCTACCGGCGCTGCGCTCGGCGGCCAGTTGCAGATCGACCTTGCGATCTTCAGCCTGCTGGCTGAAGTCGGCCTGGGTCTGGATCAGGATCAGGATGAAGATCGGCAGCAGCGCCAGGGCCATGGCCATGCCGAGGCGGAAGCGGATGCCCTGGAACCGGGCGGTGTTCAATTTCCGACCCAGGCGAGGCTGCGCGTCCGCGTCGCCGGGTCTGGTCTCTTCCGCCACCGGGGATCAGGACCGGGCGCCGGCCAGCCTGTCGGCCTCGCCGAGAATGGAGCGCATCGCGTCGCCCGCCGCCTTGCCGTCGCGGCCGTAGCCGCCTTTTTCCAGCGTGGCCGCCAGGGCGCGACGCGCCCGGCTGACGCGGCTTTTCACCGTACCCACGGCGCAGCCACAGATCTCGGCCGCCTCTTCGTAGGCGAAACCGCCCGCGCCGACCAGGATTAGGGCTTCACGCTGTTCTTCCGGCAGGGTCTTCAGCGCCTGGCGCAATTCGTCCAGGGCGACCGGCGCCTCGGGATCGTCGACCGCCACCAGGGTCCGCTCGGCGGCCTCCTGATCCAGTTGCGACTGGCGCCACGAGCGGCGCTTTTCGGAATAGAATTGGTTACGCAGGATCATGAAGGTCCAGGCCTTCATGTTGGTGCCCATCTGATAGCTGGCCCGCGCGTCCCACGCCTTCATCATGGCGTCCTGCGCCAGATCGTCGGCGGCGGTCGGATCGCCCGTCAGGGTCCGCGCGAAGGCGCGCAGATGCGGGATCAGCTGAACCAGTTCGCGCTTGAAGCCGTCGTCGTCGGCCGAAGCGGGTTTTGGGGCCGCGCCCAGGCGAGACGTGCTCATGCGCCACCGCCCGACGCCTTGGCGTCGGCGCGCTTCAGAATTTCCAGGAATTCGTCAGGCACAGGCTCGTTGACCACCTCGTCGAACATGTGGCGTAGCTTGACGCCGATGGCCTGTTGGCGAAGTCGAGCTTCCTCGAGCCCCGCCTCCCCCGCATTTTCGACGTCCTTACGCCGCGAGGAATCGGAAGAATTGATCATAGACAGAACACCGCCCACCCAACTGCAGTGCAGAAATGCGAACCCGATAACGTCGCCCGGGCGAGCGGGTTCCTCCCATTTTGGGATTTTATGCTGAAGCTTGTATTTCAGCATGGAACCGTGGCCCGCTTGATACGTTCAAGTCCGCTCTAGAGCTGCGCCTTATAAGGCGGAGCTGATGAATTTTGTCGGGGACTATCTAGAATGAGCCTTCTGGCCAGACTTGCGCCGCATCTGCCCTATGTCCGTCGGTATGCACGGGCGCTGACCGGCGATCAGGCGACAGGCGACAACTATGTGCGTGTCGCGCTCGAGGCCCTGGCGGCCGGTGAGCAACAGCTTTCGCCGGACATGACGCCGCGCGTCGCCCTCTATCACGTCTTCCACGCCATCTGGTCCTCGACCGGGGCGCAGCTGGAAGACGTCAGCGCCGTCGATGGCCGCACCGACGCCTCCAGTCGTCTGCTGCGCATTGCACCGCGCTCGCGTCAGGCCTTCCTGCTGACCGCGCTCGAAGGCTTCACACCGTCGGAGGCCGCCCAGATTCTGTCGGCCGACGCCCGCGACGTCGAGCGCCTGATCGCCGAAGCCCAGTCCGACATCGACGCCGAACTGGCGACCGATGTTCTGGTGATCGAGGACGAGGCCATCATCTCGGCCGATATCCAGAGCCTGGTCAAGGAACTGGGCCACCGCGTCACCGGCGCGGCCACCACCCATGACGAAGCCATCGAGGCCGTGGCCCGCCACAAGCCGGGTCTGGTCCTGGCCGACATCCAACTGGCCGACGGGTCGTCGGGCATCGATGCGGTCAAGGAAATCCTGAAGAACATGGACGTGCCGGTGATCGTCATCACCGCCTTCCCGGAACGTCTGCTGACCGGCGAGCGGCCCGAGCCGACCTTCCTGATCACCAAACCCTTCCAGCCCGAGACG
>NZ_JAUSOE010000078.1 GCF_030656255.1 Brevundimonas sp. | reverse complement strand
GGTCTCGGTTCACTGAATAAGAGAAGGGGCGGCCGGTGGCCGCCCTTGACGGCCCGACCGGTCAGGCGGCCGTGGCGGGCGCCTCGTCCTTGACGAACAGGGCCTTGATCGCATCGACCGTCCGGGCCTGACGCAGTTGTTCACGCAGTTCCGACGACCGCAGGGCGCGCGAGACCGCCGCCAGGGCGCGCAGATGTTCGGCCCCGTCCTTGGGCGGGGCGAACAGGGCCAGCAGCAGATCGACTGGACGATCATCGACCGCCTCATAGGCCACCGGCGTATCCAGGCGCACGAAGACGGCCGTGACCCGGTCGATCTCTTTCAGACGGGCGTGAGGCACGGCGACGCCAGAGCCCAAACCGGTGGAGCCCAGGGCTTCGCGTTCCAGCAAGGCCTCGAAGATACGGCCCTGGTCGACGCCCAGAGCCTGGGCCGCAGCCTCGGCCACGGCGTGAAGCGCCTGACGTTTCGACGAGGCGCCGCCACGCAGCACCACGCCGTTCGGCGCGAGCAGATCTGCGATATCCATGGGTAGCCCAACTCTAGATAAGCGACTGGCGGCCGCGGGCGCCCCTTTAGAGGCTCCCGCGGCAAAGTCAAACTAAGCCGTAAGTCTAATGTCCGTTCGACTTCTTCGTACGTTCGGGGTCGATCCAACCGACATTGCCGTCGGGCCGGCGATAGACGACCGACAGGCCGCCGTGCGCCGCGCTGCGGAACAGCACCACCGGATAGCCGGTCATGTCCAGTTCCAGGACCGCGCGTCCGACCGTGATGGTGCGGATCTCATGCTCGGTCTCGGCGATGACCATGCCCACGGGCGGCGGACCGTCGTTTTCGCCTGTATCGCCGAACATGTCGTCCTCGACGGTGTCGGGATCCCTCAGCACGATGCTGCGGGCGACTTCGCGGGCGGCGTTTTCGGTTTTCTCAGGCGACAGGCCCTTGGGCCCGATGTGGTGATCCTTGAGTCGACGCTTATAGCGACGGACCCGCTTTTCGAGACGATCCAGCGCCTCGGTGAAGGCCGAGTGGGCGTCGCCGCCCGACCCGGTCGTCACCAGCGTCTGGCCCGAGGCCAGGCGGACCCAACAGTCCACCTTGAAGTTGTGGCCGTCCTTGGACACCACGACTTCGGCCTCGTCACCGCCGCGGGCGAAGTATTTTCCGACCCCGTCTTCGAGTTCCTGGGAGATGCGCGAGCCTAACGCTTCGCCGACATCCACTTGCTTGCCGCTGACTTGGACTTGCATACGGATAGAACGCTCCCGACCGCATTTGGTGTCAATCGAGATCACCGATTTGTGGTCACGCTTCAGCCGGTCTTAAGCATCCTGCGGCGTTCGACGGAGGATGGAATCCTCAAGGCTTCCCGGTACTTAGCGACCGTCCTACGGGCTATATCTATGCCCGTCTCCTTAAGGATTTCGACGATCCGATCATCGGACAAAACGTCGCCGCCCAGCCCTTCGCCGTCGATCATTGTTTTTATCCGATGACGGACCGCCTCGGCCGAATGAGTCGAGGCGCCGTCCACGGACTGGATGGCGGCGGTGAAGAAGAATTTCAGCTCGAACACCCCGCGCGGGGTCGAGACATATTTGTTCGAGGTGACGCGGCTGACCGTCGATTCGTGCATGCCGATGGCGTCGGCCACCGTCTTCAGATTCAGGGGGCGAAGGAATTCGACGCCGAAGGCCAGGAAGGCGTCCTGCTGACGCACGATCTCGGACGTGACCTTCAGAATAGTCTTGGCCCGCTGGTCCAGCGACTTGACCAGCCAGCTGGCCTGGGCGGCGCAGTCGGCGACGAAGGTCTTTTCGGTGTCGGACCGGGCGCCGGCCTGGACCAGGCCGTGATAGCGTTTGTCGATCAGCAGGCGCGGCAGGGTGTCGGCGTTCAGCTCGACCCGCCAGCCGCCGGCCGGGTCGGGCCGGACATGGACGTCGGGCACCACCGTCTGGGCCGGTTCGCCGCCGAAGCCGGCGCCGGGCCGCGGCGTCAGGGCCTTCAGCTCGGCGATCATCTCGGCCAGATCCTCGCCGTCGACGCCGCAGATCTTCTTCAGGCCCGCCAGGTCGCGACGGGCCAGCAGGTCCAGATTGTCGAGCAGGGCGCCCATGGCCGGATCGAACCGATTGCGCTCGATCAGTTGCAACTTCAGGCATTCCGGCACCGAACGGGCCATGATCCCGGTCGGTTCGAACCCCTGGCAGACGGCCACGACCGCCTCGATCCGATCCAGGCCGACGCCCAGCCGATCCGCGAACTCGGCCATTTCGCCGCGCAGATAGCCGCCCTCGTCGGTGGCGTCGATCAGGGTCAGGGCGATGGCGTGATCAGCGGGCGACAAGCCGGCCGATGAGGCCTGGGCCTGCAGATGCTCCCACAAGGTCAGCTCATGAGCGTCGGGCCGTTCGCCGTCGCCCTCGAACAGTTGACCGCCCTTGCCGGCGCTGGACCAGTCGGACAGGCCGGGCTGGGCTTCGTCGGTCATACGGTCGCTGGTGCGTTCGCCGGGGGCGGCGTCGCCGTAGACGTCGTCGGACCCGGCGTCCATCGAGGCGACGGAATCCTGGCCGACCCCGTCGCCGAAGGACATTTCGCCGTCCGGAGCGGCTGAAACCTGTTCCGGCGCGTCGGGGCCGTCGCCCTCGGGCTCGTCGCGTTGCAGCAGGGGATTGCGTTCCAGCTCGGCCTCGACGAACTCCTCGAGCTCGAGGTTCGACAGTTGCAGCAGCTTGATCGCCTGCTGCAGCTGGGGCGTGATGACCAGCCCCTGCCCCTGTCTGATCTCTAGACGTTGCCCGATCACGTTCGAAAAATCCTGCCGGCGCGCCAACTGGCCCGGAACTTGCTGTGCAGGATGTGGCCGCATTGGTTAACGCCCGACAAACGCCGGTGCGCAGCCGTGCGAATGCGGGGCGCTGCGACGGTCAAAGGCCCTGTGTGCGACAGGCCCCGTCGAAATCAGGCGTAGTTTTCGCCCAGATAGACCCGGCGGACCTCGGCGTCGTTGACCGCCTCTTCAGCCGTGCCCTCAAACAGGACCGACCCGCCCGAGATGATCGAGACCCGGTCAGTGATGTCCAGGGTCTCGCGGACATTGTGGTCCGTGATCAGCACGCCGATGCCCTGGTCCGCCAGATAGCGGATGACCGAACGGATGTCGGCGATGGCGAGGGGGTCGATGCCGGCGAAGGGTTCGTCCAGCAGGATGAAGGACGGGCGGCCCGCCAGGGCGCGGGCGATCTCGACCCGGCGACGCTCGCCGCCCGACAGGCCGGTGGCCGGGGCGTGGCGCAGGTGGTCGATATGCAGTTCGTTCAGCAGGCGGTCGGTTTCGGACTGAAGTTGATCGCGCGGATAGTTGAGCTCGACCACCGCCATGATGTTCTGCTCGACCGTCATGCCGCGGAAGATCGAGGCCTCCTGGGCCAGATAGCCCAGGCCCATGCGGCTGCGCTGGTACATGGGCTGGCTGGTGATGTCCTCGCCGTCCAGCCAGATCGTGCCGGAATCCGGCGGGATCAGGCCGGTGATCATGTAGAAACAGGTGGTCTTGCCGGCGCCGTTGGGACCGAGCAGGCCCGCGACCTCGCCGCGCTGAACCGTCAGGGAGACGTCGCTCACCACTTGGCGCTGGCCGAAGGCGCGGGCGATATTGCGCACCCGCAGGCCTTTTTCCGCAGCCGAGACCGCCGGTTCCGGCGCGGCGGCCGGCCGGTCGGACAGGTTCAGGGCCGAGAGTTCCTTGCGCGCCAAATCCTCAGATCCCGTTCTTACGTCCTGGGCCGGTCGGCCTCAGTTGGTCCCGTTGGGATAGAAGACGCCCTGAATACGGCTGCCTGCGGTCCCGCCGCGCGGGGCGCCCGACATATTGGCCGCGTCGGTGTTGACGTTATAGACCAGCCGCCCGCCCGTCAGGACGTTCTTGCCCTGGTTCAGGATGACGTTGCCGGTCACGACCAGTTCGCCGTTCGACAGGGTGTAGACGGCGCGGTCGCCGCGCATCGACTGGGTCGGGGTGACGAAATAGACGGTGCCCGTGGCCTCGACCCGTTCAGGATCGCCGGCGGCGTTGCGGAACAGGGTGATGGCCTCGGCCCGCAGACGGTTCTGGCCCTGGGTCACTTCGGCCCGGCCGCGCAGGCTGATACGTTCAGCGGACTGTTCGCCCGTGTCCGCGCCGAAGGCGATGGGCTGGTTCGAACTGGCGCCCGCGCTCTGGGCGTCGCCGACGGCCGGCAGGGCCAGCAGGGTCAGGGCCGCCAGCGCCGCAACGGTCCGGGCGTATTGGGTTTTCGCTGTCATCGCCGTCATTCGCCTGATCCCGAGGGATTGATGGTCCCGCTTATCTTGGTGTCGCCAGAGCCGTTGAACACCACGCGCTCGCCCTGATCATAGATCGCATAGGACGAAGCGTTGATGGTTCCAATAGGGCCGGCGCCCTGAACGCCCCGTGAACCGGTGATGATCCCGGTATTGGTGTCGACCACCGCCTCGGGCGTGGTCAGGACGAAGCCGGAGCCGCCGTCCGAGATCCGCACGTTCGGACCGATGGTCACGGTCTTGGCCTGTTCGTTGTAGGTGCCACCGTCGGCGGTCATTTCGGTGACCTTGCGGCCGCCCAGGTTCAGCTTCAGCGCCGGGCCGACCAGGCGGAAATGGCCGGTGGCCGGATCGCGGACCGCGCCCTGGGCGCCGACCGTGAAGGCGCGGCCTTGCGCGTCCTGACCGTGGAACAGGGGCTTGTCCAGCCGGACCTCCTGGCCCTGGCTGGCCTTGCGCTCGACCCCGGACATGACGGTGCGGAACACGGTCCAGGTCAGGGTCCCTCCCGCCAGCACCAGGATGATGATGGGCAGGACGCGCCGGTACAGTTTCACCCGCTGCGAGCGCGCCCGCCAGCGCGCCCCGGCCAGGACCACCCGGGCCTCGTCTGCGGCGTCCGCCTGAATGCGTGTCTTTTCGCCGGGTTCGGTCAAGCGCGCCTCAGCTATGGGCGAAGATGTCGATCTCGTCCCAGCCGGCGAGATCGAGCGCCGACCGGGTCGGCAGGAAGTCGAAACATTGGGCCGCCAGTTCGGTGCGGCCCTCGCGCGCCAGCATCAGGTCCAGCTTGGCGCGGGCGGCGTGCAGATACAGGACGTCCGAGGCGGCGTAGTCCAGCTGGGCCTGGGTCAGTTCGACCGCGCCCCAGTCGGACGACTGCTGGGCCTTGGACAGGTCGACGCCGACCGTCTCGCGCACCACGTCCTTCAGCCCGTGGCGGTCGGTGTAGGTGCGGGCCAGTTTGGAGGCGATCTTGGTGCAATAGACCGGCCGCGTCTCGACCCCCAGGTGCAGCAGGAACATGCCGATGTCGAACCGGCCGAAGTGGAAGATCTTGGTCACCGCCGGATCGGTCAGCAGACGCTTCAGATTGGGGCAGTCATAGTCCGGGCGTTTCAGCCGCACGACATGGGCGTTTCCGTCGCCAGCCGACAACTGGACCACGCACAGGGGGTCGCGGCGGAAGCGCAGGCCCATGGTCTCGGAATCGATGGCGACGTCCGGCCCAAGATCCAGGTCGTCGGGCAGGTCGCCCTCGTGCAGGTAAACGGTCATGGACAGGTTCTTACACGCGCAGGGCCAAGGTCAAAAGCGGCCTCAAGCAGCAGAGCGCCGCGCGCGATGCGATAGGCCAAAAAAGCAAACGGCGCCGTGTCCGAAAACACGACGCCGTCTATAATATGGTGCCCAGAAGAGGACTCGAACCTCCACGGCCGTTAAGCCACTGGCACCTGAAGCCAGCGCGTCTACCAATTCCGCCATCTGGGCCCCGTCGGCAGCGCCTTGCGGCGTTTCCATCGGGAAGGCGCGGACCTCTAAGGGAGGGTCCGGGCGGGGTCAACAGAGTTTTTTCGTCGGAGGTCGGTTTTATTTCGCAAGCGAGGCGGGAGGCCCCGGCGCAGGCGGCTGTCGGACAGGGTTGCGCCCCGTTAAGCCTGTTCGCTTACCTCGCTTTGAGAGCCGCCCCCCTATCTGGGAGCGATGGCGGATCCGTCCCGAGTTTCCAAGGCGCAAGAGCGGCGCACGACCCCTCGCGCGACCTATCGCAAGCGTCGGCGTCGGCGTGAACGCGTCCACATGTTCGGTCAGCTGGTCGATCTGGTGAAGCCCGAGGAAGTGCTGCATCACGTCCAGAACGCCGTGGCCGAGCGCCGCAAGAGCGTAGTGGCCAACCACAATCTGCACAGTCTCTATCTGCTCCAGAAACATCCTGAGATGCAGGCCTTCTACGAGATGGCCGATCTGATCGAGGTCGATTCGACGCCGATGATCTGGTTCTCGCGCGCCCTGGGGCTGCACAGCCGGGGCTTTCATCGCTGCACCTATCTGGACTGGCGCGACCATTTCTGGAGCGTCGCGAACCGCAAGGCCTGGCGCGTCATGGCGGTCGGCGGCGCGCCGGGCGTGGGCGAAGAGGCGGCGCGCCGGTTAGGCGCGCGCTACCCCAAGACCGAGATCTGCACCCGCCACGGCTTCTTCGACGCCCGCGCAGGTTCGGCCGACAACGCCGAAATCGTCGCGGAGATTCAGGCCTATCAACCGCATATCCTGTTTGTCGGCATGGGCATGCCGCGCCAGGAGCTGTGGACCCTGGCCGTGTTCGACGCCCTGCCCGACTGTGTCATCCTGTCGGTCGGCGCCGCCTTCGACTATGAGGCGGGAACCCAGAATCCGGCGCCGCGCTGGATGGGCCGCGCGGGGATCGAATGGGCCTATCGCCTGGTGCAGGATCCCCCCCGTCTGTTCCACCGCTATTGCATCGAGCCCTGGACCCTGGCGCCCCTGGCCCTCCGCGACCTGCGCGCGGCGCGGCGCCGCCTGATCGGCAAGACGTCAGGCCAGGGCGCAGATTTCGGCGCACCCCCGATCCGGAACTCCCCGCCCGGAACCTGAAAAATCTAGGGTGCGCTCCGGCGGATCAGATCGGCATGGCCATGATTTCCTTGTAGGCGGAAATCACCTGGTCGCGGACGGACATCACGGTTTCCAACGACGCCTCGGCCGAGCTGAGCGCCGTGACCACGTCGATCAGATTGCCGTTGCCCTGGATCGACTGGGTCATCTGGGTCTCGGCCGAGCGCGACTGCTGCGTCATGTCGGTCATGGCGTTCTTGACCAGGTCGGCGAAGCCGTTGTCGCCGGAGGCGGGGGCCTGCGCCGCCGTGGGCATGGCCGTGCCTTGAACGGCGGCGTAGGCGCGGGCGGCCATCATCGGGTTCATAGCCTAATCCTCAGCGTTTGATGATGTCGAGGGTGCGGCTGTCCATGGACCGCGCCGTCTCGATGACGTTCAGATTGGCTTCGTAGGCGCGCTGGGCCTCGCGCATGTCCATGGCTTCCACCAGGGTGTCGACATTGGGCCGCATCACATAGCCCTGGGCGTTGGCCGCCGGGTGCGAGGGGTCATAGTCCATCTTGAACTCGCCCTGGTCGGGCCGGACCTCGGCCAGGGTCACGCCGGTCGCGCCGTCGACCTCGCGCGCCTGGAAAACCGGGATCTGGCGGCGATAGGGCTCGCCGCCGGGGGTCCGGGCGGTGGACTGGGCGTTGGCGATATTCTCGGCGATCACGCGCATGCGCGACTGCTGGGCCTTGAGGGCCGAGGCCGCCACGGCCATGGCGCTGTTCGACGGGGGGATGGGATCAGGCATGGGTCAGTCCTTCGTCTCAGCCCGCGCCGGGCTTGCGCGCGGCCATGCGGAGCATGGACATGGATTTCTGGTAGAAGCCGATGGCGGCGTCATAGGCCATGCGGCTCTCGGCCATCTTCAGCATCTGCTCCTCGACCACCACGGAATTGCCGTCCAGGGTGGTCTCGGAGTCCGGCGACTTGGTCGGGTCGAATCGAGGCGCGCTGACGGCCGGGGCGATGTGGGCGCGGTTGGTGCGGACGACCTGAAGCCCCCCGCCCGAACGCAGGGCGGCGGCGAAGTCGGTCGGCTGTTTCAGATCGCGGCCGACGAAGCCCGGCGTGTCGGCGTTGGCCACGTTTTCGGCGATGAGCTTCTGGCGCTCGTCCAGCCAGCCCAGCCGGCCCTTGATCTGCCCCAGCAGCGGTATGTCGGCGACGCCCATGGCGATCTCCCGTGCGACGCGGATGCGTGCGATGGGCAGAAAATGCCGCCTGCATGGTTAACAGGCCGTTATCTAAACCCATCGTTAACCGTGGTGGTTAAGACTTGAGGAACAGCGCCGACTGCGCGGGGCCTTAAGCGTATGAATTTCCTCGATCTAGCCCGCGCCGTCTTCGGCCTGGCCTTCACCCTGGGTCTGATCGGCCTGGCCGCCTATGCCGCGCGCCGCTATGCGCCGCAGCTGATGGCCCGACTGAACGCCCAGCGCGGCGAGCGGCGGATGCAGGTGGTCGAGACCCTGGTGCTGGATCCCGCGCGCCGGCTGGTGCTGGTGCGGATCGACGCGGAAGAGCGGCTGATCCTGCTGGGCGAAGGCCGCGAACTGATCGAGCCGCGCCAGCCGGAGATCTTCAAGTGAGGGGGTCCGGCATTCTCCCTCCCCCTGCGGGGGAGAGGCGTCGCGCAGCGACGGGGTGGGGGCGGCAAGGCGACGCCGCACGGACTGTCGATGGGTCGCCCTGCCCGTCCCGCCCGGCTCCGCTGCGCTCCGCCCCCCTCCCCCGCAGGGGGAGGGAAAAGGTGTTTGCGGTTCCCGCCGCGTCCGAGCTGAAGCGCGCGGCCCTGCTGTCGCTGTTCACCACTCTGGTCTGCCTGGCCTGGCCGCTGGCCGCCTTCGCTCAGGATGCGGCCAGCGGCTCGGCCATCAATATCGACCTGGGCAGCGGCGCGGGTCTGACGCAGCGGGTGGTGCAGCTGGTCGGGCTGATGACGGTGCTGTCGCTGGCGCCGTCCATCGTCATCATGACCACCAGTTTCGTGCGAATCGTCGTGGTCCTGTCGCTGTTGCGGACCGCCCTGGGCATGCAGCAGTCGCCGCCGAACGCGGTTCTGGTATCCCTGGCCCTGTTCCTGAGCGCCATCGTCATGGCCCCGACCTGGCAGGACGCCTATGATTCGGGCGTCCGTCCGCTGCTGGATCAGCAGATGGAATTGCCCCAGGCCTTCGATGCGGCGTCGGAACCTGTGAAAACCTTCATGCTGGCCCAGGTGGACCGCGGCGACCTGGCCCTGTTCACCCGTCTGAGCCGTGTGGAGGCGCCGACCAACCTGCAGGAGCTGCCCCTGCGCGTGGTCACGCCGGCCTTCATGATCAGCGAGCTGAAGAAGGCTTTCGAAATCGGATTTCTCCTTTTCGTTCCGTTCCTTGTGATCGATCTGGTGGTCGCCAGCGTGCTGATGTCCATGGGTATGATGATGCTGCCGCCGGTGGTGGTGTCCCTGCCGTTCAAGCTGATCTTCTTCGTGCTGGTGGACGGCTGGAGACTGGTCGCCGGCAGCCTGGTCGAGAGCTTCCAGCGGGCGTCCGGAACCGGATAATCCCCGCCCCATAAGGCTTTGCGCCTTTTACACGCTTGCAATGCCGGACGAAATCCGTGTTGATCCCCCAGTCCTCGCCCTGAATCGGGCGACTAACACTGGAAACGCTTCTTATGACCACTCAAGCCGAACTGATCGCCGCCGTCGCCAAGGACGCCGGTGTTTCGCAGGCCGACGCCGGCAAGGTGCTGACCGCCATCGTCGAAAACATCCACGCCAGCCTGAAGGCCGGCGGCGACGTGCGCATCTCGAACCTGGGCGTCTTCGACACCGCCGCCCGCGCCGAGCGTGAAGGCCGCAACCCCGCCACGGGCGCGACCATCAAGATCGCCGCCTCCAAGGCCGTCCGCTTCCGCGTCTCGAAGCCGCTGAAGGACGCCGTCAACGGCTAAGGTTTTTCCGGTCCCTTCGGGGACCGATCAACCGATTAACGGGCGGGGGTCGCAGGGCGATTCCCGCCCGTTTCCTTTCGGAAGTCCTGTTTGGCGGCGTTGACCCAGCCGACGAAGGTGTCGGCGTTGGCCGACAGGGCGGCGAAATCGTTCGCCCCGGCCAGGCCCGACAGATTGTCGTCCAGGGCCACGCGGATCGCATTGGCCGACCGCGCCCGGGCGATGAAGGGCGAATACTGGCCGCGCAGACGATCCAGGGCGGCGGGGTTTCCACTCAGCGAGTAACCGACGCCGGCGCGGATCAGCCAGCTTTCCTCGGCCTGGGTCAGGGGCGCATCCCCCTGTTTGTAACGATCGCCCAGACGCGCTTCGTACAGGGGCGCGGCCTCGGCCCATTTCTGCTGTTTCCACAGAATGTCGCCGCGCACCTCGCGCGCCGGGCCGGACTGATCGCGGTCCAGAACCTCCAGGGCGTGGTCGTAGCGGCCAAGGTCCATCAGGGCGCGCGCCTCCAGCGCCCGGCGCTCGCTGTTGATGGCGTTGGGCAGCAGGGTGGTGCGCGAGCTCCAGATGGCCTGCAGCGCCTTCTCCGGCTGGCGATCCATCAGATAGACGGTGGCCAGATTGGTGGCGACCTGGGCCTTGGCCACCCCGTCCAGCCGCTCGTCCACCTGGTGTTTCAGCAGTTCGGCGGCCTGGTCCAGCAGATCGACGTCGATCAGGCGGCGCGACAGACGGCGCACCATCTCGTCGCCGTCGGCGCCGATGGGAGTCAGTTCGCGGAAATCATAGAAGAGGGCCAGGGCCTGAACGGGCTGCAGGCCGTCGGCCGCGCCTTCCAGGAACAGGGCGCGGAAGGCGTTGGACTGGTCGGCGTAGATCTCGGCGGCGCCGGGCACCCCGGACATCCGCTTGCCGGCGCCGCGCAGGGCGTCCAGGGCCTCGCGATAGCGGCCTTGCTGAAGATAGAGATTGGCCAGTTTGCGGATGACCGCCAGTTCGGTGGCGTCGCCGCGCCAGCGCCATTTCAACTGCTCCAACTGCTGGGCCGCCTGATCCGGCGTCAGGACGCCCTTGTCCAGCTCCAGCCCGATGGCGCCCAGTTTGGCGGGGGTGGCGATGCCGTCCAGCGGGGCGCGGGCAACGGCCTTGTACACCGCCAGCGCCCGATCCGTGTCGCCGGACAGTTCGAACAGACGCGCCTGAACCACGCGGGCGGTCAGCTGATCGGCGGCCGAGGCGTTCTGGCTGAAGACATAGGCCAGCAGCTGGCGCGCAGCCGGCAAGTCGTTGGTCTGGATGGCGGCCAGGGCGTGGGCGGCGCCGAAGCGGGCGCGCCATTCCTTGGGGAAGTCGTCGATGACCGAGGCCCCGGCGGCGAAGGCGCGGCGCGCGCCCTCCCAGTCGCCCTGTTCGGCGGCGATATAGCCCTGCCAGACCTTGGAGGCGGGATCGTTGGACAGGGCCGAGCCGGCGAAGTCGGCCTGGGCCTCTTCAAGCCGGCCGACGCCGACGCGGGCGGCGCCGCGCAGGCCGCGCACCTCGGGCTCACCCTGCATGTTGGGGGCCTTGGCGACCAGGGCGTTGATGACGCCGATCGCCTCATAGTTCAGGCCGGACCCGACCAGAAAACGGGCCAGGGCCATCCGCGCCGCGATGGGGGCGCGGGGATTGTCAGTTCCGGCGATGGTTTCCTGAGCCGCCGCATCCTGAAGGCGGCGATAGCGTTGCGAGAAGCCGTCCTCGCCCGCTGTCGCCCATTCCTCCAGGATCAGGGCCGGATGGGGCGCGGGCTTGGGGGCGTCGCTCTCATGGGCGGCGGCCTCCAGGGTCGCCGACGGCGGCGACAGGGTCAGGCCTTGCGGACGGCTGAGCGTGACCAGGTCGCCCGCCGCCTCGATCTTCAGATCGTCGGTCGTGGTCTCGACCGCCAGCCCCTGGGCCGTGGGGATCAGGCTGAGATCGACGGTGCTGCGCGCGCCCGCAAACCCCTTGCCGGGCGCCAGGGCGGTGACGGCGGCGAAACGGTCGCCGACCAGGGGATCGGTCAGCCAGACGGTCTTGGTCGCCCCGGCCATCCGCGCCACCAGGGTGGCGGACCCGTCGTCAGACCGCTCCACCTCGACGCCCGAAGCGCCGGCGGGCGAACCGCCGATGGTCACAGTCCAGGTTCCGCCCTGGCCCTCGGCCGCCACGGCCAGGCCGTCGGGAGCGGCGATGCGGACGGCGGTATAGTCCGGCCCGGCGGCCCAGCGGGCCTCCTTGGCCGGTCCCAGGGCCTTGGCCCCGGTCAGGTCCATCTTGGCGGCGGTGTCGAACACGACCCAGACCGCCTCGCCCCGGCGGAAGACGGCGGCGCCGACCGGCGCGCCCCACTGGAAGGTCAGGACGGTCTTCTCCGGCGAGGAGACGGCGCGGACGGGGACGACGGAATTGACGAGCGCCGCCCGCTCTTCCTGCGTCGGCTCCGGCGCCTTGCCGGGCGCGTAAAGGTTCAGCCAGACCGCGCCGTCAGCCGCCCCGGACCGGGCATCGGCGCCCTCGGCCAGGGTGATGACCAGATCGGTCGCCCCGCCCCGCGCCAGCCGCGTCTCGACGGCCTTGACCCCCTCCGGCGGATCGACGCGCAGACGCGAGACATCCGGCGCGGCCGAGACGCCCAGGCGGACGATGACCTTGTCGCCCTCGCGCCGGACCTGGCTGCGCGCGCCGATGACGCCGCCGAACTCGACACGGGTGAATTCGCTGGATTGACCGATGTTGATCGACAGCGGATCGCGCGACCGGCCGGCTTCCTGGGCCAGCGGCGCCAGCGGCGCGAACACAACCGCGCCGGCCGCGGCGGCCGCCACGGTCGACTTCAGGATACGCTTGCTGTGCGGGGTCCCGGACATATCCGT
This sequence comes from Brevundimonas sp., assembly GCF_030656255.1. Taxonomy (GTDB): domain Bacteria; phylum Pseudomonadota; class Alphaproteobacteria; order Caulobacterales; family Caulobacteraceae; genus Brevundimonas. Next base: position 61,267 of record NZ_JAUSOE010000078.1, on the reverse strand, counting down.
CGAGCCTTGCCCCACAAGCTCTTTAATCGCGGTTAACCGACAGTGACCGTGATTCTACGGATAGGACGGTTCGTCCGGCGACAGGCGGCGCGATCCGGCCCATGATGGGGCCATGACCGATTATCCGCGCCTCAGCACCCTGAAGACCGGCCTGGCCTGTCGCTGTCCCCGCTGCGGCGAGGGGCCGCTGTTCAAGGGCTATCTGACCCTGCGCGAGGCCTGTCCCAAATGCGGGCTGAGCTATGGGTTCGCCGACCCGGCCGACGGTCCCGCCTTCTTCGTCATGACGGCGGTGGGCGTAGTCGGAATGATCCTGCTGATGATATTCGACTTCAGCGTGAAGCCGCCCATCTGGGTGCATGCCGTGGTGACCCTGCCGATCCTGGTGATCATGTGCCTGGGCTGCCTGCGGCCGTTCAAGGCCTGGCTGGTGGCGGAGCAGTTCATCCACAAGGCGGCGCCGCCGGAATTCTCCAGCAACGGCAAGCACGGGGATTGAGGGGCGAGACCTGCGCTCTACCGTTGAGCGTTGTCATAGGCGGCGCGGCTTTCGGCAATTCGCGGCCAGTTAGTCCGGATCCAGGAGGTAAACCCCTCCAGCGCGGGCAGCATGCTCGCCCCCATCTCGGTCAGCTCATATTCGACGCGCGGCGGCACTTCCGGAAAGTAGTGCCGCGTGAGCAGACCGTCGCGCTCCAGATTGCGGAGGGTCAGCGTCAGCATCCGCTGAGTGATCCCGTCGATACCGCTCTTAAGGGCCGAGAAACGGAGTCGATGGCCGTCCGCCACCGCGAGGTGGGACATGACGAGAATGGTCCATTTGTCGCCAAGCCGCGCCAGGACGCTGTTGGGCGCACAGGGCGTAAATCGGGGGCCGTCCTCCGTCTCCGCATAGGGGCGCCCGTGGATCGATCGGTGCACGCGTATCATCCTTGTGCCTGAGGCTCAAAAATGTGCCGTCTTCCGGCCCATTCCCAGCAGTATATATAGGTAACCTTCGAGCAAGCGAGGGTATTCATGTCTGACATCAAACAGCCGATCCTGGTGTTCGGCGCCACCGGCCAACAGGGCGGATCGGTCGCCGCTTCCCTTCTGAAAGCCGGTTGGCCGGTTCGCGCCCTGGTTCGCGATACGACGTCGCCGCAATCGGCGGCGCTTGGAGAAGCCGGGGTTGAACTCTTCCAGGGCGATTTCGACGACGTCGATGAAATTCGGATGGCGATGAAGGGTGCGTACGGCGTCTTCAGCGTGCAGCCGAGTTCGCCGGGCGGCGCCGTGACCGATGCGCAAGAAGTCCGCTATGGCGTCACCGTCGCCGATCTCGCGGTCGAGAGCGGGGTGAAGCACCTCGTCTATAGCTCGGGCAATGGTGTCGGCGACACCCCGACCGGGATGGCTCATTTCGACACGAAGAGCCGGATCGAAGCGCATATCCGCACCCTGCCCATCACCGCCACGGTGGTCCGTCCGGCGGCGTTCATGGAGATGCTGACGATGCCGGGCTTCGGGCTGGACGAGGGTCGGTTCAACTTCTTCCCCCGCCGAGACCAGGTGATGCAATTCCTGGCGGTCGAAGACATCGGCAAGTTCGTGGCCGCCATTCTTGCGGATCCAGCGCGCTTCGGCGGCGAAACGCTTGAGATCGCCAGCGACGCGGTGACCGGCGCCGACCTGGAAGCCGGTTTCACCGAAGCGGCAGGGAGTCCCATCGCCTATTCTCGCTTCTCCGACGCGGTTTTGGCGGCAAACCCATTCTTGGCGGGCCTGACCGCGCTGGTTGACGCGGGACCTCTCGCAGGGAACGCCGACCTTGACGCCCTGCGAGAAATCAACCCGGAGATGCAGATTTTTCACTCATGGCTCGCAGGATCCGGCCGCAACGCATTCGAGCAAGCGCTCAGCGCAGCGGGGGCCTGGGACTATAACAAGGCCTGACGTCCCAAGCGGACACTCCGCAACGGTCGCCATCCGCTGTTGCGGCGAAACGGGATCTTCTGCTTTCACCCCGAACAGACCTTTGGCATGTCCGCTCTCGGCTCCAGCCGTCCGTGTCAGCCGGTACCGATTCACCCCTCATTTCAGGGCCAGGATTTCGGGAATGGGTAGGCGTGTAGCGGCTGCCTTCCTCAGTCGATGCAGAGGGTCGGGCCGGCCTTGCCGTCCTCGACCGGCGTATTGCAGCCGAAGCGGTCGCTGGTGGCCTGGCAGACGCCAGCTGTGGCCGCGCCCGCCTCGATGCCGGTATTGCCCTCGACGCGGCAGTCGCCCTGGCACTGGTCGCCGTCGGTGCAGCGCTTGCCGGCGTCGGCGTAGCTGATCACGCACTGCCAGGACTGCATCCGGCCCACCTGTTTCATCGTGCCGCCGCGCGTGGCGCAGGCCGAGGCTTCGGCGCTCTGCATCGGGGCGTCGGAGCCGGCGCCTGTCGTCTGGGGCGTGCAGGCGGCGGCCAGCAGGGCGGCGGCGGCGATGAGGGAAATGCGGATCATTCGACTTGTCCTTTGGTGAAGCCCGACCAGACATCGTCATAGTCGAGCTGCATCTGGGGTGATTCTGACGCCCATTTCGTGACACGGATCGGCGCCCGGGTCTCGAACATGAAGGCCAGGGTGTCAGTGATCTTGTGCGGCTTCAGTTCCGCCCGGATCGCGCCTTCATAGCTGGCCTGATCGGGACCATGGCCGCTCATCCGGTTGTGCAGGGAAGCCCCGCCGGGCGCGAAGCCGCCGGCCTTGGCGTCATAGGCGCCGGTCACCAGGCCCATGAATTCGCTCATGACGTTGCGATGGAACCAGGGCGGGCGGAACGTATGCTCGGCCACCATCCAGCGCGGCGGGAAGATGACGAAGTCGATATTGGCCGTGCCCGGCGTCTCGGACGGGCTGGTCAGGACGGTGAAGATCGACGGATCGGGGTGGTCGTAGCTGACGGTGTTGATCGTGTTGAACCGCGCCGTATCATAGCGGCAGGGGGCCAGATTGCCGTGCCAGGCCACCACGTCCAGCGGGCTGTGGTCGAAGGTCGTAGCCCACAGACGGCCGCCGTATTTCTGGACGCACTGGGTCGGGCGATCGACGTCCTCGAACGCCGCGACCGGGGTTTCGAAGTCGCGCGGATTGGCCAGGCCGTTGGCGCCGATCGGCCCCAGGTCCGGCAGGCGGAAGGGGCTGCCGTAGTTTTCGCAGACATAGCCGCGAACCGGTCCGTCGATCTCGACGCGGAAGCGGACGCCGCGCGGGATCAGGACCACATGGCCGGGCTCGGCCTCGATCACCCCCATCTCGGTGACGAACCGGTGCGCGCCTTGCTGGGGCACGATCAGCAGTTCGCCGTCGGCGTCGTAGAAGACGCGGTCGGTCATCGACCGGTTGGCGACATACAGGTGAATACCGGCGCCCGTTCCGGCGTCGGGCTCGCCGTTTCCGCCATAGCTCACCAGACCTTCGATCCAGTCAGTCGAGGTCTCGGGGATGGGCAGAGGGTCCCAGCGCATCCGGTTGGGGTTGGGCGGGGTCTCGTCGAACGGGCCGGAGCGGACGCGGCCCTGGTCGAAGGCCACATAAGGGCCGTGCTGGGCCGAGGGGCGCAGGCGGTAAAGCCAGCTGCGCCGGTTCTCGGCGCGCGGGGCGGTGAAGGCGGTGCCGGACAGCTGTTCGGCATACAGGCCCATCGGCGTCTTCTGCGGCGAGTTCTGGCCCACGGGCAGGGCGCCGGGCGCAGCCTCGGTCGCGAAATGGTTGCCGAAGCCGGTCAGATAGGCGGGCGCGTTGGATCGCGTCATGTCGTGTCTCCCTATGGCGTCGGTTTAGCCGTCCCTTGGGCCATCGTCACCCTTTTGCGGCGAGGCAACAGCTTGGCCGTTCGCGCGTTGACAGCCGCCAGGGAGTTGCACCGCCATGACCTATTTGACCCGCGCCGTCTTCGGCTTCGCCAGTCTTCTGCTGCTGCTTTCGGCCATGGCCCTGATCGGGTTCGGCGTGAAGGACGCGCTGGAAGGGATCGGACGCCCGGATCAGTCGGGGGCCGACGCCGTTCTGGACATGCTGGGCTATATCATCGTCGCCATCGCCGTCTTCGACGTGGCCAAATACATCTTCGAGGATGAGGTGCGGCGCGGCAATGAGCGGCGCAGCGCCGCCGAGGCCCGGCGCAGCCTGACGAAATTCCTGTCCACCATCGTCATCGCCCTGTTCCTTGAGGCGCTGGTGGTGGTGTTCAAGACGGCGCGCGAGGATGTGGCCCTGCTGATCTATCCCTCCGCCCTGCTGATCGCCGCCGTCCTGGTGCTGGTCGGCCTGGGCGCCTTCCAGCGCTTCTCGGCCACGGTCGAGGAGAAGGTCGGCGACGACGACGAGGCGGAGGAGCGCAAGGACGAGGTCAAGCGCAAGGCCGACGCCCGGAAGTCCTAGGCCTGTTTCGGCAGGAAGGGCGAGAAGGTGATGACGGTGAAGGTGTCGCGGACATGCGGCCGGGTCTGCACCTGTTTGGTCACGAAGGTCCCGATGTCGGCGTCGCGCGGCAGGTTGAACTTGGCCAGCAGGTCGTGCTGACCCGAGGTGGAATAGACCTCGGAGACGTTCTCGACATTGTCCACGATATCGGCCGCCACCTCATTGGCGTAGCCCAGCTCGGTTTTGATGAAGACGAAGATGGCGGTCATCATGGCAGGCGGTTCCTTGGGTTCCGCGGCTTCCTAGCGGAATTCAGACCCGGGGGAGAAAAAACACAGTCTGAATCGTCTGAAATGTCTGAAACAGCCCTCGCCGCCTCCAGTGGCTCGCCGCGTCAGATGGGGTGGCGCACGGCCCAGGCAAGTCGTTCCGGCGCTTCCAAACACGCGTCTGTGCGCAACCGGTCAGAACGTTTGCCGCCCCATGACGTTGGTCTGGCGCCGCCCGCCTTTGTGACGGGTCTGGGCTGCCCGAAAAACAGGATCCGACATGGCCAAGACACCGACGAACGCCGGAGGAATCGCGAGCCTACCGGGCGAGGCAGGCGAACTGCATCAAACCGCCTCGACGCCGCAGACGCGCACCACGACCAACCACGGGACGCCGATCAGCGACAACCAGAATTCGCTGAAGGCCGGGCCGCGCGGCTCGCCCCTGCTGGAAGACTTCATCCTGCGCGAGAAGATCCAGCATTTCGACCATGAGCGGATCCCCGAGCGGATCGTCCACGCCAGAGGCTCTGCCGCGCATGGCTTCTTCGAACTGACCGATAGTCTGTCGGACTTCACCACCGCCAAGATCCTGACCGAGGTCGGCAAGAAGACCGAACTGTTCACCCGGTTCTCGACCGTGGCGGGCGGCGCCGGGTCGGTGGATACGCCGCGCGACGTGCGCGGCTTTGCAGTCAAATTCTATACGACCGAGGGCAATTGGGACCTGGTCGGAAACAACATCCCCGTCTTCTTCATCCAGGACGCAATCAAGTTCCCGGACCTGATCCATGCGGTCAAGATGGAGGCCGACAAGGGCTATCCCCAGGCCGCCAGCGCGCACGACACCTTCTGGGACTTCATCGGGCTGATGCCGGAAAGCACCCATATGGTCATGTGGGCCATGTCGGACCGGGCCATTCCCCGATCCCTGCGGATGATCGAGGGGTTCGGGGTCAACACCTTCCGCCTGATCAACGCCGAGGGCGTGGCGACCCTGGTCAAGTTCCACTGGCGGCCCAAGCTGGGGACCCAGTCCACCTGCTGGGACGAGGCGGTCAAGATCGCCGGCGCCGACCCCGACTATCACCGCCGCGACCTGTATGAGGCCATCGCCCAGGGCGACTTCCCGGAGTGGGAGTTCGGGGTTCAGCTGTTCACCCAGGAAGAGGCCGACGCCCTGCCCTTCGACATTCTGGACGCGACCAAACTGGTGCCGGAAGAGGATTATCCGATCCGGGTGATCGGACGGATGGTGCTGGATCGCAACCCGGACAACTTCTTCGCCGAGACCGAACAGGCGGCCTTCCTGCCGACCAATATCGTGCCCGGCATCGACTTTTCCGAAGACCCGCTGCTGCAGGGGCGGCTGTTCTCCTATCAGGACACCCAGCTGTCGCGTCTGGGCACGGTCAACTTCCACCAGATCCCGATCAACCAGGCCAAGGGCTGCCCCTTCCAGAACTTCCAGCGCGACGGTCATATGCAGACCCAGGTCTTCAAGGGCCGCGCCAACTATGAGCCCAACAGCCTGGCCGAGGCGGGCGAGGACGGCGGCCCGCGCGAGGATCCCAAGGGCGGCTTCCGCACAGCGCCGGCGCCGGTCGAGGGCGAAAAGGTGCGGCTGAGGGCCGAGAGTTTCGCCGACCACTACAGCCAGGCGCGGTTGTTCTTCCAGTCCCAGACCGCGCCCGAACAGGCCCACCTGGCCAGCGCCATCGTGTTCGAGCTGTCCAAGGTGTCGCTGCCGCACGTGCGCGAGCGGATTCTGTCCAACCTGATCAACGTCGATCAGACACTGGCCCAGCGGGTGGCCGAGGGGCTGAACCTGCCCCTGCCCAAGGCGTCCAAGCCGGCGGTCGCCCCCATCAATCTGGAGCCGTCGCCGGCGCTGCGGATCATCGGCAAATATCCGGACATCCTGAAGGGTCGCAAGGTGGCCATCCTGGTCGCCGACGGGTCCGACGGGGCGGTGGTCGCCCAGGTCCGCAAGGCGGTGGAGGGCGACGGGGGTTCGGTCTTCGTCGTCGCGCCCAAGATCGGCGGGGCCAAGCTGGCGGACGGTTCGACCCTGGCGGCGGACGGTCAACTGGCCGGCAGTCCCTCGGTGCTGTTCGACGCCGTGGCCATCGTCCTGTCGGCGGACGGCTGCGCGCAACTGATGAAGGAAGGCGCCGCCGTCGATTTCGCCAAGGACGCCTTCGGCCACCTGAAGGCCGTCGGTTTCACCGCCGAGGCCCAGCCCCTGCTGGACAAGGCCGGGGTCGAGCCGGACGAGGGGGTGATCGACCTGTCGTCGGGCGCCGACGCCTTCCTGACGCCGGCCCGCACCCGTCAGTGGGACCGCGAGCCGAAGGTGCGCATGCTGGCGTAACCCGGACAGGGACCCGATGGAGCCGCACGAACCGTCCCATCATCCAATGGTAGCGGCTCCACCCCTTGCGCTTCAACTCAGGCCCGCTTCGACTCAGGCGGCGGACCCGAAGCGTCGCTCATGGCGAGGGTCCGCCGCCTCGGCGGCCCCATCGTCCAGCACGTCGAGAACGCGCTGCAGCAGGATCGCCGGCGTGATCGGTTTGGCCAGATGGCCGTTTGCGCCGGCGGCGACGCTTTCGGCGATATGTTCGGGCAGGGTGTTCGCGGTCAGCATGATCAGGGGGATGTGGCGAGCCGTTTCTCCCGCCTCCCCTGCCCTCAATCGACGGGTGGCCTCCACGCCGTCCATCTCCGGCATCATCATGTCCATCAGGATGAGATCGAAATCTTCCCGGGCCACGGCCTCCAGCGCCTCGCGTCCATTTTCGGCGAACTGCGGGCTCAGACCTGCGGCTTCGAGGATCATGCCCACCACCTGCCGATTGGTGTCATTGTCGTCCGTAACCAGGACCCGCAATCCGGCAAGCTCTGTCCCGGCGCCCGTCCCGGCGCCTTCATCGGCGGAGCGAACTGACTGTTCGGCCCGAATGACCGCCTGCAGGTCCAGCTCGACCCAGAAGACCGAACCTTTGCCGGGGGTCGAGCGGCAGTCCATGACCCCGCCCATGGCCTGCACGATGTCGCGGCAGATCGCCAGGCCCAGACCCGTGCCGCCGAACCGGCGCGTGATCGTCGCGTCGGCCTGCTGAAACCGGTCGAAGATGGCGTTTCGCTGTTCCGGGCTGAAGCCGATTCCGGTGTCTCGGACCTCGAACCGGAACCTGTCTCCCTTGCGAGAGACATTGAGGCGAACCTCGCCCGAGTCGGTGAATTTGATGGCGTTGGCCAACAGGTTGACCAGCACCTGTTTGAAGCGTGCTGAATCCAGCCAAACCCGTTCGCCGAGGATGTCTCTCAGATCCAGCCTCAAGCCCACGCCCTTTTCATCGGCCTTCAGCCGGCACAGGTCGGCGGCGCCCCTGACCAAGTCCTCCAGGTCCACGGGGGCCGGATTGAGCTTCAGCTCGCCGGATTCGATGCGCGCCAGGTCGAGAATGTCGGCGATCAGGCCGCTCAAATGGTCCGCGGCGCCGGTGATGATGCCGACCAGACGCTGTTGATCCGGCGTCAGGACGGAACTCGACAGCAGCCCGGCGCAGGCGGTCACGCCGTTCAGCGGCGTTCGCAGTTCGTGGCTCATATTGGCCAGGAAGGCCGTCTTGGCTCGGTTGGCTTCTTCGGCCTTGGCGACGGCGGCGGCCAGTTCGCGCGCCTGGGCGCGGCGTTCGGAGATATCGCGGATGTTGGCATGCACCTGCGGCCGCCCGTCCTCGTGCGACACCGACATCCACAGTTCGATGTCGATGGGCGAGCCGTCGCGTCGGATTGCGGGAAGCTCGAGACGACGGCCCAGTCTGGCGGCCCCGCTGTCTCGCCAGCGACGCATGCCTTGTCGATGCCCCTCCTTGTGTTCCGCAGGAATGATGATCGAGACTTCGGCGTTCAGGGCCTCGTCACAGCTGAAGCCGAACAGTCGCTCGGCGCCGTCCGACCAGCCGATGATGCGACCGTCGCGGTCACAGTCCACCAGGGCGTCGGCCGAGGCCGCCAGCGCCTGTCGCATGGCGTTGGTGCGGTGCCGCTCGGCGAGTTCAGCCGCGCAGGCGTCGCCGATCAGCCTGAGCCGCGCGGCCAGCCCGGCGTCGAAGGGGCGGGGCTCAGGATCAAGGACGCACAGGGTGCCGACCATGCAGTCGTTCACCAGAAGGGGCACGCCGACATAGAAGCGGATGTGCGGTTCCCCGACGACGTAACGCCCGGCGCTGAAGCGCGGATCGGCGCGCGCGTCCGACACCCACAACAGGTCTCGGGGGTTCAACAGGGCATGATTGCAGAAGGAGTCCCACCGACAGATCGGAGACGCGGGGAAGCCTTCGGCCCCGACGATGCGGATATGATCGCTCTCGATCAGATTCACCAGACCGATCTGCGTCTGGGCCAGATCGGCGCCCAGTCGGGCCAGCGCCTGAAGACTGGCGTCCGGCGCGCAATCACTCAGCCCCAGGGACTGAAGCATGGCTAACCTGCGGACTTCGTCTTGCGCGCTTGGCAGCTGGATCATGTGACCCTCCTGCGGCTGGTTTTAGATAACGCGGGTTAAGCGGCCGTTTCGTTGCGCGTACGCGTTGTCTCTAACTCGCGCCGCAGTGCGACGCACATGCCGCGCCCCGGCGGCCGGAAGCTTGACGATAAAGGGCGCCATAGACGCCCTGATGGCTCGGCCCCCCGGCGAGCGCCTCGTCATCTGAACACTCGCATTTCAAGCCCGCGCGCCGACATCCTGGGGACTGAGCCTCGCGCCTCTGACACCGGTGAAACAATATGTTCCGCTGCGTCGTCGTAAACCCGGCCCCGCCGCTTTCGCTTTCCGCGTTGGCTGGGATAAGCAGGGGCGACGCCGGGCGACCGGTCGGTGCAACACAGGCGTTCCGGCGCGGGTCGGAACAGGCGGAGACTGAGACATGGCCCATGATCGCGTCAGCGTGCTTCAGGCGCTGGAGACCCAGGGCGTCTGCCCGGTCTTCTATCATTCCGATCCCGAGATCAGCCTGAACGTCATCCGCGCCTGCGCGCGCGGCGGGGCGCCGGTGGTGGAGTTCACCAATCGCGGGGATTTCGCCTGCGACCTGTTCGGCGAGATCAATCGCGAACTGATCAGGACCGACCCGGACGTGGTGCTGGGCATCGGTTCGGTGGTCGATAGCGGCACGGCGTCGCTTTACCTGAACCGCGGCGCGCGTTTCGTGGTCAGCCCCTGCCTGGTCCCCGACGTGGCCAAGGTGTGCAACCGGCGCATGGTGGCCTATTTCCCCGGCTGCGGCTCGGTGACCGACATCGGCGAGGCGCACGAGCTGGGCTGCGACATCGTCAAACTGTTCCCTGGGTCGTCGGTCGGCGGACCGGACTTCGTCAAGGCGGTCCGGGCGCCCATGCCCTGGGCCAAGATCATGCCGACGGGCGGGGTCGATCCGGATGAAGCCTCCATCGCCAAATGGTTCGGCGCGGGCATCGTGGCGGCGGGCATGGGCTCAAAACTGGTGACCGACGAGGCCGTCAAATCGGGCGACTGGGCCGCCATCGAGGCCAAGGTCCGCGCCACCGTGGACGCCGTCGCCGCCTATCGGGCGTCGAAAAAGGGCTGAACCCGCCTTAACCCGGACCGTCGGGGCCGTCCGGTCCCGGCGGCGGGGGCGCGGCGTTGCGGCCGGTCTCGGGCGCCTGGGCGCCGGGACCGGGGCCACGTCGCATCAGCAGGCCGGACAGAACCTTGCGGTCCTCGACATCCAGGTTTTCCAGCATGGCGATGGCCCCGCCTTCCAGACGGGCGCGGCCCCGCATCTCGGCCGTGCGCGACTGATCCAGCAGGGCCTGGACACGGGCTGCGTCCATCCGGGGTTCGGCGGCCGCCTGAACCGCCTGATCCCGCGCCGAGCGGGCGGCCTCGAAATCGGGCCGGGCCGCGAGCGCGGCGGCCCGCATCTTGGCGCGGACGTCGCGCCGCACCTCGGGCTCGAGCTGGGCCATCACCTCTCGGAAGGGGCCGGGACGCGCGGGGCGGCGCAGTTCGGCGACCCGTTCGTCCACCTTGGCCCGGCTGACGGCGAAGGCGACTCCGCCGGCCAGGGCGAACAGGTTCAGGGCCACCGACGCCGCCAGGGCGATCTTCAGGCTGCGTCCGCTCATCCCAGAACCTCCGTATCGTCCACCCCGACCAGGGAGGATTGGTAAAGCACCGCGTCGGCCCGTTCGTCCGCGGTGACATGGGTGGTCAGGCCCACGCCCGCGACCACGCCGGCGCAGGCCGCCGCCGCCCAGCCGGCGCCGAGATAAAAGGCGATCCGATCCAGATGGAAGCGACGGGCCCTGGCCTTCGGCGCGGCGGCCAGCAGGCGCGCCGTCAGGTCGGCCGAGGGCGTCGGGGCGGGCGAGGCGTCCAGCAGGGCGTCCAGCGCCGCCGCCTGGGCCAGCACCGTCTTCAGCGACGGATCGGCGGCGATCAGGCTTTCGGCGAAGGCGCGTTCAGACGCGGGCCACCGACGCAGGTCGGCGCCGTAAGCCTCCGCCAGGGCGTGCAACCGATCCGCCTTCATCGTCCGTCTCCCTTAGTCATCCCTGGCTCCATCCCCGGCGCGATGTCCGCCAGGGCTAGACGCAATGCGCGGCGTCCGCGCGACAGCAAACTCTCCAGCGCCTCGACGCTGACGCTCATCAGGGCGGCCGCCTCGATATTGGTCAGCTCCTGATAATGACACAGGACCACCGCCTCGCGCTGGCGGTCCGGCAGGCGTTTCAGCGCCCCATCGACCCGTGCGCCCGTCTCGGCCGCCAACAGGCCGCGATCCGGCGCCGGACCGTCGTCGGGGCGATCCGGCGGCGTCTCCGTGGGGATCTCGCGCCGTCGCCGCAGCCGGTCGTAGCAGAGGTTCAGCGCCACCCGGTGCAGCCAGGTGTCGAACTTGGCCTGGCCGGGGGTCCATTTTGGCGCCTGTCGCCAGGCCTTCAGCAGCGTCTCCTGGGCCACGTCCTCGGCCTCGCCCGCGTCGCCCAGCATGCGCTGGGCCAGGGCCAGGATTCGCGGCAGCTTGCGCGCGACAAGCGTCTGCGCGGCCGCCGGATCGCCCTGACCCACGCGGCGCACCAGATCCTCGTCGGGGTCGACGATCGCGACCAAACCCGCCTCTTCCGCTGCTGACGAAAGGGACCGATTCGCACGATACGGCCGACCCCGACACCGTTCTTACTCCGAAGCCGGAGCCGGGGAAGCGGGTTGTTGCACCGGACGGCCGGCGCGGCGTTGCTGACGCTCGGCCCCACGCTCGGCCTGGCGTTCCGCACGATGGGCGGTCATGGCGGCCCGACGTTCGTCGGCGGTGACCACGCCGTTGCGGTCGGCGTCCATCTTGTCGAACTGCTCGCCCAGTTTGGCGGCGACCTCGGAGATCACCACGGGGCCGCGTTCACGCCCTTCGGGACCGCGCCCTTCCGGACCGCCGTGACCGCGCATGGCGTGACGGGGACCGCCGCGAGGACCGGACCGAGCGCGTTCAGGACCGGGGCCGCGGTCGGCACGGTCCGGGCGGGCGGCGTGGCCGGCGTCGAACTCGGCACGGCTGATGGAGCCGTCGCTGTTGGCGTCCAGCTTGGCGAAACGGTCGTCGGCGCGCTCGGCCCGCTTGGCCTGCATGGCGGCCTCACGCTCGGCCACGCTGACCGTGCCGTCGCGGTCGGCGTCGAGCGCGGTCAGGCGGGCGACGCGAGCCTCGATGAAGGCGGCGCGGGTCAGGTCGGCGTCGCGGTCTGCGGGTCCGCGCGCATGGGGCGGCGGAGGACCGTCGGCCGGGGGCGGCGGAACCTGGGCGGTGGCGACCCCGGCGCCGGCGTCGAGGACGGCGGCCAAGGCCATGGCGCTGAAGCCGTTCAGAACGATCTTTCTCATCTCGATAATCTCCTCGAACCGCGTTGAGCGGTCGTTGACAGCCCTGTCAGGAGATTGAACGCGGCTCTTCGGACTCTCCGTCGCGACTGATCTCTTCGCGTGTGAGGGGCACCGCACGTTCGAAGGCCTTGCGCGCCCTGGCCCGCAGTTCAGCCAGTTCGGTCTTCAACGACTCGAAGTCCTGAGCGCCCGCCGCCTCGGCCAGCCGCAGCCGGAAGACCGAGGGTTCGGCCTCGGGATCGACCCGGCCTTCGAAGGCGGCGGCCAGCAGATGGGCCAGCCGCTGCTGCACCCGCCAGGCCTCGGCCAGGACCGGGTCGTCGTGCAGGGCCTCCAGCGTCGACAGGGTCAGGGGCTCGCCCAGTACCGCCGCCTGGAGCTGGCGGTACTGGGCCGCGAACTCGGCGTCCACCTGGCCGCCGGGCGACAGTTTCAGGTCCCAGAAGCCGTGCGGGCGGCGCTCCCGATCCATCAGGGCGCGCATCTTGCGGATGTCGGCGGGCACGTCCACGCCGGGACGCGGCCGACGCAGGGCCGCCTCGATCGCCGCCGAGACCCGGTCGCCGAAGGTGGGATCGCTGGCCCAGACGACGCGGGCGCGGGTCAGGACCATGAACTCCCAGGTCTCGGCCTCGCCGGCGTAATAGTCGTCGAAGGTGGACAGCCGCACCGAGACCGGCCCCTTGGACCCGGTGGGGCGCAGCCGCATGTCCACCTCGTACAGGCCGCCCTCGGCGGTATGGGCCGACAGGGCGGCGATCAGCCGCTGGGTGAAGCGGGCGTAGAAGACGTCGGCGGTCCAGCCCTTGATCTCGGACACGGTCTCGGGCGGGGCGTCGTACAGGGTCATCAGGTCCAGGTCGGACCCGGCCGTCATCTCGCGCGAGCCCGCCTTGCCCAGGGCCACCACCGCGACCGCGCCGGGGAAGGCCCCGCCCAGCCGTTCGGTCTCGGCCAGGGCGGCGGGCGACAGGGTGCGCATGGCGGCGTCGGCCAGGGCGGCGTAGGCGCGACCGGCGGCCTCTGGGCCGGCGCGGCCGGTCATGGCGTGGATGCCGATGCGGAACATCTGTTCGCGGTGCAGGCGGCGCACGGCGTTCATGGCGCCTTCGAAATCCTCGGTCTCGCCGGCTTCGCGCAGAATCTGTTCGGTCAGGCCGGTCTCTTCCGACAGGTCGGCCAGGAAACGAGCGTCCAGCACCCCGTCCAGGGCCGCCGGCTGACGCCCCAGGGTCCGGGCCAGGCGCGGCGCGAAGGCCATGACGCCCAGCACCATTTCGAACAGTTTGGGCTGGTTCAGGAACAGGGCCTGGACCTGAACCCCCGCCGCCAGACCGGAGAAGAAGACGGCGAACCGGCGGAAGGCCTCGTCGGGCGCGCCGGACCGGGCCAGGGCCTCCAGCAGGCGGGGCGCCAGGCGGGTGAACAGCTCACGGCCCCGCTCGGTGCGGGTCGCGGGAATGCGGCCGTGGTGCCAGGAGCGGATGGTGTCCGCCACCGACGGCGCCTCGGAAAAGCCCATGCGGCGCAGGGTGTCCAGGGTCTCAGGATCGTTCTCGACCCCGGTGAAGACCAGGCTGCCATAGGCGGAATCCAGCTCCTCCCCGCCCTCGAATAGTTCGCCGTAGCGGGTGTTGACCCGGACCAGCAGGGCCTCGACATGGGCGTCGAAGGCGGCCAGATCGGTCCAGCCGGCCAGGGCGGCGACGGCGGCGCGGCGCTGGGGATCCTCAGGCAGGCGGTGGGTCTGTTCGTCGTCCAGCATCTGGACCCGATGCTCCAGACCGCGCAGTTCGACATAGGCGGCCGACATCTCCTCGGCGACGGCGGCGGGGATATGGTCGGCCTGGGCCAGGGCCGTCAGGGCGTCCAGGGTGCGCGTGGCGCGCAGGGCGGGGTCGCGACCGGCCAGGATCAACTGCTGGGTCTGGGCGTAGAATTCGATCTCGCGGATGCCGCCCCGGCCCAGTTTCAGATTGGCCCCGGCGGCCTGCAGCCCCTCGCCCGTCTTGTGGACGTGGATCTGGCGCTTGATGGCCTGGATGTCGAGGACGGCGGCGTAGTCGAGGCTGCGACGCCAGATGAAGGGGCGCAGGGCTTTCACGAACCGGACGGCGGCGCGCGGGTCGCCCAGCACCGGCCGGGCCTTGATGAAGGCCGCCCGCTCCCAGTTCTGACCGACGCTCTCGTAATAGGCCAGGGCCATCGGACCCGACACCACCGGCGGGGTCGAGGACGGATCGGGCCGCAGGCGCAGATCGACGCGGAAAACATAGCCGTCGGCCGTCCGTTCGGTCAGCAGGGTCGCGATCCCCTTGCCGACGCGATTGGCGAAGTCCTGCATCTCTTCGCCCTCGCGCAGGGCCAGGCCCATCAGGCGCGGCTCGAAGAAGAGCGAGATGTCGATGTCGGACGAATAGTTCAGCTCGTTCGCGCCATGCTTGCCCATGGCCAGGCCGAACAGGCCGGGGATGGGGCCGCGCGAATCGTCGGGGGGCGAAATCAGTCGGCCCCGCGCGCGCTGCTCGGCGGCGACAGCGCGCAGGGCGGCGCGGCAGGCGGCGTCGGCGAAGCTGGACAGGGCGCCCGTCACCTGGTCCAGGTCCCAGACCCCGCCCAGATCGGCCAGCGCCGTCAGCAGGTGCAGATCAGCCTTCAGCACCCGCAACGGGGCGCGCACGGCGTCGGGTTCGTCGTCCAGGGCGTCGGTGTCGGCGAGGATCCGGATCAAGCCCGAGGTCGGGTCTCGTTCCAGAATCCGGCGCAGATGGGCGGGGCGGCGACGCATCAGGCCCGCCAGATAGGGCGAGGCGCCCGCCACCGGCGCCAGGGCGGGCCAGGCGGCGTCCAGGGTCTCGCGCCAACCGTCGGCGTCGGCGGCCTCGATCAGGGTCTCCAGCAGGCGGTCGGCGGCGGCGGGATTGGCGACAGGCCCGGCGGGGGTCAGGATCTGGAACAGGGGCTGAGGCTTGGGATCGGGCATTCAACTCTTCCGCTCATCCCGGCGAAAGCCGGGACCCAGTGCTTTCGCTCGGCGCCGCCGTTGGACCACAATCCTGACACGCGCCACAAGGCCGCGCGCCCAAAGAACTGGGTCCCGGCTTTCGCGGGGATGAGCGGAAATCTCTAAGCCTGCCCCGCGGGGGGCAGCACCAGGGCCACCCGCAGACCTGGTCCGAAGCCCCCATAGGCGCCGGGGCCTTCGTCCAGCACCACCCGGCCGCCGTGGGCCTCGGCCACCGCCGTCACCAGCGACAGGCCCAGGCCCGAGCCCGGCTCGGTGCGGCTGTTGTCAAGGCGGACGAACCGCTGGACGACGCGCTCGCGGTCCTCTTCCGGCACGCCGGGGCCGGTGTCGGTGACCGAATATTCGATCTCGCCCGACGATCGCCGCCGCGCCCGTAGTTTCACCGCCCCGCCGGCCGGGGTGTATTTGATGGCGTTGTCGATCAGATTGGCCAGGGCCTGGGCCAGGAAGGGCTGGTTGCCCTCGATCATCAGGCCGGTTTCCACCTCGGACGAGAAGTCGATCGACTTGTCCTCGGCCGCAGGTTCGTAGAGCTCTGCCATGTCGGCCGCCAGTTCACCCGCGTCCATCGGCTTGGGATCCGGCGCTCCGCCGGCTTGCAGGCGGGCGATGGCCAGGACGGTGTTGAAGGTCTTCAGCAGGTGATCGGCCTCGTCCAGGGCGATGCCCAGGGCGTCCACCCCGTCGATCTTGCCCGCCTCGGCGTCGATCAGGGCCACCTCCAGCTTGGCGCGCATCCGGGTCAACGGCGAGCGCAGGTCGTGGGCGATGGCGTCGCCGGCGTGCCGGATAGAGGCCATGGACCCCTCAAGCCGGTCCAGCATGGCGTTCAGCCCCTGGCCCAGTTCATCCAGTTCGTCGCCGGAGTTGCGGATGGGGGCGCGGACCTTCAGGTCGCCCTCCTGCACCGCCTGGACCACGCGGTTCAGCCCGGCCATGGCGCTTTCGACCCGGCGGCTGATGTAGAGCCCGCCCGCCAGGCCCAGCAGCATGACCAGGGCCATCGCCCCCCACAGGGCCTGGGTCAGGCGCGACAGATATTCCTCGATCCCGCCGATATCCTCGCCGACGAACAGGGTGTCGCCCCCCGCCAGCGGCATGATCACCCCGATGGAGCGGCGGGTCTGGACCCGACCGTCGGGATCGGTGCTGGTCAGGCGGAAGGTGCTCCATTCGCCGGTCCCCGGCCGACGCGCCTCCTTCAGGTCGAACGGCATGACCGACAGATTGCCGGTGACGATCTTACCGTCCGGTCCGGTCAGCAGATACAGATAGGGACCGCCCCGGATCGTGCGTTCGACCAGGGCCTGGTTCAGGGCGTCGATCCCGCGCGTGCGGTGGACGGCGGTCAGGGCGGCCAGTTCCGTCTCGACATCGGTCCGCGCCCGCGTCTGGGCCTCGGACGCCGAGGCGAAATAGACATAGGCCAGGCTCGCCCCCGCCGCCGCCACGAACAGGGCCAGGAACAGCAGGGTCAGCCGGAAGGGCGTGCGGCGAAGGAGGGAGGGAAGACGCATGGGTTAAGAGAACTCTCCCTCCCCCTGCGGGGGAGGGGGGTCGCCGCGCTGCGGCGACCGGGTGGGGCGGGCCAGGCAATGCGCGCGCACATCTTCGATGACCTGGGCCAACTGATCCCGGACCCTGAGATTGTCATAGCGCAAGGTTATCAGCCCCTCTCGGGCAAAGACCGCGTCACGCACGCGATCTTGCCGGGCGCGGTCTTCGTCGAGATGAGACCCGCCGTCCACTTCCACGATCACCCCTCGGGCCCAACAAAAGAAATCAAGGTAGTAGCCCCGCAGGGGCGCCTGTCGACGAAAATGCAGACCGTCAGATCGGAGAGCGCGAAGGGCGACCCACAGACGGGCTTCCGCCGGGGTGAGCGCTTTCCGCATGGCGCGCGCCCGAGCAATGATCGCCATGTCGCCCTGCCCTCCCCACCCGGACGCTACGCGTCCCCCCTCCCCCGAGGGGGAGGGAGAATTATGGCTACGCCTCCAACCGATAACCCGCGCCGCGCACCGTCTGCAGCATCGCCCGGTCGAAGCCCTTGTCGATCTTGGAGCGCAGGCGGCTGATATGGACGTCGATGACGTTGGTCTGGGGGTCGAAATGATATTCCCACACCTTCTCAAGCAACATGGTGCGGGTCACCGACTGGCCGGCGTGGCGCATCAGGAACTCCAGCAGCTGGAATTCGCGCGGCTGGAGATCGATCTCAGTCGTTCCGCGATGGACGGTGCGGGCGATCAGGTTCATTTCCAGGTCGCCGACCTTCAGCACGGTCTGGACGCCGCCGGTCTCGCGACGGCGCGACAGGGCCTCGACGCGGGCGATCAGTTCGGCGAAGGCGTAGGGCTTGACCAGATAGTCGTCGGCGCCGGCCTTCAGGCCCGTGACCCGGTCCTCGACCTCGCCCAGGGCCGACAGGAACAGGACCGGGGTCTGGTCGCCGCCCTTGCGGACGGTCTCGACCATGCCGACGCCGTCCAGGCGGGGCATCATCCGGTCGACCACATAGACGTCATAGCCGCCCTTCTGGGTTTCCAGCAGGCCGAAGGCCCCGTCCACGGCATGGGTGACGTCATGTCCGGCTTCGGACAGGCCCCGCACCATGGCGGTCGCCGCCTCTGCGTCGTCTTCGACCACCAAAATCCGCATCGAAACCCCTCCCGGAATCAAAATCGCCGCCGATGGTAACGCATCGGCGGCGATTCAGTGAGTTACGGCTTAGTCAGATTGCCGATCATTCGCGCGAAAGTTCCAGCACTACCGAGATCGCGCCGCCTCGCTGGCTCCGAACCATGAGAAGAACACCAGGACGTCCCGCGGCGCGAGCGGCTGCAATGGCGCGTTCCAGATCGGCGGGGGTGGCGACCACCTGGTTGTTCGCGCGCTGAATAATAGAGCCGGCCGGAATACCGAGTTGCGCGGCCTTCGAGCCGGGCACGGTTTCGGTCACAACCACGCCCTGAACATCGTCGGAAAGGCCGAGACGTTGGCGGACGGCGGCGCTCAGCGGCGAGACCTTCATTCCCTCAACCGTCGCACCGGACGTAGCCCCCGGAACGGACGGCCCGTTTTCGCCACCCGAAGCGGATTCAAGCTCGTCTTCCGGCGGGCGTTTCGCAGCACGAATGTTGAGCTCCTGGCGCCGCCCGTCGCGAAGGATGGTGAAACGCACATTCTGCCCAGCTTCGGTTGCGGCGACGAGTCGGCGCAATTCGGTCGATCCATCGATATCGCGGCCGTTTACCTGGATGACGACGTCACCGACCTGAACGCCGGCCTTCTGCGCCGGACCATCGGGCGTGACTTCACCGACATAAGCGCCCTTCGTACCCGCCGGCAGACCAAGCGCGCCAACGCCGCCGTCAGGGATATTTTGAATGCTAACGCCGACATAGCCGCGCTCGATGGTCTGTCCCTGCATCAAGCGGGACGTGACGGTCTTGGCGACTTCGGCTGGAATGGCGAAGCCGATGCCGACTGAGGCTCCGGTGGGCGAATAGATGGCCGAGTTCACGCCGATGACGCGCCCATAGATGTCGAAGGTCGGGCCGCCCGAGTTGCCCCGGTTGATGGCGGCGTCGATCTGGATGTAGTCGTTATAGCCGGACGGATCGATGTCGCGGGCCTTGGCCGAGACGATGCCGGCGGTCGCCGTGCCGCCCAGGCCGAAGGGGTTGCCGACCGCGATGACCCAGTCGCCGACGCGGGGCTGGGCCGTCTCTTCGAAGCTGACGTATTTGAAGTCGCTTCCCTCGACCTTGATCACGGCCAGGTCCGTGCCCGGATCGCGGCCGATCAGGCGGGCCGGAAGCTCGCGGCCGTCCGACATCTTGACCTTGATCTCGGTGGCGTCGGCGACGACGTGGTTGTTGGTGACGATGAAGCCGTCCTGGGAGATGAAGAAGCCCGAACCGGCGCCCTGGGTCGTCTGGGGTTCGTCGTCCTCGCCCTGACCGCCGCGACCTTGCGGCGGGACGAACTGGAACGGCAGGCCGGGGATCTGGAAGGCGCCGCCCTGGGGCTGTTCGACCTTGACCGTCACGTCGATCTGAACGACGGCCGGGGCCACCTGTTCGAAGATGTTGGCGAAGCTGTTGGGCGCGCCGGGCGGGGGCGAGAAGCTGTTTCCATTGGCCGGGACAGGGGTGATCCGGTTCACCGCCTGGGGGTCGGCGTGGGCGCCGGGCCAGTTGATGACGCCGCCGGCGGTCGCCGCCGCCGCCAGGGTCAGGCCGGCCGCGGCCCCGAGAATGAACTCTTTGCGCTTCAGCATCGTGGTCCTTGCGATCCTCTGTCAGGGCCGAGCGGGCCCCGCGTTCGCGTTTGATATAGATGGATCCGGCGAGACGCCAATTCCAGCGTTCGATGGATGATCCCGACTAGCGCCCGTCGTGAGGCGAGGTTGCGTCCAGATCGCGGCGAAGCTTCTCATTTTGCAGAGCTTCGTCCAGGCGGCGCTCTTCGTCCGGCGACAGGGGGGCGGCCTCGACCGGGCGGCGGCGCGCGCGCAGCATCAGGACGACGGCGGCCGACAGGACCAGGGCGAAAGGCCCGAACCACAACAGCCAGGTTCCCGCCCGGATCGGCGGGGTGAACAGCACATAGTCGCCGAACCGCCGCACCAGATCGCCGCGCACCGCCTGATCGCTGGCGCCTGTGGCGATCTGTTCGCGGATCAGGCGGCGCATGTCGCCGGCGACGCCCGCCGGACTGTCGGCGATGGCCTCGTGCTGGCAGACGACGCAGCGCACGTCTTCGAACAGGGCCTGGGCGCGGGCCTCCTGCGCCGGGTCGGCCAGGGGCCGGTCGGGTGCGGCGGCGGGTTCGGCCGCCGTCAGCATGATCGCCAGGACCGGCGCGGCCAGCAGGATCGACAGCCGCCTCACGCCGCCGTCCTCCGCCGCGCGCCGACGCCCAGCCGCAGGCGGCGGTCCAGCAGGGACAGCAGGCCGCCCAAGGCCATGATCATCGGCCCCAGGAAGATCAGCCGCGCCCAGGGGTTCCAGTACAGGCGCACGACCCAGGCGGGTTGATCCGGCGTTCCCGCCCGCTCGCCCATCACCACATAGACGTCGTCCAGGCCCCGGAAATCCAGACCGACCTCGGTCGTCGTCTGGCCCCCGGCGGGGAAGAAGCGGCGCTCGGCCGTGACGGTGCTGGCCCGGCCCCGGTCGTTGGACGGCCGCACCGTCAGCCGGCCCTGTTCGGCCAGATAGTTCGGCCCCTCGACCACGCGGACCTGATCCAGGGTCACGGTCCAGGGGCCGGCGGAGACGCTCTGACCCAAGGACAGGGCGCGCGCGGCCTCGGCCTTGAAGCCGGTCTCGACCACCGCCCCCAGGATGAAGACGCCCAGGCCCAGGTGGGCCAGGCTCATGCCCCAGGCGCCCAGCGGCAGGCCCTTGAGCCGGCGCAAGGTCTCGGCGCCCGAGGCGCGGAACAGCCGCGCCCGTTCGGCGACCTCGGCCAACGAGCCCAGGATCAGCCAGGCGCCCAGGCCGATCCCGGCGGCGGCGAGGGCCTTCTTCGGCTCCCACAGGGCGTAGGCGGCCAGGGCCGAAACCAGGGCCAGGCCCGCTGCGACGGCCAGCCTCTGCATCGCCCCGGTCAGGTCGCCGCGCTTCCACGCCAGCAGCGGCCCGGCGGGCAGGATGATGAAGGCGACCGTCATCAGCGGAACGAAGGTGGCGGCGAAATAGGGCGGGCCGACCGAGATGGTGGCGCCGGAGGCCGCCTCCAGGATCAGGGGATAGAGGGTGCCCAGCAGCACTGTCGCGGCGGCCGCAGTCAGGAACAGGTTGTTCAGCACCAAGGCGCCCTCGCGGCTGACGGGAGCGAACAGGCCGCCGCCCTTCAGCTGGGGCGCGCGCCAGGCGAACAGGGCGAAGGCGGCGCCGGCCGTGATCCCGAGAATGGCCAGCAGCATCAGGCCGCGCTGAGGGTCTACGGCGAAGGCGTGGACGCTGGTCAGGACGCCGGAGCGCACCAGGAAGGCGCCCAGCATGGAGAAGCTGAAGGCCAGCAGGGCCAGGAAAACGGTCCAGCCCGCCAGGGCCCCGCGCCGCTCGGTCACCACGGCGCTGTGCAGCAGGGCCGCGCCCGCCAGCCAGGGCATGAAGGAGGCGTTCTCGACCGGATCCCAGAACCACCAGCCGCCCCAGCCCAGCTCGTAATAGGCCCAGAAGGACCCCAGGGTGATGCCGACAGTCAGAAAGGCCCAGCTGGCCAGGGCCCAGGGCCGCACCCACCGGCCCCAGGCGGGCCAGAAGGCCGTCTGCGCCCGGCCCTCGATCAGGGCGGCGACGGCCAGGGAGAAGCAGACGGAGAAGCCGACATAGCCGGCGTAGAGCAGCGGCGGATGCACGGCCAGGGCCGGGTCTTGCAGCAAGGGGTTCAGCGACGCCCCCTGGAAGGGGGCGGGGTCCAGACGGGTGAAGGGGCTGGAGGTGAAGACGGCGAAGGCCAGGAACAGCGAGCCCAACGCGCCCTGCGTCGCCACGGCCGAGGCCTTAAGCCCGAACGGCAGACCCCGCGCGCGGGCCAGGGCGCCGCCGAAGACCGTCAGGACCAGGCACCACAGCAGCAGCGACCCTTCGTGACTGCCCCAGGCGCCGGCGATCTTGTACAGCATCGGCTTGTCGGTGTGGCTGTTGGCCGCGACGTTGGAGACCGAGAAGTCGGACACGACAAAGGCGTAGATCAGGGCCGCGAAACTGAGGGCGACAGCCGCCGCCGCCGCCAGGGCCGCACCCTGCCCCGCACCGGCCAGCACCGGACTGCGCCGCGCCCGTCCCGCCGCGGACAAGGCCGTCTGCAGAATCGACAGAGCCAGGGCCAGAGAGAGGGCGAAGGCCCCGAGTTCGGCGATCATAGGGGGGCGGTCTTGGTCGAAGCGTCCGGCCGCCACTCGCCCTTGGCCTTGATCCGGTCGGCGACCTCGCGCGGCATATAGTTTTCGTCGTGCTTGGCCAGGACCTGGCTGGCGTGGAAGACGCGGTCGGCCCCGAACGAACCCTGGGCCACGATCCCCTGCCCTTCGCGGAACAGGTCGGGCAGGTCGCCATGATACTGAACCTGGGTCGTCGCGATATTGTCGGTGACGGTGAAGACCACGACCCCGTCGCCGGATTTCTGCACGCTGCCGGTCTCGACCAGCCCGCCCAGGCGGATGTTGCGCCCCTCCGGCGCCGTGTCGGCGGTGGCTTCGGACGGGGAATAAAAGAAGGTCACGCTGTCCTGCATGGCCCACAGCGACAGGCCGACCGCCAGTGCCAGGATCGGCGCCACGGCGGCGACGACCCACAGACGACGGCGCGCCTTCGGCGATTTCGGCAGCCAGCTCATGACTCGGCGTTTCCGCTCCCAGACGGAATTTTTCTTGGGTCTATAGCGGCGGAGGCCGGCCGCCAACGCGTCATTGCGCCTTATCCGCCGGCAGACGCCGTTCCAGATCGATCCGGCGGGGGTCGGCCGGGTAGAGGGCGGCGATCAGGGGCGTCCACTGGGCGCGCGTCGCCGCCGCATCGCCCCGCTCGAACGCCGCCTGCCCCAGGAAGAAGCGCGCGCCCAACTGATCCGGGTCCAAGTTCACCGCCTGACGGAAGGCGGCCTCAGCGTCGCCGCCGATCCGGCCGTCATTGGCCCGCACCAGGCTTTCGCCCAGTCGCGCCCAGGCCTGGGCGTCGTCGGGCTCCAGTTCGATCAGCCGGCGAAAGGCCGAGGCGGCGCCCAGCGGGTCCTCGGCCGCGAACCGGGCCGCGCCCAGCATGGCCAGGGCCTGGCGGTCCTGCGGATTGTCGCGGGCCACCCGCGCCGTCACCGCCGCCAGCTGCGCCGGCTCCAGGGTTTCCAGCTGGGTGGACCATTGATCGACCCGCCGCTCATAGGCCTGGTCCGGCAGGCCCGGCGATCCGGTCAGGACATAGAGGGCCAGCGCCCCCGCCGTCGTCGCCGCGATCCCGCCCAGCACCCAGAACCGGTCCTGGCGACCGACGACCGGCGCAGCTGCAGCCACGGCCTGTCCCGCCAGAAGCCGCCGCCCCGCCTCGGCCCGAGCGGCGGCGTGGGCCGCCTCGTCCAGCAGGCCGCGCGCCTTCAGCCGGTCCAGTTCGTCCAGTTCGCGACCGCCGACATCGGCGTCGGCGCCGGCCGGATCGGCCCCGCGTCGCGCCCCGGTCAGCACCAGCAGGCCGGCCATCGCCGCCGCCAGACCGGTCATTATCCAGAAGACGATCATCCCCGCCGTCTATCGCATCAGACGACGCCGGGCGAGGCCCCTCGCGTCGCCCGTGCCGCCTCGGCAGCGGCGGCGCGTCGTCGCACCGCCCGCGCCGCCTCCAGCGCCTCGATCAGGGTCAGGAAGCGGGCCGCCGTCCCGACCAGACGCAGGGCCTGGTCCGGATCGGCCACATCCCCGTCCGATATACTGTCCAGCGCCTCATTGGCCCAGGTGGACAGATAGTCGGTCAGTTCGGTCTTCAGCGCCATCCGGTCCGCCTCGCAGCCGAAGGTGTTGGCCGCGCCGCGCAGGCCCGAGACCGCCCCCAACAGGGCCGCCGCCGCCTCGATGGGTTCGCCCTTGGCCGGCGCCTCCAGCCAGGGGCACAGGCGCGTCATCCGCCCGGTCAGGACCTGGCGCTTCATCGGCAGGGCCGCGTGGACGGCGGCAGACGTCGATTTCATCAGGCCCGAAAGCTGGCCCGCCATCTGGACCCGCGCCATCCGCGCCGTCTTGCCCCAGGGCGAGTCGGGCCGGACCATCAGGGTCATGTCCATTTCCGCCAGCACCCCGGCGCACCAGGTCGCGTCCTCCACCGCCTGGGTCATGTCCGCCCCCTCGCGGGGCGACAGACAGGCGGCGATGCGCTGGACCCGTGTCTGGACCGAGGCCAGCAGGCGTTCGACGAAGACGCCCATTTCGGAATGGCTGAGAATGGCCTCGGTGTCGGCCAGACGGCTGGTGCGGGTGACGATCCGCAGCATCCGCTCGGCGTCGGCGACATGGGCGAACAGGATGTCGATCATCCGCCGCCCGCCCTCGGGCGATATCGCCAGACAGTCCTGGATCAGCAGCCGTAGCCCCGCCAGCTGATTGTCGTCAGGCCGCTCCAGCCAGACCGGCAGGCGGGCCACGGCGGTTCGCGCCAGGGGCACCAGATCGAAACAGCCGGCCAGCTCCGCCGGGCTGGCGGCCGGGGTTCCCGCCTGACCGGTCGTGCGGCCGGGCCACTGGTCGTCCGGCCAGACGTCGTGCGGCCGGTCGCGCAGCACAGCCGCAGCCCGCGCGCACAGCCGATCCGCCGCCAGGGTCCATTCGCCCTCGACCGCGCCCGCCCCGTCCAGCAAGCCCAGGAAGGCCTCCTCGCCCGTCCGCGCCTCGCGCCAGACCCGCGCCAGGACGGCCGGGGGAAAGATCAGGGCCGGGGTTCCGTCGGCGCGGGGCTGGAACAGGGGCAGAAGGGGGGCGAAGGCCAGATCGCGCCGGGCGCGATCGCGGGCCTCCTGCATGATCATCACGGCCAATTCTGCGGCCTTGTCCCCGCCCAGGGACGGCATAGCCGCGCCCAGCTGCGTCAGGGCGGCGTCCGGCGCGGCCTGGACGACCGCCTGCAGGGCGGCGCGGTGGGCGGCGGACAGCGAGGACAAGAGGCACTCCCGTCTGCGAGCGACGAAGACGCCACCGTGCCGTCTTCGGGTTAACAACGGCTTCTCTTTCTTACAAAGACCGGCGCCCCTTGAGCCGGGCGGTCGGAACGCCATATTCCCGCCACGACGACGCCAGGCGCTTCCGCCTCGGATCAGGAGCGCCCATGCCGGTTATCGAGATCGAAGGCCTGACCAAGACCTACAAGTCCGGGCTTCAGGCGCTGAAGCGCGTGGATCTGACTATAGAGAAGGGCGAGATCTTCGCCCTGCTGGGTCCGAACGGGGCCGGCAAGACCACCCTGATCTCCATCGTCTGCGGCATCGTCAACGCCACGACGGGGACGGTGATCGCCGACGGCCATGATATACGCAAGGATTTCCGCGCCGCCCGCACCAAGATCGGCCTGGTGCCGCAGGAACTGACCACCGACGCCTTCGAGACCGTGCTGGCCACCGTCACCTTCAGCCGGGGACTGTTCGGCAAGGCGCCGAACCCGGCCCTGATCGAACAGATCCTGAAAGACCTGTCGCTGTGGGACAAGCGCGACGCCAAGATCATGACCCTGTCGGGCGGGATGAAGCGCCGGGTGATGATCGCCAAGGCCCTGAGCCACGAGCCGGACATCCTGTTCCTGGACGAGCCGACCGCCGGGGTGGACGTCGAACTGCGCCGCGACATGTGGGCCATGGTCCGCAAGCTGCGCGAGCGGGGCGTCACCATCATACTGACCACCCACTATATCGAGGAGGCCGAGGAAATGGCCGACCGGGTGGGAGTGATCCTGAACGGCGAACTGATCCTGGTCGAGGAAAAGACCGCCCTGATGAAGAAGCTGGGCAAGAAGACCCTGACCTTGAACCTGATCGAACCCCTGCCCGCCCTACCGGCCGATCTGTCCGACTGGGATCTGGCGCTGAAGGCCGACGGAAGCGAGCTGGAATATAGTTTCGACGCCCAGGCCGACGACACCGGCGTGCCCTCGCTGATCCGCAGCCTGGAACGGCTGAACATCGGCTTCAAGGATCTGAACACCCGCCAGAGCTCGCTGGAAGACATCTTCGTCAGCCTGGTCCACCGCGATGGGGAGACCGTCTGATGAACTTCAACGGACATGGCGTCTGGGCCATCTATCGGTTCGAAATGGCCCGCGCCCTGCGCACCATCTGGCAGAGCGTGGTCACGCCGGTGATCACCACCGCCCTGTATTTCATCGTCTTCGGCGGCGCGATCGGCAGCCGAATGGAGGCCATCGACGGCGTGGCATACGGCGCCTTCATCGTGCCGGGCCTGATCATGCTGAGCCTGTTCACCCAGTCGATCTTCAACGCCTCGTTCGGCATCTATTTCCCCAAATTCACCGGCACCATCTACGAGATCCTGTCGGCTCCCGTGTCGTCGCTGGAGGTGGTGATCGCCTATGTCGGGGCGGCGGCGACCAAGTCGGCGGTGTTGGGCCTGATCATCCTGGCCACCTCGACCCTGTTCGTGCCGCTGCAGGTGCTGCACCCTGTAGGCATGCTGGCCATGCTGGTGCTGATCTCGGTGACCTTCAGCCTGTTCGGCTTCATCATCGGCATCTGGGCCGGCAGTTTCGAACAGCTGAACTTCATCCCCATGCTGATCGTGACGCCCCTGACCTTCCTGGGCGGCTCCTTCTATTCGATCAATATGCTGCCTGACGTCTGGCGCACGGTGGCCCATTTCAATCCGGTGGTCTATCTGATCTCGGGCTTCCGCTGGACCTTCTATGGCCAGGGCGACGTTCCCATCGGCATCAGCGTGGCCGCCACCGTGGGCTTCTTCGTCGTCTGCCTGGCCGTGGTCATGTGGATGTTCAAGACCGGCTACCGCCTCAAGAGCTGAGCCGTCACGAAACCGGCCAGATCGCCAGCGATTAGAGTATCATGTCCGACGACTCCAAGATCACCCCCGCCACGCCGCCCGCCTCGAACGGTCCATCGGGGGGACCGCCGGAGCCGTTCGTGCGCAAACAGGTGACCTGGGGGCGTATGCCCACGACCACCTTCCACGTCGGCCCCGTGCCGATCGCGCCCAATCCGCTGGACCGGATTCCTGATCGCCCGCTGCGCAAGACGCCGCTGGGCCAGACAGGCCAGGGCGAGGGCCCGGTTTCGGGCCAGGTTTCGAGACAGGCTCAGGAGCCGCCGCGTCGTGTCCCTGCGCCGCGCGCCGGCGGCAATATCCTGAGCGGCTCGCTGATCCCCCAGGCGCGTCAGGGCGCCGGTCCGTTGACGCCGGCGCCTGCGCCACAGCCAGAACCCACACCCGCGCCCAGCGCCGACACCACCGTGCGGCCCCTGCCCGGCGCGGCTGTGGCAGACGCCCCTTCGGCGCCCGCCCCCCTGCCCCCCGTATCGGCCGAGCCGCGAACGGCGCCTGTGGTCGCCCCCGCCGCCTTGGCCCCAGCCTTGGCCTCAGTTGAGCCGTCTCCTGCTGTTGAGGCCGCCCCTTCGGTCACGCCCAGTTTCGCGCGCGCCGCGACCCGACGGCCGTCGCGCCTGCCGCTGTACATCGGCGTCGGCCTCCTGGCGGTTCTGGCGGTCGGCGGCGGCCTGTGGTTCGCTATGCGTCCCGCCCCCGTGGCCGCGCCGGTCGCGCCCGCCCCGGCGGCAGCGCCCGAAGCCGTGACGCCGGCCGCCGCGCCTGTGGAAACCCCGCCGGTCGAGACCGCTGCGCCCGCGCCCGTCGAAGCCGCGCCGGTCGAGGAAACACCCGCCGTCCCGGCCGCCCGGCCTGCGGCCACCCCGGCGCCGACCGCCGCCCAGACTTCGTCCGCTCGACCCGCGACGACGACGCGTCCGCAGACGCCGGCGCAATCCACGACTCAAACCCCGGCGCCCCGTGTCCCTGCGGCTCAGACCCCGGCGGCCGTCGCGACTCCCCAGCCTGCAACGCCGGCCCCGGTCGTCGTCGTCGCGCCTGCGCCGACCGCCGCGCGTCCGCCCCAGACCGATCCGAACGCCCCGGTCGTGACCCGGCCCCAGCCGCTGGACTGAAACAGCTAGGCCGTGCGGATGACGCCGCCGCTGGCCGTCACCGGCCAGGGCGTCAGCCGCCCGCCGGCGCAGGGCCCGCCCTTGCATTCGCCGGTCAGGGGCTCGAACACCGCCCCGTGCCAGCCGCACAGGATCAGGGCGCCGTCCGGGGTCAGATAACGGTCGATCTCCATGGCGATGGGAAAACCGGCGTGGGGACAGCGGTCGACCCAGCCGGCCACCGCCCCGTCCTTGCGCACCACGAAACCGTGGAAGAAGGCCTCGCCGATCTGAAGCACGAAGCCGCGCGCGCCGGGCTCGGCGATGTCGGCCTCGGCGCACAGGGCCACGTTCGGCGGCGTCTTCCAGACCCGTTTGCGCTCGCTCGGCGCCTGGTCAGACACGTTCGGCCTTCAGCGGGCGCGACAGCAGGCCGTCGATCAGGCCGTCCACGGTGATTTCCCCGGCCAGAAGGGCGGCGATGCCCTCGGCGATGGGGGTCTCGACGCCCAGGCGCGCGGCCAAGGCGCGCACGGCCGGCGCGCTCTCATAGCCTTCGGCCACCGAACGTTTGCCGGCCAGGGCCTGTTCGACCGTCTGGCCCTGGCCCAGGGCTAGCCCCAGGCTCATGTTGCGCGACTGGGGGCTGGAGCAGGTCAGGACCAGGTCGCCCAGGCCGCACAGGCCCGCCACCGTCTCGGCCTGACCGCCCATGGCGACGGCCAGACGGGTCATTTCCGCAAAACCGCGCGTGATCAGGGCGGCGTGGGCGCTGCGGCCCAGCTGACGCCCCTCGGACACGCCGCAGGCGATGGCCAGCACATTCTTCAGCGCCCCGCCCGCCTCGGCCCCGACAAGGTCGGTGGCCAGATACGGCCGGAAGCCCGGCGCCGACAGGGTGTTCAGCAGGGCCTGGCCCAGCACCGGATCGGCGCAGGCCAGGGTGACGGCCGTCGGCAGGCCGCGCGCCACCTCGCCGGCGAAACTGGGGCCGGACAGGACTGCGGCCGGGGCGTCCGGCAGGGTCTCGGCCAACACCTCCGTCATCAGCTTCATCGTGCCGCGCTCGACCCCCTTGGAGCACAGCACCACCGGTACGCCGGCGCGGTGATGGGGCGCAAAGGCCGACAGGGTCGCCCGCATATGCTGGGCCGGGGGCACGGCCAGGATCAGGTCGCAGTCGGCCAGATCGGCCAGATCCGCAGTAAACCGCAGCTCCTCCGCCAGGGTCACGCCCGGCAGGTACAGGTCGTTAGCCCGCGTCGCCGTCAGGGCCTCGACCAGTCGCGGCTCGCGCGCCTGAAGCGTCGTCTCCAGTCCGGCGCGGACGCAGACCTGGGCCAGGGCCGTGCCCCAGGCGCCGGCGCCGATGACCCCTGCGGTGCGGAATTCCATGCGCCCTCCCGAGGCGGTCTCGTTGGTCATGCTTTCGCGCCCTTGCGACCCGGCTTGTGCGAAGGATCGGCCAGGGCGCGCGCTTCGTCCAGCGGCCATCGCGGCCGGGCGACCACGTCGATGTCGCTGGTCAACCCCAGGGCCAACCGTTCCGCCCCCGCCAGGGCGATCATGGCCGCATTGTCGGTGCAATAGGCCAGGGGCGGCGCCAGGAAGTCGAAGCCGTGTTTCGCCGCCGTCGCCTGCAGGGTAGCGCGAATGGTCTTGTTGGCCGCCACGCCGCCCGCCACCACGAACAGCCGGTGATCATGGGTCTCGGCATAGGCGGCCAGGGCCCGCTCGGAGCGATCCGACAGTTGGCGGGCGATGGCGCTCTGGACCGCATCGGCCAGATCGGCCTTGTCCTGCTCGGTCTCGCAGGTCTGGGCGATGCGGAAGGCGGCCGTCTTCAGACCCGAGAAGGAGAAGTCGCAGTCCTTACGGCCCAGCAGGGCGCGCGGAAGATCGATCTTCGATCCGTCGCCTTGCTGCGCCAGCCGCTCCAGCGCCGGGCCGCCGGGATAGCCCAGGCCCAAGGCCTTGGCGATCTTGTCGAAGGCCTCGCCGGCCGCATCGTCGATGGTGGCGCCGATCCGGCTCATGTCGCCGACGCCGCGCACCTCGAGCAGTTGGCAGTGACCGCCCGACACCAGCAGCAGCAGAAAGGGATAGGCGACCTCCTCTCCCAACCGGGCCGAGACCGCATGCCCCTCCAGATGGTTGACCGCCACCAAGGGCAGGCCCCGCGCCAGGGCCGCCGCCTTGCCGAAGCTGAGGCCCACCATAACGCCGCCGACCAGGCCCGGCCCCGCCGTCGCGGCGATCCCGTCCAGGCCGTCATAGCCCAGGCCGGCCTCGGCCATCGCGCGGCGTGTGACCCCGGCGATCATCTCGACATGGCTGCGGGCGGCGATCTCGGGCACGACGCCGCCATAGGCCGCGTGATCGTCGATCTGGCTGTGAACGACCGAGGACAGGACCTCGGCCCGGCCGCCCCGTTCGGACGGGTGCAGGCGCACCACCGAGGCGGCGGTCTCGTCGCAGCTGGTCTCGAGGCCCAGCACCGTCAGGGCTTCACCAGGAACGGGGGGGACATCCCGTCCAGTTGCCGCTGCGGCGCCGCTGCTATAGTCGGCGGAACTCTCCATCGGGTCGAGGTAGCGATCCGGCGCCCTGCACGCAACGACCCAAGCGAAGACCATGACCTTTCCTCTCCGCATCGGCACCCGGCGCTCCAAGCTGGCCCTGGCGCAATCCGGCATGATGCAGCGGGCCATCGGCCGCGCCCTGGGCGTGGCCGAGGCCGAGATCGAGGCCGCCGTGCCCCTGGTCGAGATCGTCACCACCGGCGACCGCATCCAGGACCGCCGCCTGATGGAGCTGGGCGGCAAGGCCCTGTTCACCAAGGAGATCGAAGAGGCCCTGCTGGCCGGGCGGATCGACATCGCCATCCACTCGATGAAGGACGTTCCCGCCGAACAGCCCGAAGGTCTGTGCATCGCCGCCATCCCGGAACGCGAGGACGCCCGGGACGCCTTCATCAGCCGCGACTTCGCCGCCTTCGACGACCTGCCCTTCGGCGCGCGCCTGGGCACGGCCAGCCTGCGCCGCCAGGCCCAGGCCCTGGCCCTGCGGCCCGACCTGCAGATCGAGATGCTGCGCGGCAATATCGACACCCGGCTGCGCCGCGCGGCCGAGGGCGACTTCGACGCCATACTGCTAGCGGTCTCGGGCATGGCCCGATTGGGCGTGACCGACCATATCCGTGAAAAACTGTCGCTGGACGCCTTCCTGCCGGCGCCGGGCCAGGGCGCCCTGGCCATCCAGACCCGCGCCGCCGACATCGACGCCCCCTGGGTCGCCGCCCTGAACCACCCGGAGACTGCCGTCGCCGTCGCCGCCGAGCGCGGGGCCATGACGGCGCTGGAGGGGTCGTGCCGCACCGCCGTCGGCGCCTATGCGCTGATCGAGGGCGACACCCTGCGTCTGACCACCGAAATGCTCAGCCCCGACGGCTCGGCCCGCTGGCGCCGTGTCGGCGAACTGTTCCAGCCGACCGAAGCCGACGCCCGCGCCCTGGGACAGCGGCTGGGCGGCGAGGTCCACGGCTTCGCCGGCGACCAGGAAGTCGATCCGGCGACCCTGGACGGATGACCGCCCCGGGCGCCGCGGATCGGAGCCCCCGTGTCTGGATCACCCGCGCTGAGCCCGGCGCATCGCGCACCGCCGCCCGCCTGCGCGACATGGGGTTCACGCCCCTGATCCAGCCCCTGTTGGCGGTCGAGGCCCTGACGCCGCTGGTCCCGGATCTGGATCGGTTCGCGGCCCTGGCCTTCACCAGCCGGAACGGCGTCGCCGCCTTCGCCGCCCTGACGCCCCGGCGCGACCGGCCGGTCTTCGCCGTCGGGGACGCCACCGCCCAGGCGGCGCGCGAGGCCGGCTTCGTCGCCGTCCGCTCCGCCTCGGGCGACCTGACCGCCCTCGCCCGCCAAATCGCCGCCGAACTGAGCGACGCCGCCCTGCTGGCGCCCCAGGCCGAAACGCCCGCCGGTGACCTGGCCGCCGCCCTGGCCGCCGCCGGCGCCCACGCCGTCAGCCTGTATCCCCTGGCCGTCTATCGCACCATCCCGACCGCCGCTGCGCCGCCAGAGGCGTTTGACGCTGTGCTGATCCATTCGCCGCGCGCCGCTCAGGCCCTGGCCGTCCTGGTTGCCGGCACGCCGTCTGCGTTGCGCCTGGCTGGAGCCGTGATCGCCTGTATCTCGCCCGCCGCGGCCGCGCCCCTGACCGCCGTCGGCCTGACCTCGGCGACGGCGGGGACCCCGGACGAGACGACATTGCTCGCAACCTTGAAAGCGGCGCTTGGCAAGCGCGATACGCCCGTATAAAGAGCCCCTCTCGCGCGGGCCGCTTCGCCCTCGCGACCGGGCCGCTTTAGCTCAGCCGGTAGAGCACATCATTCGTAATGATGGGGTCAGGTGTTCGAGTCACCTAAGCGGCACCACCACTTCCCGAGTCTCCAGAGGGCTTATGGCCCCGAGACTTCGATGCGAAGATCCAGCATCGCACCGCTGCAGGAAAAATATCGGAATCGGATCCGACCAGTAGTTGTCGGGCTTTCCTCGGGCCCGGCTTTCAGTCCCTGGGAGGGACGTCACAAGCTATCCCGTTAACCTGATGCGAGTTTGAAACACCAGCATCAGCCGGAACAGTCTTGGTTACTTTCGTTTCAGTTGCGAAAGATTCGCTCAGAACCTCTCCCTCAAGTTGAATATTTACCTATTTGCGGTACGTAGGATTCCTGTATCGTCGAGCTTTGGCTTGACGCACCTGTCGTTTTCAGGCCTGACGCTGGTATTCTCGCTCCCCCGAAGGCCAAGATGAACGACGCAGTCGACCCTGTAGACATCGCAATCGGCGCCCGCATTCGCGCCCGTCGCGAGGAACTCCGCATCACCCAGGCGCAACTGGCCGCCGGCGCCGGCGTGACCTTCCAGCAGATTCAAAAGTATGAGCGAGGCGTCAACCGCGTCTCGGCCGCACGCCTGCTTCAGATCGCTGCTGTGCTCAAGTCCACGGGCGCGGCTCTTCTGGGCGAACTCGAGACGGCCGAGGGCGACGAACTGGTTCTGGCCGCGCCGGGCGTGGCGGAACTGTTGTCCGCCTTCCGCAGCATCCGTGACGCCGAAAAGCGCGACGCCCTGCTGATCGTGGCCAAGGGCCTGCGCGGCTGACCCGTCAGACCTGAGTCTGTCTCAGCACGCGCTCCACCGGTTCGCCGCCCAGCGCGCCGGCCGAGGCGTCCGCCAGCCAGGTCTGGACCGCGACGATCGCACGAAGATCGAGACCGTCAGAACGTCCCGCATCGGCGATGTTCTGGCGCACGACCTCGAGCAGACAGGCGGCCTCGGCGGCGTTGACAGGCTGGTGGTTGAGCAAGCTGGTCTCCGCCTCGACCATCGGTCCGAGATCCAGGTCGGCCAGCAGATTGTCTTCGCTGCCCGAGAGGCCCGATCCGCCGAGCTTGTCGGCCAGTCGGGCCGTGTCGAACCAGGACCGGAAAAGCGGCATGAAGGTCTTCAGAGGTTGGGTATTCACGCTGTGATGTCCTTGTAGATTTCAGGCGATGCGCGACTTGGCGCTAAGGGATGTTTGAGGTCTGGCGTAGGGGGCCGAGGTCGCTTCCCAGACGCCGATCAGACCCAGGATCATGATCTCCACCCAGACCACCATCCGCGTCGTCACGATCGACCAGGTGAGGACGTCGGATCCAAACAACGACGCGGCATGGGTGCCGAGCGCGAGAAGCTGGGCCCCGGCCGCGAACAGCAGCCACCACCGATCGTAGCGAAGACTGAGCCGGACGAACCAGGCCAGAAGACTGACGGAAACGACGGCGACCGCCCATCGGAATTGACCGATGACCAGATGATCGACCCAGCCGGAAGCCAGCTGGGCGACGAAAAGGCCCACGGCGGCCTCGCGCTCGGGCCGACCGCCCTTCCAGATGAGCAGCCCCAGCGCCAGGATGGTCAGGGCCGTGCCGAATATCCAGAGCGGCGAAGGCATTCCGTCGGACCGATCAGGCGGCCAGATGCAACACGCCGGACGACGCCGACGCCTGGGGTTTGCTCTTGTCTTCGCCCATGCCTTCCAGACGCCAGCCGATGGCGTGGTCGTCCGCCACCATCGACAGCCCCGCGTGGCCGGCGGCGACCGCCGCTCGAACCGTCGCGAGCCGGTTCAGACCGGTCACGATATCCTCGAGCGCCGCCTGACCGACCTCGGCCGCCAGCCGCGCCTCGACCCGCCCCTCGAGCGCGGTCTGGATCAGCTTGCTGACCTCGATCATGGCCTGGTCGATCGCGTGTTCGGCGGTCCTGACCTGGCGAGCGACTTTCACCCCGACGTTCATGTTTCGCATTCTGCCGTCCTCCAAAAGGATCCCCGCGTCAGCGGGCCCATTCGGGAGCGATCCGGTCAAACAGGGAGGGAACCACCATGCCTGCCGTCACGATCCCGATGGCGAGCAAGAGGGCGACGGCGGCCCCCGCCACGATGACCGCCAGTCGTGCGCCGACGCCGCGAGGCGGAGCCGGCAAGGACCAGGCGGACCGAACGAGCGGGCCGTCGTCGTCCGATCGTTCGGCCGACGCCGCATCAACAAGCCCGTCTTCCGCCGGTTCGGGAATGAGTATCGGTTTCCCTGAGTAGCCGTTACTCAGCCGGCGGGCCGCCAGTCTGCGGTCCGACACGCCCAGTTTGACATAGGCGCGATGCAGGTGATTGCCGACCGTGCGTGGGGAAATGCCCAATCGCGCAGCGATCTCCTTGTCCTCGAGGCCCAGGCCGGCCAGGCGAACGCACTCGATCTCTCTTGGCGACAGGCTCTCAGGCATCACGCGCTCCCCCGCTTGGTCATAGCGGATTTCGCCGCCACGACCAGACACGGCGTGACCAAAGACGGGAAGATCACTTGAACATATAAGCATGTCTTTATATGTTTGCCGGGCTGACATTGACAGGAGCCTCTTTTGGCCGCTCGTTCTTCCTTCTTCTTCACCTCGGAAAGCGTCTCCGAGGGCCACCCCGACAAGGTCGCCGACCGTATCTCGGACACCGTCGTCGATGCCTTCCTGTCGAAGGATCCCGAGGCCCGCGTGGCCTGTGAGACCTTGGTCACCACCCAGCGCATCGTCCTGGCCGGCGAGGTCCGCGCGACCCAGCCGGGCAACACCAAGGAAGAAAACGAGGCCTTCACCCAGTCCATCATCGACAGCCTGGAGCCCCTGGTCCGCGCCGCAATCAAGGACATCGGCTACGAGCAGGACGGCTTCCACTGGGAGACGGCGGACTACGCCTGCCACCTGCACGCCCAGTCGGCCGACATCGCCGTCGGCGTCGACTCGACCAATGAGAAGGACGAGGGCGCGGGCGATCAGGGCATCATGTTCGGCTATGCCTCTAACGAGACGCCGGAAATGATGCCGGCCACCCTTCAGTACAGCCACAACATCCTAAAACGTCTGGCCGAGGTCCGCCACGCGGGCGGCTCGCAACTGGAGCCGGACGCCAAGAGCCAGGTGACGATCCAGTATGAGGACGGCAAGCCGGTGCGCGCCACCTCCATCGTCCTGTCGACCCAGCACGCCAAGGGCCTGAGCTCGGAACAGGTCGCCGAGATCGTCAAACCCCATATCCTCGACGTGCTGCCGGAAGGCTTCACCGATGAGAACACCGTCTGGCACATCAATCCGACCGGCATCTTCGAGATCGGCGGACCGGACGGCGACGCCGGCCTGACGGGCCGCAAGATCATCGTCGACACCTACGGCGGCGCGGCGCCCCACGGCGGCGGCGCCTTCTCGGGCAAGGACCCGACCAAGGTGGACCGTTCGGCCGCCTACGCCTGCCGCTACCTGGCCAAGAATGTGGTCGCGGCCGGCCTGGCCGACCGCTGCACCATCCAGATCTCCTACGCCATCGGCGTGGCCAAGCCCCAGTCTATCCACGTCGACCTGCACGGCACCGGCAAGATCTCTGAAACCCTGCTGGAAGAGAAGCTGCTGGGCCTGATCGGCGGGGCGACCCCGCGCGCCATTCGTAGCCATCTGGGGCTGAACAAGCCGATCTACGCCCGCACCACCGCCTATGGGCATTTCGGCCGCGAGCCGGACGCCGACGGCGGTTTCAGCTGGGAAAAGACCGATCTGGTCGATCAGTTGAAGGCGCTGGCCTAATCGCTCAGGTGGCCTGATCGTCCAGGGTCAGGCCGCGAACGCCCGTCAGATTGGCGCCCGTGAGGTCCAGCTGACGGGTCTGGGCGCCGTGCAAGGTCGCGCGGCCAAGGTCTGCGTTGGTCATGACGGCCCGGCGCAAATCGGCGCCCGACAGATCCGCCCCCCTCAACACCGCCCCGGTCAGGTCCGCCGACAGCAGCCGATCGGCCGCGATCAGCAGGGGACCGAGCTGGGCGCCCCGCATGTCGGCGCCGTTCAGCTTGGCGTTCTTCAGTCGCGCCCCGCGCAGGTCGGCGCGATAGAGTTTGGCCGAACGCAGGTCGGCGTTCTCCAGGTGTGCGCCTTGCAGCTGCACCCCCTCCATATCCAGGCCGTAGAAGATGGCCCCCTTGGCCGATAGGGCGGTCAGGTTCAGGCCGGTGATCGACTTCAGCGGTCGCAGGTCCACGCCGTCGAACACCGAGGGCTGACCTTCGCTTCCGCCCGTTTCACACCAGCGGGCGTGTTCGCGCAGCATCTCCGCCGCCGGCATCCGGGCCACAGACTCGCCGACCGTGCTCTTGTCAGTCAGGGCGCCTTCCATATTGGCGCCGTCGGCGCACCACATGGTCATCTTGCAGCCCACCAGAATGGCGTCGCGCATATCGGCGCCGGACAGGTTGGCGCCCGAGAGGTCTGCGCCCGCCAGGTCGGCGCCGCGGAAATCGGCCTGTTTCAGGTTGGCGCGGACCATCTTGCAGTCCTTCATCACCGCACCTGAGAAGTCGGCCTTGATGGCGATGATGCCCGACATCTTGGAGCGTTGCAGATTGGCGCCGGCCAGACAGGCCCCGGTCGCCTCGGTCTCCTCGCGCTGACGCGGCTCGATGACCTTGAAGCCCAGTTTGGCGTCGGCGGCGGCGATGGTGCCCTCGCGCAGATCGGCCTCGAACAGGTCGGCGCCCGACAGGTCGGCGCCGCGCAGACAGGCGCCGCGAAGGTCGGCGCGGCGCAGGCTGGCGTCGGCCAGGACGGCGTCCTGCATGTCCGCGCCGAAGAAGTTGGCGTTGTCCAGCTTGGCCCCGGTCAGGTCGCAACCCTCAAGACAGGCGGCGGCGAAGTCGGCGTCGGCCAGGTTGCGCCCCTTCAGGCTCAGACCCGAGATGTCGAGCCAGGCGAAGACCGCGCGCGCGCCGCCGGGACGGGCCTGAAACAGACGGTCGTGCCGGGCGCAGACGACGTCCAGTTCCGCCTGGGTCAGGCGCTTGCGCACAAGGGGTTCAGCAGCCTGGACCATTCAGCCAGATTAACCGCAA
Source organism: Brevundimonas sp. (assembly GCF_030656255.1). GTDB lineage: Bacteria > Pseudomonadota > Alphaproteobacteria > Caulobacterales > Caulobacteraceae > Brevundimonas. The sequence goes on along the minus strand of NZ_JAUSOE010000078.1, from coordinate 23,544 downwards.
CCGACTTAAGAAAGCCTTGCGCAACAGGCGGTTGTCACTCGGTCAGCAGACCCTGTTCGCGAAGGGCGTCGGCCAGATCCCCCGCAGAGGTCCAAAGGCGGGTGTAGCCTGCCTCGCCCAGCCGCTTCAGCTCTGTCACCAGATCGGCCTTGGCCGCAGCGACGAACCGGCCGTCGAAGCCGACGCCGTCCGTGCTGATCCGCACCATGGGCCGTCCCGTCTCCAACCGGTGCAGGAAGCCCTCGCACAGGGTCGCGCCCTCGTCGCACATCAGGCCGGTCTCGACCGTCAGACCCTTGGCGCGCAGACGTTCGGTGCCGCGCCCGGCGGCGAAGGGCGACGGATCCAGGCAGGCGATGACGACCCGCTCCACCCCCGCCTCGGTCAGGAAATGGGCGCAGGACTGGCGACCCGACGACCGGGCGCCGCAGGGCTCCAGCGTGACATAGACGGTCGAACCCGCGACCTCGGCCCCGGCGGCCGGCACGGCCTGCTCCTCGGCATGAGGCCGCCCGCCCGGCGCCGTAGCGGCCTGGGCGATGATCCGGCCGTCCTTGACGATGACGCAGCCCACGGCCGGGTTCGGCCAGGTCTCGCCCATGCGAGCGGTGGCCAGGCCTATGGCCTGGGCCATGAAGGCGCGGTCTGCGTCGGTCCAGCTCATGCGACGGTCGGCAGCGCTTCGGCGCGGTCAGCGTCGAGGTAACGGGCCGCCGTCGGCTTCAGATCGGCGTCCAGGTCAATCTCCAGCGGATTTCCGGTCGGGATCTCCACGCCCACGATCTTGTCGTCCGGCACGGCGAACAGCAGTTTGACGATGGCGCGCAGCGAATTGCCGTGGGCCGCGATCAGCACGTCTTCGCCCGCCTTCAGGCGCGGCGCGATCTCGGCGTCCCAATAGGGTTCGACCCGCTCCAGCGTGGTCTTCAGGCTTTCGGTGTCCGGGATCGGCTTGTCGGCGTAGCGGGGGTCGGTGTTGAAATCGAACTCGCCGCCCGGCGCCAGCGGCGGCGGGGGGACATCATAGCTGCGACGCCAGATCTTGACCTGGTCCTCGCCGTGCTTCTCGGCCGTCTCGGCCTTGTTCAGCCCGGTCAGACCGCCGTAGTGGCGCTCGTTCAGGCGCCAGTCCTCGATCACCGGGATGTCGGTCAGACCCGCCGACTGCAGGGCCAGAGCGCCGGTGCGTTTGGCGCGCGTCAGGACCGAGGTGAACATGACCGCCGGCGTGAACCCCGCCTCGGCGATCAGTTCGCCGCCGCGACGCGCCTGGGCCTCGCCCTCGGCCGTCAGATCGACGTCGACCCAGCCGGTGAAACGGTTTTCGAGGTTCCATTGGCTCTGGCCATGGCGGAGCAGGATCAGGCGCGGCATTCGGTCGGTCCTATGCAAACAGACTGTTCGGGTAAGCCGCTGTCATGAAGGGGTCAAGGTTTGCGCCGCGAGGCGATGCTGCATCGCACGCCCGCGCTGCGGTCGCGCCGCTTGCCGCGCCGCAGACCGGCCGCTAGGCTTTGGCCATGTCCGACCGCCTGTTCTTTCCCCTGGCCCTGGCCACCGTCGTCCTGCTGATCGCCCTCGCCGTCGTCTGGCCCTGACGGGCTGGGACGGGCCTGACGCCCGCCCCGCCGAGGATCAGTACAGGATCTTGCGCAGGTTGATCCGGAAGACCCGACCCTGCGGGTCCAGATAGTCGCTCTGATAGTTGACCGGCGTGGCGCCGTCGCTGCTGGTCACCGACACCCGGTCATCGAAGATGTTCTGCACCCCCATGCCGATGCGGGCGCCCTTCAGGAAGGGGAAACGCTCGACCAGGGCGGTGCGCTGGGTCAGGTCGGCGAAGGTGAACAGATTGATCGTCGTCCGGCCCGAGAAGTCCAGATCAGCCGAGCCGGCGGTGTCGCCGTCAACCCTCGTGCCCGACTTCCAGTTGGCGTTGACGAAGGCGCCGAAGCCGTTCTTGGACACGCCGGTCTGCAGCTGGACCTCGTGGCGCGACTGACCGCCCGAGCCGGAGATGGAATCCCCGTCCAGCAGGTCCAGCGGCGCCAGGCCGTCGCGGATAACCACCTCGTCCTGGACACGCCAGGTGTGGGTCACGGAGAGGTTGAACATGCCCTGTCCGGGCTGCATGCCCGGCCCCCGCGAACCGCGCAGACGTCCGCCGCCCGGACCGCCGGGTCCGCCGCCGGGTCCGCTCATGACCACGGTCGTTCCGCCGCCAGGACGTCCGCCGCCGGGGGGCGGACCACCGCCCGGGCCGCCGGGACCCTGGCCCATCAGGGCCGGATTGGCCTTGCCGAAGGGCTTGGAGAAGTTGAAGCCCCACTGCACGTCCTGCTGCTTGCGGCTGGAGAAGTTCAGGGCGCGGGCGTCGATCGACACCAGGTTGCCGTCGGCGTCGCGGACGAAACGGTCCGGCAGGGCGGCCTCGAGATCGGGGGTGATGGCCGGGAAGCTCGAAATCTCGTCTTCCGCCTCGGTGCGGGTATAGGCCAGGTTCAGTCGGAAGTCGGTCGCCGAGAAGGGCTGCCAGTTGACGCCCAGCTTCAGGATGCGCCGATCCTCGGCCTTCAGGTTGGGATCGCCGCCGGTGACCTGTGTGACCTCGACGGTCTGGCCGGTCGAATAGTCGAAGACCGCAGTATTGGGCGTGGAGATCGTGGGATCGTTCAGTTGCTGGATCGTCGGGGCCTTGCCCTCGTTCGAATAGTTGGCCGACAGCGACAAGCGTTCGACCGGCGACCAGTTCAGACCGGCGCCGACGGTGGAGACGCCGCCGAAGTCCGACAGCTCCTGATAGGCCAGGTTCATATTGGCCGACAGATCGCCGATCTTGGGCAAGACGCCGCGATCCACGCTGGAGATCGGAAGGTCGAAATTGGCCTGCAGGCTGCCCAGGTCGCGCGACAGCGACCGGTCGGTCGTGTCACCTGAACTGACGCTTTCGGAATCCAGAGACTGGTGTTCGGCCCCGACCTTGAATGTGGTGGTGACGCCCCCGGCCGGCAGTTCCCAGGCCGTGCCGTTCAGCACCAGTTCGGCCTCAGCCGATTGGGAGATCGAGTTGGCCGTGTCGCGCGCGACGGTCGTCACTGCGCTGGACAGATCGCCGTAAGGATTCACGGTCGTGTCGCCCGCCATGATCGCGTCCTGCAGCGCGGTTTCGTTAACGCCGCGGCCTGTGGTGGTGTCCGTCTCGGTGCGGCTGTATTCGCCCGTCGCCGTCCAGCGCCAGTCGCCCAGATAGCCGTCGAACACCGTGCCCAGCTCGGCGGCGCGGGTGTTGGTCTGACGCGTCAGGGCGTCCGGCAGGTCCACATAGCGATACAGGGTCGCGGCGTCGCCGCCCGCCGACCAGGGATTGTTCTCCGGCAGGTTCAGGGTGAAGCCAGGCAGGCCCAGATAGCTGCGGCTGCTGCTGTCCTCCAGGCTGCCGCTCAGGGTCATGCCGACCTTGTCGTTCAGATCGTGCTTGTAGGTGCCGGCGACCGACGCCTCGGCCGCACGCGGCAGCAGGGTGCGGTAGGCGTTCCGCTCGCCATTGTCGCCCGCCGAGTCGACCGTGTTCGACGCGGATCGGTCGATATTGCGTTCAGTCTCGTAAAGAGCGTTGCTGCTCTCGCCGTTGATGTCCAGCGACCAGCGGTCGGCCCCGGCGATCTTCAGCAGATTGTTTTCGCTGGCCGTCGTGGTGCGGCCGCCCTGGTCCGACCGGCTGACGTTGACCGAGGCGGTCAGCGAGCGGAAGTCGGCCTTCAGCACGATGTTCACGACGCGCTGGTTGGCGCTGTAGCCATAGGACAGGGCCGTCTCTTCCGGCAGGACTTCGAACCGCTCGATGGCCTCGGGCGGAATGCCGCGGATTTCGCGGAAGCCGGAGATGCGGCGACCGTTGACCAGGAAGACCGGCGACCCGCCGCGCGCGCTGCGGGTCTGGGCCTCCAGCAGGGTCACCAGTTCGCCGATATTGGTCGCGCCGAAGGCCTGAATCTGGGTCGAGTCATAAGAGACGATCGGCTCCTGACCGCCGAGGGCCACGCCGCGCCTTGCGGCCGTCACCTCGATGTCGGGCAGAACCGCCGTCGGCTCTTCCTGCTGCAAGGGCTGGATATCGGCGGCGCTGGCGGTCGGAGCGAGTGCGAGCAGCATGAGCGCGGTCGGAGTCATGAAAACCGTGTTCCAGAGTGAAGATTTCAGCCCCTTTGGGCGTGACAAACATGGCTGGAAAGCGGCGGAATTCATGACGTTTTGGAAAGCGTTGCATGCACTCCACACAGCCGGAACTTGTGCGACGGAAACGGATCGATGCCGCGTTCAATAGAGTTTGGCCGGTCTGAATGCGCCCCATGACGGGGACGAGGCGGAACCTTTGTCCCGCCCCGGGTCTGATCAGAATTCTTCCCAGCCGTCGGCGTTCGAACCGACCGCCATGTCGGGTCCGTTGGCGACCTTGACCACGCGCTGTTCCGCGCGCGGGGCCGGGCGAGGCGTAGAGCGCGCCGACGGGGTCGCCGGCGCGGCGGAGGCCGGTTTTCCGCCCGAGACCTGGAAGAAGGACACCTGGGCCGACAGTTCGGCGGTCTCCTGACGCAGGGCGTTGCTGGCCGCCGTCGCCTGTTCGACCATTGCGGCGTTCTGCTGCGTCACCTGGTCCATCTGATTGACGGCGATATTGATCTCGTGAAGGCCGGTCGCCTGTTCCTTGGCGGAGGCGGCGATCTCGACCACCAGATTGCTGATGTCATTGACCTGGGACGCGATGGCCTGCAGGGCCGAACCGGCCTCGCTGACCAGGCGCACGCCGTTCTCGACTTCAGCGCCCGAGCTGTTGATCAGGGCCTTGATCTCCTTGGCGGCCTCGGCCGAGCGCTGGGCCAGGGCCCGCACTTCCGAGGCCACGACAGCGAAGCCGCGTCCGCTCTCGCCGGCCCGCGCCGCCTCGACGCCTGCGTTCAAAGCCAGCAGGTTGGTCTGGAAGGCGATTTCGTCGATGACGCCCACGATCTGGCTGATCTGGCGCGAACCGCCCTCGATCTTCTGCATGGCCTCGACGGCGTTCATCACGACGGCGCCCGAGGCCTCGGCGCTCTGGCGGGCGCCGCTGGTGACCGTGGCGGCCTGGGTGGCGCCCTCGGCGGTCTTGCGGACCGTGACCGTGATTTCATCCAGGGCCGCAGCGGTTTCTTCCAGGCTGGCGGCCTGTTGTTCGGTGCGGCGCGACAGGTCGTCGGAGGCCTGGCTGATCTCGCCGGCGCCGGAGTCGATGCCGCGAACCGAGCCGAGCACGCCGGTCACCGTCTCTTCCAGACGGGAGATCGAGCGGTTGAAATCGGTTTTCAGGACTTCGCTGCGTTCCGGGAAGGGGGCGTCGATGCGATAGACCAGATCGCCGTCCGCCAGGGCGGACAGGCCCTTGCCCAGGCTTTCGATCACGACCGCATTCTCGGCCGCTTCCTTCGCGGCGGCGGCTTCGCGGCGACGGCGCTCGACTTCCGACTCGTCGCGCATCGCTTCTGTTTCGAGCTCCAGCGCCTTGGCGCGCAGACTGTTGTCGCGGAAGATCTGCATGGCCTGGGCCATGGCGCCGACCTCGTCCTTGCGGTCGGTGTCGGGGATGGCGACGTCCAGCTTGCCGTTGGCCATGACCGACATGGCGCCGGTCATGCGACGGACGGGCGCGACCATCAGGATGGAAAGTTGCACGCCCAGGAAGACGGCGGCGGCGACCAGGATCAGACCCCCGACCGCCAGGGCGATGAAGGAGGCGGTGATCGCCGACGCCTGTTCGGCGTCACGCACGTTCATCCGCTCGACTTCCATATCGCGAAGGTCGGTGATGGCTTTGGTGATGTGGGTGACGCGCACCCGGTCGCCGGAATCGATCACGACGCGGCGCGCGGCCTCGATACGGGCGGGGTCCAGCGCCGCTTCTGTCAGCGGCGTGCCGAACTCGGTGCGCCAGGCGGCGGCGTCGGCCTGGGCCTTCTCAACCAGGGTCTTCTCTTCCGGGGTCAGATTGGCGGCGCCAAGAGCGGCGACCGAGGCTTCGAACTGTTCCCAGCCCTTGCGGTAAACCTCAAGATAGTCGGCGTTCCCGGTCAGCAGCACGCCGCGCATCTGCGAGTTCAGGCGAATGAAGCCCTTCTCGGCCACATGGGTGTGGTCGATGATCGACTTGCTCTCGGCGTTCAGTTCAGCCGCCGTCTTCATCGCCGACAATTGGAAGAAGACCGCCCCGATCATGGCGGCCGCGACGGTCAGCAGAAGGGCGAAGGCGATCGCCAGTTTCCGCTGCATCGGGATGTTCTTCGGGTTCATGCGATCATCTCGGCGGCTTTAGGGCGGAAGCCCGGAACGGCGGACCGTTCCGGGCAAGGTGTAGTCTAGAAGGCGGTTTGGACGCGGACAGTGGCGGTGTTGCCGCTGTCGTCGCCGATGAAGGTCCCGGTGCGGTTATCGACCGACCAGGCGCTCCAGTGGGCGGAGACGCGGGTGTTGTTCGTGGGGTACCAGTTGACGCCCAGCAACCAGGTGTCGCCTTCGCCGCCGGTCGGGTTGTCGCTGTAGTCGGCGGTGTCGTAACGGCCGACGATCTCGACCGCGCCATAGCCGTCGGTTCCCAGCGGGTTCAGCACCTTGGGACGTCCCCAGGTGCCGGTGCGGGCCGAAAGCGGCGGCTTTTCACCGGTGATGAAGAAGCCGGCGGAGATGCTGTAGGCGTCCTGATCGAAGTCGCGCGCGGCGGTCTCGACGACGCGCTTGCCGCCTTCGGCCATCAGCCAGCCCGAACGATGCACGCCGCCCAGTTCCAGCCCCAGACCCTTGCTGCCCTTGGGATCGGCGTAGGTTCCGCCCGAGAGGCGCAGATTATCATTGCCGCGCGACGAGACGACCAGGCTGCGCGACGCGATCGACGCATTCGGCGTCAGATCCTCGACGAAGCCCCAGCCGCCGAGATGCAGGAAGCCGGCGTCGGTCTTGAACGGCGACCAGTGGGTGCGGCCCATCAGGGTGACGCTGTCATTGGCCGTGCCGGTGCTGATGGCGTCGCCGGTCACCGACAGCGAGGCGTGCCAGACGCTGCCGGTCAGTTTGGACGACAGGCCGACGCCGTAGGCGCCGCGCTCGGGGCCGATGGTCGAGACCATCAGGCTGCGTTCCAGGAAGGGAGTGACGTCTTCGGCCGTGCCGCCTTCGACGCCACGGTCGTTCAGGCGCTGGCCGGCGGAGATTTCCAGGTCACGACCGCCCAGCTTGCGATTATAGGCCATGAAGGCGTTGGCGACGCTGACCGCGTTGTCGGCGATGTCGCCTTCGATCCAGTAGGTGAAGCCGCCGGGGGTCTTGCCCTGGGCGCCCAGGCGCAGACCGCGCAGTTCGGTGGTGGTCAGGTTGCGGCCGTCGAAGTCCGACCCGAAGGTGTTGGACAGGTCGGCCGTGACGCGGATGCGCGGCTTGAAGGTGAAGGCGCCGTCGGGGCTGCGCAGTTCGGGAAGCCCGCTCGACCAGTCGACGCTGGAGGGCGCGCTGGCGGCCTGGACGACCGGGCGCGGCGCGGCGGCCGTCACCGGAGCCGGCGTTCCTGCGGCGGCGGTCGCCTGAGCCTGAGCCTGGACCTGCGATTGGGCCTCAAGCTGTTCGAGGCGCGCGGACAGGGCCTGCACCTGGGCGCGCAGGGCGGAGATTTCTTCCGCCGTCGGCGTCGACGACTGGGCGAAGGCGGAGGTGGCGAGCGCGGCGAGGCCGACACCCGCCGCGAGGGAGCGGTGGATGATCATGGATAACACTCTTAGGGTGCGATTGTTAAGGAAGGCCCAAGCGGCAATAAGCAGAAATGCGTATCATCGGTTGAGACGACGCCGGATGCAGAACAGGCGCCGCGCTTTCGCGACGGCGCCTGTTTTCCGGGGAGGAAATCAGTCGGCGGTGACCAGCTCTTTGTCACCGGGGCCGGCCGCCGGATCGGGCTGGGCCGCGATCGGTTGGGCCGGGCCGTTCAACGCCGCATGCAAGGCGTCCTGGTCCAGTTCGCCCTCCCATCGGGCGACGACGATGGTAGCCACCGCATTGCCGATGAAGTTGGTCAGGGCCCGGCACTCGCTCATGAAGCGGTCGATGCCCAGGATCAGGGCCATGCCCGCCACTGGAACAGTCGGAACCACCGACAGGGTCGCCGCCAGGGTGATGAAGCCGGCGCCGGTGATGCCGGCCGCGCCCTTCGACGACAGCATGGCCACCAGCAGCAGCAGGATCTGTTGCTGCAGCGTCAGCTCGATGTTCAGCGCCTGGGCGATGAACAGGGCCGCCATGGTCATATAGATGTTGGTGCCGTCCAGATTGAACGAATAGCCGGTAGGCACGACCAGGCCGACGACCGACTTGGAGGCGCCGGCGCGTTCCATCTTGTTCAGCAGCGACGGCAGGGCGGCTTCCGACGAAGAGGTGCCCAGGACCAGCAGCAGTTCTTCCTTCAGATAACGGATCAGCTTCAGGATGTTGAAGCCGTTGGCCCAGGCCACCAGGCCCAGGATGCCGACCACGAAGATGATGGCGGTGATGTAGAAGGTGGCGACCAGGGCGGCGAGGTTGGCGATCGAGCCGATGCCGTACTTGCCGATGGTGAAGGCGAAGGCGCCGAAGGCCCCGATCGGCGCGGCCTTCATCAGGATGGCGACCAGTTTGAAGAAGGCGTGGCTGATCGATTCCAGGAAACTCAGCACCGGCTTGCCGACGTCGCCGACCAGGGCCAGGGCCAGGCCGAACAGGACCGAGACGAACAGGACCTGAAGGATATTGCCCTCGGAGAAGGCCGAAACCATGGTGTCCGGGATGATGCCCATCAGGAAGCCGGTGATGGTCGTCTCGTGCGCCTGTTCCGAATATTTGGCGACGGCGCCGACATCCAGGGTCGCGGGGTCAATGTTCAGGCCGCGTCCCGGCTGGACCAGGTTGGCGATGATCAGGCCGACGATCAGAGCCAGGGTCGAGAAGGTGAAGAAATAGGCGAAGGCCTTGGCCGCCACCCGGCCGACCCGGCCGATGTCGCTCATGCCGGCGATGCCGGTGACGATGGTCAGGAAGATGACCGGGGCGATGATCATCTTCACCAGCTTGATGAAGGCGTCGCCCAGCGGTTTCAGACTTTCACCGAAGCCCGGCCAGAAATGGCCGATGATCGCGCCCGCCACAATGGCGGTCAGGACTTGGAAATAGAGATGCTGATAAAAGGGGCGGCGGACGGCCGGCTCTGCGGTGGAGGGAAGCGCGATCACGGAAGGCTCCTGTCACTGCGGGACCATCCCGCGGTTTCCTCGGCGGGCCTCGCTCTGCGGCGAGACTCCGACATCCAGTGTCCAGCAGCCCTGGATCGGGTCCAAATTCATTCGAAGAACAGTCTAAAAGGCTGATTTTATGAACTAGTCGCATCCAGCCCAGGCCCGCCGCCCGATGTGCGATTGTACGCACAGACGGATGGCCCTTTAGTGCGAAATGTCGCACAACACCGCCATGACCCGCCCGCGCTTTCGCCGAATTATCGAAAGACTTTCGACAATAGAGCTGCGACCATGGATTCTGCTGGGCCTGGGCTGGCTGATCGCCAGCGCGGTCCTGGCGGGCGTGGCCGGGGAGGCTGCGCGCCGCGACGCCGTGGGCGAGCTGGAACGCCAGGCGACGGCCGGCGCCGCCCTGCACGCCGCCGTGCTGCGCAGCGAACTGGACAAGCAGCGGGCCATCCCGATCGTTCTGGCCGGCGATCCTGATGTGGCCGCCCTGCTGACGCGGCCCGGCGCGCGGGCCGCCGCCGGGGTGGACCGCAAGCTTGAACGGCTGGCGACCCAGACCCGCGCCGCCGTCATCTATGTGCTGGACGCCGAAGGTCTGACCCTGGCGTCCAGCAACTGGCGAACCCCCACCAGTTTCGTCGGCTCGCGCTACGAGTTCCGGCCCTATTTCATCAATGCGATGCGCGACGCCCAAGGCGAATTCTACGCCCTGGGCACGCGCAGCGGCCGCCCCGGCCTGTATCTGTCGCGGCGTGTGGACGCCGCCGACGGAACGCCCCTGGGCGTCGTGGTGCTGAAGGTCGAGTTCGACGCCCTGGAAGCTGAATGGCGCGGCTCGGGCGAACCGGCCTGGGTGGCCGACCCCGGCGGGGTCGTGCTGGTCTCCAGCATCCCGGACTGGCGGTTCCGGGCGACCGAACCGATGGATGAACGCCGACGTCGCCTCAGCCTGACCGACCTGACCCTGAGCCCCGGGGCCCTGACGCCCCTGCCCTTCCAGACGCCGGACGGCGACCGGCCCCGACTGGTGCGAACGGCCGTCGGCGACGGCCGGCCCCAGACCTGGATGCATTCCGAGACCGGCACGGCCACGCCGGGTTGGACCCTGCATCTGCTGACGCCCGAACGGGGCGCCGTCGGGACGGCCGTGGCCGGCGCGCGCGGACTGGCCCTGCTGATCACCAGCCTGCTGGCCCTGGGCGTCGCCGTGCTGCTTCGCCGACGTCATCTGGCCCGCGCCAAGGCCCGGGCTGAGGAGGAAGGCCGGCTGGAGCTTGAACGCCGCATCCACGAACGCACCCGCGAACTGCACGACGCCAATCTGGCTCTGAACCGCCAGATCGAGGAGCGGCGGCGCGCCGAGGCCGCGCGGGAGCTGTTGCGCGACGAACTGGTCCAGGCCAGCAAGCTGGCCGCCCTGGGCCAGATCGTCGCCAGCGTGGCGCACGAGATCAACCAGCCCGTCGCAGCCATCTGGACCCACGCAGACACGGCCGTCCTGTTGCTGGAACGCGGTCAGACGGACATGGCCCGCGACGCCCTGCGGCGGATCGGCGACCTGACGCGGCGGATCGGCGCCATCACCCAGGACCTGCGGCTGTTCGCACGCAAGGCGGCCCCGACCATCGACGAGATCCAGTTGGAGGACGCCATTCAGGGCGCGCTGCAACTGACCCGCGGCAGGTTGGAGGAACGCAATGTGGCGCTGGAGCGGATCGGCGACGGCGAGGTGAAGGTCCACGCCGACCAGTTCCGGCTGGAACAGGTCATCGTCAATCTGGTCAAGAACGCGGCCGAGGCCCTTGAGGGTCAGGACGACGCCCGACTGACGCTGACGGTGGAGCGGCGGGGCGAGCGGGTGCGTCTGATTTTCGCCGACAATGGCCCCGGAGTCGCGCCCGAGGTGGCGAGCCAGTTGTTCACCCCCTTCGTCACGACCCGCACCAACGGCCTGGGCCTGGGCCTGGTCATCTGCCGCGACATCGTCGCCAGTTTCGGGGGCGAGCTGGATCTGGTCCCCGCCAAACGGGGGGCAACCTTCGTCGCCGTCTTGAAAGCCGCCTGATGCGCCCCTCCTCGCCCCAGACCGTCGCCCTGATCGAGGACGACGCCGACTTTCGCCAGGCCCTGGTCGAACGTCTGACCCTGGAGGGGCTGGAGGTCCGCGCCTTCACGGCGGCCGAGCCTGCGCTGAAGGCCCTGGACGCCGACTTCTCCGGCGTGGTCGTCACCGACCTGCGGATGCCCGGCATGGACGGCCGCCAGCTGCTGACGCGGCTGCAGGCGCTGGATCCGAGCCTGCCGGTCATCATGATCACCGGCCACGGCGACATCGGCGACGCCGTCGCCGCCATGCACGACGGCGCCTATGATTTCGTGGCCAAGCCTTTTCCGTTCGAGCGCTTGCAGGACAGTCTGAACCGGGCGCTGGAGAAGCGCAGTCTGGTGCTGGAGAACCGCCGCCTGATCGCCATGGCCGCAGAAGGCGGGCACGAACTGCCGCTGGCCGGATCGTCGCGCGCCATAACGGCGCTGCGGGCCACCATCGCCCAGATCGCCGACGCGCGAATGGACGTGCTGATCGAGGGCGAGACCGGAGTCGGCAAGGAGGCGGTCGCGCGCGCCCTGCACAACGGGGGCCGGCGCCGGCTGGCGCCCTTCGTCGCCGTCAACTGCGGCGCCCTGCCCGACGGCCTGATCGAGAGCGAATTGTTCGGTCACGAGCTGGGTGCCTTCGCCGGGGCGATGCGGCGGCGGGTGGGGCATGTGGAGCGCGCCCACAACGGCTCGCTGTTTCTGGACGAGGTCGAGAGCATGCCCCTGGCGGTCCAGGTCAAGATGCTGCGGGTGCTGGAGGAGCGGGAGATCCACCCGATCGGCGCAAATGAGCCGCGCGTGCTGGACCTGCGTATCCTGGCCTCGGCCAAGATCGACCTCAGCGAGGCGGCGCGGCGCGGCGATTTCCGCGAAGATCTCTATTACCGGCTGAACGTGGTGCGGCTGCGCGTGCCGCCGCTGCGTGAGCGGCGCGAGGACATCCCCCTGCTGTTCGCCCATTTCCTGCGTCGCGCCGCAGACCGCCACGGCGTCGAGCCGCCGAGCGTGACCGACGGCGTCCGGCGTCGACTGCTGGAAGAGGACTGGCCCGGCAATATCCGCGAACTGGCCCATTTCGCCGAACGGGTCGTCCTGGGCCTGGACGAGGGGGCCGGCGGCGCCGAGGCCGATCTGAGCCTGCCGGACCGGCTGCATCGGTTCGAAGGCGAGCTGCTGCGCGGCGCGCTTCAGACCCATAGGGGCGACATCGTCGCCGTGCTGGACGAGATGCGGATTCCGCGAAAGACCCTGTACGACAAGCTGCAGCGCCACGGCCTGAAACCCGCCGACTTCCGCGCCTGACACCTAAGCGACGCCTCCTTAAGCGACGCCCCTCAAGCAGTGACGGGGTTTTCCCGTCGTTCGGCCGCCGCCAGGGCCGCAGCCACGCCGTCGAGCAGGCCGACCAGGGTGATCGGCTTGGACAGGTGGCCGTCCGCGCCCGCAACCCGTCCCGCTTCCACATGGTCCGGCAGGGCGTTGGCGGTCAGCATTATGATCGGCGTGCGTGCGCGATTTTCCCCGGCCTCCAGGGCGCGAATGGCGGCGGTGGCGGTCAGGCCGTCCATCACCGGCATCTGCATGTCCATCAACACCAGGTCGAAGTCGCCCTTTCGGAAGGCCTCCACGGCCTGCCGCCCGTCCTCCACCACCACCAGTTCGGTTGGCATGTCGGTCAGCAGGATCTCGACGACCTTGCGGTTCGCCGGATGATCGTCGGCCAGCAGGATCCGCGCCGGGAAGGCGCGCGCATCCGTCTCGTCCTTGTCGCCTTCGCCCGGGCCGGCGGGCGCGGAAGGCGACTGGACGCTCCCGACCCTGGTCAGAGGAATTTCGAACCAGAAGTCGGCGCCCTCGCCCGGCCGTCCGTCGCAATCCAGCAGGCCGCCCATCAGTTCGACTAGGTCACGCGAAATGGCCAGGCCTAGGCCCGTGCCGCCGAACCGGCGGGTAATGGAGCCGTCGGCCTGTTGGAAGCGATTGAAGATCCGGCCCTTCTGGTCCGCATCAAAGCCGCAGCCGGTATCGCTTACGGTGAACCGGACCCGCTCTTCGTCCACCGCGACGGCGGCGACGACGACGGCTCCCGTTTCGGTGAACTTCAAGGCGTTGGAGATCAGGTTCGACAGGACCTGGCGCACCCGGACCACGTCGCCTTCGACGGCGCCTTCGATCGCCGGCTCGACCTCGACCCGCAGGGCGACGCCCTTTTCATCGGCGCGCGGCCGATAGAGGGCCGCCGCGCCGCGCACCGTGTCGCCCAGATCAAAGACCGACCGTTCCAGAACGATCTGGCCCGCCTCGATCTTGGACGTATCAAGAATGTCGGACAGCAGCCGCTCCAGGGTCACGGCCGAGGACCGGATCACTTCCACCATCTCGTGTTCACGCGGCTCCAACCGGGCGCGCGACAGGGTGTCGGCCATGGCCACGACCCCGTTCAGGGGCGTGCGGATCTCGTGGCTCATATTGGCCAGGAACTCCGACTTGGCCCGGCTGGCGTCTTCCGCGCGGCGACGGGCGATGCGCAGGTCCTTGGCCTGGCTACCCATCCACAACAGGGCCCCCAAGGCCGACAGGACGAAGATTGCGGCGATGGCCAACACCATGCCCTGCAGTCTCGTGTTCGAGCGCGCGGTCTCCAGCTGGGCGCGGCGTTCGGTCAGCTTGTGCTGCATGTCGCCGGTGACCTGGCGGATCCCTCCGCTGAAGATGCGGGCTTCGGCCACCCGCTCCGCACGGCTGTAGGCGCGCAGCTTGGCGTAGGCTTCTGCGGCCCGCCCCTCGGCGAAGAGGATCTCGGCCTCGACATGCGCCCCTTCCAGCCGCCCTTCCTCTCGGAAACGGTCTGCGGCGATGCGACGGCGGATTTTCGCAAGATCGCTCCGGGCGGCCTCGATCTGTCCGGTCTGGGCGCGGGCGATGGCGCGGGCCGGAAGCAGTTGCGTCGCCAGGAAAGAGGCCTCCCCCAGGCTCTCGCCATAGGGCGCCAGGCATTGCAGCACGTCCTGCGGGGCATCGGCGCTCTGGGCCACCATGGCGCACAGGCGGGCGTCATAGACCGCCAGGCTGGGCAGGCCCGCGCGCAGCGTCAGCCGATGATGGGCCTGATACAGGCGCTTCGCCTGTTCGACATCGCCCAATTGGGTCGAGAGCCGAGCCAGATTATAGACGGCGTCGAAGTCCGGTCGGGGGTAGTCCGGATTGGCGAAGTCGATCTCGAACCGCCCGAAAGCCGCAGTGGCCCCATCAATGTCGTTCAGCTTCATCAAGCCGATGCCGGTCATCTCCCACAGGCCCGCCTGCGCAATCTGCGCATAGGGGGCGTCCTCTGGGATCAAGGCGTCGGCGTCGGTCAGCAGCTTCAGCCCCTCCCCGATCTGATCGCGGTCCATCAGGGCCAGCGCCCAGAGCCGGATGGCGTGCGTGCGTGCGAACCAGTCGGGCTCCATCGACGCAAGCCGGCGCATCTCGTCGGCGGCGGCCGTCTCCCCCTCGTCGTACCGCAGGGCCAGGGCGTTCAGCCGCGCAATCTGGATGTAGCGACGGTCGCCCTGGTGACGCGCGGCCTCCATGAGCCGGTCGTTCCAGATCCCGGCCGTGTCGAACTCGCCCTGGTTCGTGAATATCCAGGCGACATGATAGAGGCGTTGCAGACCTTCGCGGTCGTTGCGGCGCATCGCCTCGTGGCCAAAAGCCTCCAGCGCCTTGAAATCCGTCGCCCCGGCCCGCCGTTCGACGGCCTCGGCCAGTTGCAGGGGTGTGCGCGTTTGCGCCGCAGACTGAGCTGAGACGTCCTGCACGAAGACCGCCGTCAGGACGAAGGCGAGGGCAAACACTGCGGCTTTTATAGGCATACGGCTTCCGATCTGATCGGAAGCTGTCATGTTTTGGTTGAATAAGGTTTATCGAGGCGATGAGGGCTGGCGCGCACGACGACCTTTGTCGGAACTGCGCGTTGACCGCCCCCGGGCTTTCGGCTATAGGCCCGCCCTCTTGAGATTTCCGCGCCGTGGACGTGTGCTCCGCGGCGTTTTCCGTTCGAAGGTTTGAAATGGCTAACAACCCCGGCGCCCGCAAGGCGATCCGCAAGATCGAAGCGCGGACCGAAGTGAACAAGGCGCGCCGCTCGCGCGTCCGCACCTATCTGCGCAAGTTCCAAGAAGCTCTGGCCGGCGGCGACGCCACGGCCGCCAAGACCGCCTTCGTGGAAGCTCAATCCGAGCTGATGCGCGCCGTCTCCAAGGGCGTCGTTCACAAGAACACCGGCTCGCGCAAGGTGTCGCGTCTGGCCGCCCAGCTGAAGAAGCTGTCGGCCGCTTAATCCTTTAGGGATTTCCCGGACACGGAACGGCTGTCGCTGTTCCGTTACGGGATTATGCAGAGTTTTCAACGGCGAAGGGGCATATGCTCCTTCGCCGTTTTGCGTTTGGTCGTTAACCCTCTCTACGCAGGAATACGGACTCCAGGCCGCCTTGGAGGCGAAATTCTCAAGCAGGATTAGCGTTTGACGGAGTCAAACAATTTAACTGCGAATCGACCAACGAATCAGCGTTGACCCAACCGGCTCGCAGCGTAAGTTTTGGCCTCTAACGCACTTCCATCCCAACACGGATGAAGACGGCGCGGGACAATAGTTTCGCGTTGGCGGGAGATGTCTGTCCAGGAGCTCGGCCCCGACCGAAAAGCATCGCTTTTCGGCGCAGGAGAAGTCGTCCCTGAACCATCGCCCTGAAGCGCCGAAGGTCGGAATGGTTTTTGAAGCGGGTGGCGGAATTATGGTTGGGGGTGCGACGGCGATGGCAGGCGGTGTGAACGGATCGAACATGACGGATCCGGATCGCATCTGGAATGAGGCCTCGGTGCGTCTGCGCGCCGAGATCGGCGACGGTCCCTTCTCGTCCTACATCGCCCCTTCCGCCGTTCGCGTGGATTCCTCCGGTCAGCTGATCCTGGTCACCCCCACCGCCTATGCCCGCGACTGGGTCCGCAAGAACGCCCTGCGTCGCATGAACGAGCTGTGGCTGGGCCTGGACGGCCTGAACCGCCGCCTGGACGTGCGCTGCCGCGCCGAGGTGGGCTCGGCCCCTCCGGCCTCGGCCGTCATCGCGGGCAATGTCCTGGACGCCACGCCGCGTCTGGCGGCCTTCGCCAGCCCGACCGTGGCCCCCATCGCCGACGGCGCCCGCGCCGTGCGCGCCGCCGGTCTGCAGGAGCGGCTGACCTTCGACAGCTTCGTCGAAGGTCAGGGCAACGCCTTCGCCCTGGCCATCGCCAAACAGGTGGCCAGCTGGGCCGACGGCCATTTCAACCCGGTCTTCTTCTGCGGCCCCTACGGCTACGGCAAGACCCACCTGCTGAACGCCATCGCCTGGGAGGCCCAGCGCCTGCGGCCCGAGGCCAAGGTGGTCTATCTGACCGCCGAACGCTTCCTGTCGACCTTCGTCAAGGCGATGCAGGACCGCTCGACCGCCGCCTTCAAGGAAAGCCTGCGCTCGGCCGACATGCTGCTGCTGGACGACGTCCAGTTCGTCGGCGGCAAGACGAGCACCCAGGAAGAACTGCTGTCGACCCTGACCGCCCTGATCGAGGACGGCAAACGGATCGTCTTCTCGGCCGACCGCGCGCCCATGGCCCTGACCGAGGTCGAGCCCCGTCTGCGCAGCCACCTGGCCGCCGGCCTGACCTGCCCGGTCGAGGCGGGCGACCGCGAGCTGAAGATCGCCGTGGCCCAGAACCGTCTGAAGGCCCTGTCGGCCCTCGGCGTCGTCCAGGGCGAGGCCGCGCCCGAGGTCCTGGCCCAGCTGGTGGACCGCACGCCGGGTTCGATGCGCGAGCTTGAGGGCGCCGTGAACACCCTGGCCGCCGCCGCCGGTTCGCGTCTGGCGACCGTCTCGGTAGACGAGGCCTCGATCCTGCTGGGCGCCGCCCTGCGGGGCGGACCGGAACGTCGCATCACCGTGGACGAGATCCAGAAGACGGTGGCCGACCACTTCAACCTGAAACAGGCCGACCTGCTGAGCGAGCGCCGCACCCGTTCGGTGGCCCGCCCGCGCCAGATGGCCATGTACCTGTGCAAACAGCACACGACCCGCTCCTATCCCGACATCGGCCGTCGTTTCGGCGGGCGCGATCACACCACCGTCCTGCACGGCGTGCGCAAGATCGAAGAGCTGATGGCCCAGGACGACCAGATCGCCCGCGACGTCGAGGCCCTGACCCGCAAGCTGCGGGGCTGAACAATCTCCCTCCCCTTCATGGGGAGGGAGAAACAGAAATCTGTGAACGGCTTCCGTCGCCTTCCTTGCTCCTTGCGCCCAATCCGCTAGTGTCCAAGGCCCTCTATCGCGGCGCTCCAGCCTGAGTCGCCGCTTCCGGGCGAGACGACATGCAACTGACCATCGAACGATCCGCGCTCCTGAAGGCCCTGGGCCATGTGCAGAGCGTCGTCGAACGCCGAAACACCATCCCGATCCTGTCCAATGTCCTGCTCAGCGCAGGCCGGGACCGGCTGGCCTTTGCGGCCACCGACCTGGACATGGAGATGGTGGACGAGGCCGAGGCGACGGTGAACGTCGAGGGCCAGATCACCGCCCCCGCCCACACCCTGTACGAAATCGTGCGCAAACTGCCGGAAGGCGCCGAGGTGTCGCTGCTCTATTCGGGCGACGATCCCCGTCTGGTGGTTTCGGCCGGGCGGTCGCGCTTCAACCTGCCGGTCCTGCCGGCGGGCGACTTCCCGATCATGTCCACCGACAGCGCCGGCGCCTCATACGTCATGCCCAAGGAAGACCTGGCGCGGCTGATCGACAAGACCCGGTTCGCCGTCTCGACCGAAGAGACCCGCTATTATCTGAACGGCCTGTACCTGCACACGGTGGCCGAGGCCGGCGTCGCCCTGCTGCGCGCCGTGGCCACCGACGGCCACCGCCTGGCCCTGGCCGAGACCCCGGCGCCCGAAGGCGCGGCCGGCGGCCCCGGCGTCATCGTGCCACGCAAGACCATCGATCAGGTCCGCCGCCTGCTGGACGACGCCGGCGGCCCGGTCCAGGTCACCGTCTCGGCCCAGAAGATCCGCTTCCAGATGGGCGAGGCGTCCCTGACCTCCAAGGTCATCGACGGCGCCTTCCCCGACTATCTGCGCGTCATTCCCAAGGGCAATGACAAACAGGCCGACATCGACAACGCCCTGTTCGCCAAGGCCGTCGACCGCGTCGCCACCATCTCGGCCGAAAAGAGCCGGTCGGTGAAACTGGCCTTCGACAACGATCGGGTGAAACTGACCGTCCGCAACATGGAGGCCGGTCAGGCCGAGGAGGAGGTCGAGATCGGCTATTCCGACGAGCCGTTCGAGATCGGCTTCAACGCCCGCTACCTGCTTGACGTCGCCGGCCAGATCACCGGCGAAAACGCCGCCTTCCGCTTCGCCGACCCGGCTTCGCCGACGCTGGTGCTCGATCCGGGCGATCCGGGCGTGCAGTATGTGCTGATGCCGTTGCGGGTGTAGGCAAGAGTCTTCCGCTCATCCCGGCGAAAGCCGGGACCCAGTTCTTTCGTTCGTACCGGAGGCTGGCTTGGCGTTCTTCACCTACATCATCGCCAGCCGCCGAAACGGTACGATCTATACCGGCTCGACCGACGATCTGATCAAGCGGATCGCCGAACACCGCGACAAGCTGCGTCCCGGCTTCACGCGTAGATATGGCGTCGCGCTTCTGGTCTGGTACGAGGTGCACGAGACGCGTCATGCGGCCTTCGTGCGTGAACGGCAGATCAAGGAATGGAAACGGATCTGGAAGCTGGAACTGATCGAACGCAAGAACCCGGCATGGGCGGATCTGTTTCCGACGCTGCTCGGTTAGATCGTGCCGAGCGAAAGGACTGGGTCCCGGCTTTCGCCGGGATGAGCGGATAGATTGAGCCTGATTTCCCTCACCCTTACCGACTTTCGCTCCTATGCGAGCGCGCGGCTGGAGCTCGCCTCCGGCCCGGTGGTGCTTCACGGCCCGAACGGGGCGGGCAAGACCAATCTGCTGGAGGCCGTCAGCCTGCTGACCCCCGGCAAGGGGCTGCGCGGCGCGACCGCCGCCGAAATGGGGCGGCGCGAGCCCGGCGAGGCGGTGGGCCGCGCCTGGGCCGTCATGGTCGAACTGGACGACGAGACGCGGCTGGGCACCGGCGTCCAGACGGCGGGCGCGGCGCGGCGCATCGTCCGCATCGACGGCGAGACAGCCCAGCCGGGGCGGTTGCTCGATTATCTGCGGCCCGTCTGGGCCACTCCGGAACAGGATCGGCTGTTCTCCGACGCCCGGGCCGAACGGCTGAAGTTCTTCGACCGGCTGGTCTTCGCCGCCGATCCCGACCACGCCGCCGCCGTCTCCGCCTACGAAAAGGCCCTGCGCGAGCGGCTGCGGCTGCTGAACGACGCCCAGGACGGACGCGAGGCCGACCCCGTCTGGCTGGACGCCCTGGAGGCCCGGCTGGGCGAGGCCGGCGCCCGCGCGGCCCTGGCCCGCGTCGCCGCCCTGCACGCGCTCCAGGCCGCCATCGACGCCCGCCGCGACCGCCCCTTCCCCCAGGCCGACCTGGGTCTGGACGGTCCCGCCGAACAAATGGCCGACGACGGCGCCGAAGAAGACGAGATCGCCGCCGCCATCCGCGAAGGCCTGGCCAAGGCGCGCGCCCGCGACGGCGCCGCCGGCCGCTCCCTGTTCGGCCCGCACCGCACCGACCTTACCGCCCTTCACCGCGAGAAGAACCGCCCCGCCGCCGAGGGCTCGTCCGGCGAACAGAAGGCCCTGGTCCTGAACCTGATCCTGGCCCAGATCAGCCGCCTGTCGCACCCTGACGCCGCCGGGGCCGCCCGCCCGGTCCTTCTGCTGGACGAGGCCCCCGCCCACCTGGACGAAGCTCGTCGCGCCGCCCTGTTCGACGAGATCGTCGCCCTGAACCTCCAGGCCTTCATGACCGGCACCGAACGCAGCCTGTTCGCCGGCCTGGACGGCCGCGCCCAGTTCGTCCGCGTCGCGGGCGGGGCGCTGGAGAGCGACGTCTAGTCTGGAACGACCACGCCCTCGGCGCTCAAGGCGTCGAGCAGGGGCCTGAGACCGTCGCCATAGCGTTTCCACCGGCCGATGGAGGTGGAATACAGCGGCGAGCGAACCTGAACCGAACTGGCGGTCGATACCGCCGCCCGATTTTCATGGAAGGCCAGACAGGCCGGATCGAACGGCAAGCCGATGAAGCCGAGAAGGCGCCGGGTCTGACCCTCCAGATCCTCGACCATGTCCTCATAAGCCACTTCCGCGAAACGATCCGCCGGCAGGGCCTCGCGCCAATGGGCGACCAACCGGTCGAACAGGGCGTAGTAACGCCCCGCGTCGGCCAGATCGAAAGCGTAGTCGTAATAGGGAAAATCGGTCGCGAAGAGCTGGCGATAGTTGGATAGGGCGCTATCGACCGGGTGGCGTCGCAGGCACAGGATGCGCGCGTTAGGCAGGGCGCGATGGATCAGGCCGACGTTGAGAACGTTCAGCGGCATCTTGTCGATCACCCGCGCCGCCGTCAGACCGGCGCCGTCCTCGACGGCCGCGCGGCAGCGTTCGACATAGGCCCGGCCCAGGGCGGCGAAATCCAGCCGATCGGCGGCTTGGAAGGTCTCGACGTCCAGCACCAGCGGCGACGGCGTACCCGCCATCCGCTTCACCAGCAGGGCGAAGTCCCCAAGTTCGCCGGCCGAAACAATGTCCGGATGGCTGGACAGGACCCGATCCAGCAAGGTCGTGCCCGTACGGGGCAGACCTACGATAAACAGCGGAGACGGATCATCGTATCCGGCCATCGCGGGTTTCGCGGTCTCGGCGGCCGCCGCAAACAGCGCCCGGTCGCGGTCGATCCCATAGGCCGAGGTGCGTCGTCGCCCCGCCTTGGCGCGGACCAGCCAGGACAGGGCCGCCGGATGGTCTCCTATATCCTCGAACGACTTGGCCAGGGCGTGTCCCAGATGCTGCTGGCGGGCCGGGTCCGGATCGGCGTCGTCGAACAGGGCCTCCAGCGCCGCGATCTGATTGTCCGCCTCTGTCTGGCGCGACAGGGACACGAGAGAAGACAGGGCGCGATGGTGGTCAGGGCGCGTCTTCAGCGCGGCCAGATAGGCCTGGCGGGCGTCATCCAGCTCACCCGTGAACTGCAGGGCGGCGCCGAGATTATACTGCCAGTCCGCCTGGTCGGGTCGCCGCGCCGTCGCCCGGCGGAACAGGGCCGCCGCCGCCTGATAGGCGCCCGTCCGACTCAGCACGACCCCCAGCGTGTCCAGGACATGGCCGTCCTCGGGATCCGAAGCGGCCGCCGCCTCGGCCTCGGCGCGCGCTTCGTCGTGACGGTGCAGGGCCAAAAGCGCCCGCGCGCGCTGCGCCCTTGCACCCATGTGATCTTGCTCCGTCTCCAGCGCCCTGTCCGTCAGTTCCAGCGCCTTGGTCGGATTGCGATGGTCCGCCGCGATCAGGGCCAGCAGAAACAGGGCCTGGGCCTGAGACTCGCCGTTGTGCAGCGCCGCAAGGCAGGACGCGTGCGCGCCCCTGTGGTCGCCCGCCGCGAGTAGGGTCGCCGCTTGCCGCAGATGGGCGTTTCGAGACGAGGTTTCGGACATTTGTTTCATTAATCGCACAGTCGCCGGTCAAACATTCGAAAAAACGTCATCTTGATCGCAAACGGGTCGAAGCAAAAGCCCGCCCGCTTGACGCCCGCTTTTATCGCACCGCAGCATTCCTTTTTGGGCAATGCGCGAGGGGATTCCGCATGAGACTGTCTAACCGGATGAAGTGGGGGCTTCTCGCCTCGGTCAGCGCCGTCACGCTGACGTCAGGCGCCGCGGCGGCTCAAGAGGCCGCGCCCGCCACTGTTGATGACATCATCGTCACCGGCACACTGCGGGGAGCCTCGACCGTTCAGGATGCGCCGATCAATATTTCCGCCATCGGCAGCGAGCAGATCGATCAGTTGGGCGTGACGGATCTGGCCCAAATCTCGCGCTATGTGCCCGGCCTGTACGTTGTGGATCAGGGCCCTCGCAACGCCAACCGCATCGTGGTGCGCGGCCTGAACATCGACCCGCTCGGAGAATCGGTCGGCCAGGGCGCCGGCGGCACGGTGGCCACCTATCTGGGCGATGTGCCGATCGCGATCGATCTGAAGCTGAACGACGTCCAGCGCGTTGAATTCCTGCTGGGACCGCAGGGTACGCTTTACGGCGCCGGCACGCTGGGCGGCGCGATCCGCTACATTCCCAATCCGGCGAGCTTCAGCGAGGCCTTCGTCGATGTTCGGGGCGACGCCTACGGCTATTCCGAAGGTTCGGGCGTCTCGACCGACTTCGGCTTCACCGCCAACCTTCCCATCAGCGACACCCTCGCCTTCCGCGCCAACCTGGACCAGTTGAACGACAAGGGCTTCATCGATCAGCCCTATCTGGTGCGCGAAATCGGCGTGTCTCTCGCCAACGACTTCTCCAGCCCCGAGGCCGTCGCCGCCAACCTGTACGGCAAGGAGGACGTCAATACCGAGGACGTGCTGTCCGGCCGCGCGGCCTTGCGCTGGCGACCGAACGCCTGGCTCGACGCCACCCTGTCCTACAACTACCAGAAATCCGACGTGGGCGGACGCCAGGTGTCCGGCCGCCGGGTCGACAGCTTCCCCGTCGCGGTCGGC
Source organism: Brevundimonas sp. (assembly GCF_030656255.1). Taxonomy (GTDB): domain Bacteria; phylum Pseudomonadota; class Alphaproteobacteria; order Caulobacterales; family Caulobacteraceae; genus Brevundimonas. The sequence continues at coordinate 454 of NZ_JAUSOE010000078.1, read as the reverse complement.
GAATACGAGGCCATCCAGCGCGTCGAAGAGCCCAATATGCGCACCAGCGACCTCTGGGCCCTGGAAGCGAAGATCGACCTGGGCTGGGCAGACCTGACCAGCGCCTCCGGCTACCAGACGTTCGAGGAAGATGGGAAGCGCGATCAGACCGACCTTCTGATCAGCCTGGGCTACAGCTACGAGGCCTTCCCCGCCTTCACGGCCTATACCCAGGAGCTCGAGGACAACGACACCTTCACCCAGGAACTGCGACTCACCTCCAAGCCTGACAGCGGCGCGCTGAGCTGGATCGTGGGCGGCTATTACAGCAAGGAGGATTACTGGAACTCCTCGGCCGAATATACGCCCGGTTATGCGGAATATCTGGGCGGCTCCCGCCCTGACAATCTGGAATATTATTCGGTCAGTTACGGTGAAATCACCGAGACGGCGATCTTCGGCGAACTGACCTATC
>NZ_JAUSOE010000076.1 GCF_030656255.1 Brevundimonas sp. | reverse complement strand
GGTCTCGTCCAGCAGCGGTTTGGCGATGGCGTTCTGGGCGGCCAGCAGGGCGCGGTCATCGCCCGAGGCCTCGCCCGTGCCCATCATCGCCTTGCCCATTTCGGACATGAAGGCGCGCACGTCGGCCAAGTCCAGGTTGATCAGGCCAGTCAGGATCATCAGGTCGGTGATCCACCGCACGCCGGAGTGAAGCACCTGGTCAGCCATGCCGAAGGCGTCGGCGAAAGTGGTGCGTTCGTTGGCGACGCGGAACAGGTTCTGGTTCGGAATGACGATCAGGGTGTCGACATAGCGCTGCAGCTCGGCGACGCCCGCGTCGGCCAGACGCATGCGGTGGCGGCCTTCGAAGGTGAAGGGCTTGGTCACGACGCCGACGGTCAGGATGCCGCGATCGCGCGCGCATTTGGCGATGACGGGCGCTGCGCCCGTGCCGGTGCCGCCGCCCATGCCACAGGTGATGAAGACCATGTGCGCACCTTCCAGGTGCTGATGGATCTCGTCAGCGGATTCCTCGGCGGCGTTCATGCCGACTTCGGGGTGGGCGCCCGCGCCCAGGCCCTGGGTGATCGTCTCGCCCAGTTGGATGCGGCGATCCGTCTTGGCGAAGCTGAGGTGCTGCGCGTCGGTGTTGGCCACGACGAACTCGACCCCTTCAAGGCCGGCGTCGATCATATTGTTCACGGCGTTGCCGCCGGCGCCGCCGCCGCCGAACACGACGATACGGGGCTTCAGTTCAGTGTGTTGCGGCTTGACCAAAGAGAGCGACATGTTTTTTCCGACCTTCCGAGCCCTGGACCCCTTGGCACCAAAGCGATTACCCCGCCGAATCGCTTTGGTTATGAGCGCGTTAATGATTGCGCCCACGAGGGTTAAGAGAAGGTTACGGCGATAATGTGAGTCGGACGCGAGAACAGCACAAACTCCGAGCTTGGCTGGAGAATTCCTGGCACATCACAAAAAAGGGCGGCCTTTAAAGGCCGCCCCCTCCTGCAATATCGCCGTTTTTAGCGGCGGAAGTTCAATCCGATGAAGTAGCGCGTGCCGTATGGGTCGAAGTTCGAATACAGGGTGTACCCCAGCCACGGCGCCTGTTCCGCGCCGAATGCGTTCACGACGCCCGCACGGAGCGTCAGGTCGTCGCGGACCTTGTACCGCACCGTGAAGTCGTGACGGGCAAAGTTGCCGGTGTCCATGTACTGAACCGCGCGGCTATCCGCATTGGCAACAAAAGTACGCGCCTGAACAATGTCTTGCGCCGTCTGCCAGTCAACGGTCCAGTTTACGCTGAGCGCATTGATCGGGGTCCAGGTCGCCGACGACGTGAAGCGGACGCGAGGATAGTACAAGTTCGAGTCCTGGCCCGTATAGTCGTTCGGGTTCTGCGCATTGTTGAACTGCTTCTGTTCAATCAACCACGTCCCGCCGATGCTGTAGTCCAAACGCCCCCAGTTACGTCCAATCATTTCGTCGAAATCGACGCGGTAGCGTGCGTCGAAGTCCAATCCACGCGTCGAACGCTTGGCGTAGTTGAGCGAGCCTTGGATATAGCCGCCCAGCGGGTCACCCTGGGGAGCGCCGACGCCAAACGGAACATTAGGGTTGTTGCGGAAGATGGTGGCGCAAGCCGCAGCGTTCAACGTCGGACCATCGACGCAGTTTGCGGCCGCCACCGCAGGCGTCACAGCAGCAATCACGTTGGTCAGCTCGATCTCGTAATAATCAAGAACGAGGCTGAAGTTCGGGATGAAGCGCGGTTGCAGCACCGTCGAGAAGGTGAAGCTTTCCGACTCCTCGGGCTGAAGGTTCCGATTGCCGCCCGAGACGCCGGAGATGCTGCCGGTACCGTAGAGGATGCCGAAGTCGTCGGTGTTCTCCGGCGTGGCGCCGGCAAAGTCGAAGGTCAGGCCCTGCTCCTGCGCGAGAGCAGTACAGTTGCGAACGCGGTTCTCCTTGTACTGGGCGTTGGCCGCCGCATTGATATTCGCTGTGGTGCAAGGATCATTTGAACCAGTGAAGGAGAAGGTTTCCGAGTAAGGTTCGTAAATCTCGCTAAGATTCGGGGCACGCAAAGAGGTGTTGTAGCTGGTCTTGAATGCGATATCGCGAATCGGTCGGTAGACGAAGTTCACGCCATAAACGTCGCCCGTGCCGATCGTCGAATAGTCGAATGTGCGATACGAGGCGCTAAGTTCGGCGTAATCGCCCAAGAACGATTCCCGGAACAGCGGTAGAGACAGTTCGCCGAAGAACTCGTCGCTGGTGTATTCCACGCCCTCCATGTCGGGCGAGGTGTTCAGGAACAGCAAGCGATCGCCGGTTTCGCGATCGCGACCAGTAGCTTCGGTGTACTCGCGACGGTGCTCCGCACCCAAGGCGACGCCGATCGGGCCGGCACCCCAGAAGTCCCAGAGTTGGCCGGAGACGCTGCCTAAAAACTGCTCCTGCTCATTGCGCTCGGTGACGCCGACTTCTGCGTAGATGTACTCCAACGCTTCAGCGCTTTGGTTGCCATCGCCAAAGATGTTCAACGGCTGGCACTGGTCGATCGCAGAACGACCAGTTACGCTGTCTCTAACGTCGCCACCACGCACGGCGTCGTTGATCGCGCGGCCTTGCGCATCCAGCAACTGGACGCGGCAGACGATCTGCCCTGCCTGCCCGTTTACGGCGCCGAATGTATCGACCACTGCGTCAGCCGCAAAGGCCATCCGCTCGACATCCACGCCTCGCTCGCGGTTCGTGACCTCGACTTGACCGTAGGTATAGCCGGCGTCCCAAGAGATATTCTTCACGAAGGCGAACTGATCGTAGTCGCCTTCAAACGAAATTACGCCGCGAAGCAGATCACGGGTGTTCTGCTGGTTCCGATCCGGGCCCCGCAGAGCAGATCGCGCATAGGGCGCGGCCGCAGTGCCCAGCAATTGGCCGCCTTGGGTGGTCGTGGGCGCGCTGTAGATGTTGATCCGGTTGTTCTGGATCGCCGACTTCAGGTTCGTCGGAAGATAGGCGTTGTCGCTCAGCCGGATGTCAAACGCACTGGAGGAGCGGATGGTGGACACTGACGTCGCACCGGTCCGGTCTGAGATAAAGATGTCGAAGAAGGTCGGCTGACCCACATCGAAAGTATCTTCGGTGATGTACTTCAGTTCCGCATGAGCCTTGACATTCGGCGTCACCTTGAAGGTTGCGCCCACTTGGTAACGCTGCGCCTCGGATTAAGGCACCTGAGAGTACTGACCGTATTCAGAGGCCAGTTCCCCGTCTCCGCCCACGTTGAGCACACGCTGCAGGCCAGTGCCGACGCGGGTTCCAAAATCAGCCAGACGCGCATTGGCACCGTCAAATACGTAGGTATAGCCTGGGTTTAGCAGGGTGCAGTTTGTAGAGTTATAATTGCCGGCAGCCGGGGCAGTGGCGTTGACCACGCCGCAGTTAAAGTAAGAGACATCGGGATCATTCAGCGGGCTTCCCGGCTGGTTGTTCGCCAAAGTAACAACGCCCCAACGCAGGCGCTGCATGGTACGCAGGTTGCTGAAAAGCGCGGCGTCCGTAATGCCATCATATGGGGTGGCGACCGGGTCAGCATCGACACCGACCAGAGCCGTCGAACGCCCCATCCAGCCGATATCAGCCGTCTGGACTTCATCCAGCTTTTCATACTCTCCGAAGGCATACAGGTTCAGGCGGTCGTCAAAAAAATTCTTGCCCGTCAGGATGGAAATGCGCCGGTTCAGTTCGCCGTTATCGTTCTTTTCGCCAACGTTGGCGTCAATCTCAAGACCATCGAAGTCTCGGCGTGTGATGAAGTTTACCACACCCGAAACGGCATCAGCGCCATAGACAGACGAAGCGCCACCTGTGACGATCTCTACATTCTGGATCAGCAGTCGCGGAACCGCATCAACGTCGACCGACAGCGAGCCCCCGCTGGAACCCACATGGCGACGACCGTCAACCAGCGTCAACGTGCGACCAGACCCTAGCGAGCGCAGGTTGGCGAATGACAAGCCACCGTCATTCAGGTTGCTACCAGTAGTGTCTGATGGCACTACCGAGTTCGACAAAGCTGGAATAGTTGCCAGATAGTCGATCATCGTGTTCTGCCCCGAGGTCAGGAGCGTTTCACGAGTCACTTGGATCAAAGGGGTAGGGGCAGTTGTTGGATCGCGACGAATGCGAGATCCGGTAACTACGATCTCCTCCACATTAGCCGCCGGCTCCTCAGACGTAGCCGAGTTTTGCGCTTGGGCAAATGACGGCGCTGCAGCCGCCAACATGCCGGCTAAGAACGTCAAGCCGAGCAGAATTTTGCGTTTGGAAATCATAACTATGAAAAGCCCCCACCAAGAATCGCTCCGGCGAAGGCCGGCGCAAACATGAAGGGTTTTTAACAAGAAGAAGGCAAACAGCCATCATTTTAGACACATTTGCATCAAGTTCGAGCGTCACTGTATCTCGACAGTCACATTTTTGACCACACGAGACGGCAAAAATTTGGAGAAACCTGCCCAGGATTGGGCGAGTTTTCAGGTTACGGCCCAACCATTCGTGTTACAATCAGACAATTTTACCTCAAACCGTCACATGACGGCGAATGGTATATCGGCGCAATAAGAACACAAACGAGACTGATGTGGTGAGTTGATCTCGCACTTCGCCCCTAGGACGAGCGGGGCGCGGTCATTAGTTTTGCGACTGAAAGCCGAGGCGGCGGCGACGAGGTGGACGTCTTCTCACCCCCTCTGATGGCCCACTACAGGTTGTCCCGCAACCAGCCCGCGACACGCCCCACCACATTCCCGCGATGAATTCGTGGCGCATCCGCCGCCGTAATCTGCCGCGCCATCAGCTTCCTAGCGGACACGGCCTCGCGCGGGCCGTAGGCGGCGCGCAGCAACACCCCTGCCGTAGCGCAGAAGGCCGGGCCGGAGGCGGCGTCGGCCAAATGTGGCGCGCGTTGGGGTTTTCCGAGGCGGACGGGGCGGTCGAACACCCGCACGGCCAGTTCGCGCACCCCGTTCAGCTGGCTGGCACCGCCGGTCAGGACCAGGCCTGCGCCGGGCTCAAGGCCTACGCCGGCGTTCTTCAGCCGGTCGCGCAACAGTTCCAGCGTCTCTTCCACGCGTGGGGCGATGACGGTCTTCAGCATGGCGCGCGGGACGATGACCGGGCCGGCCGAGGCGTCCTCGCCGCGCGGCGGGGCCTCCAGCATTTCGCGGTCTTCATTGGCGCTGGCCATGGCGGAGCCATGCAGGGTCTTCAGCCGTTCGGCCCCAGCCTTGGACGTGGACAGGCCGCGCGCGATGTCCGACGTGACATGATCGCCGCCGACGTTCAGACTTTCGATATGCAGCAGCGACCGGCCGCCCCAGACCGCGGCGCTGGTCGAGCCGCCGCCCATGTCGATACAGACGGCGCCCAGGTCCATCTCGTCCTCTTCCAGCGCGGCCAGGGACGAGACGACGGGCGCGGCGGCCACGCCCTGCAGGTCCAGGTGCGCCAGCTCGAGGCAGTGGCTCAGGGTCGTGAAGACGTTCTCGGCCATGGAGACGACCAGCAGGTCGAGCCCCAGCGAGCCGCCGCGCATCGAACGCGGATCATGCACGCCGCGCGCGCCGTCCACCGACCAGGCGATGGGCAGGACGTGGATGGGCCGACGGTTGGGCAGACGGATCTGGGCCAGGGCCATGCCGATGGCGCGCGCCAGATCGGCGTCCCCGACCGGATTGGCACCCAGGGACACCCGGGCCTGGACCCGGTGGCTGGCCATCTGGCCGATGGCGGTGGTGACGACGACGCCGGAGACCGGGCTCTGGGCCGCGCGCTCGGCGCGTTCGACGGCGTGGCCGATGGCCTGGGCCGCCTCGTCCATATTGATGATGGCGCCGCCCTTCACGCCCTTGGACTGGACGTGGCTGGCCCCCGCGACGCGGATAGTGCGGTCGGCGTGGCGCACGCCGTCCGGCTTCATGATGAAGCACGAGACCTTGGACTGGCCGATGTCCAGGGCGGCGATCACGGGGGCGCGGCCGGCGCGGGGGTCCATGCCCCGGCCCTGGTCGTTCGCCGATCCGCGCTGTTTGCCCGCCATGTCGTACTGGTCCTTAAGCGTCGGCGGCGGGTCGCACCGCGACCTCGTCCGGAGTTCTGAGATCGACCCGGGCGAAGCCCAGGTCGAGCAGGCGTTCGCGCTGATCCAGCGCATCGAGACGGATCAGGGCCGCCTCCTGTTCGACGGCGGGCAGCTGGATCAGACTGCCGTCCTTCAGACGCAGGTCCCAGCGGCGCTCGTCCACCCGCACCAGGGCGTCGATCCGGCTCATCAGCCGCGGGCGCTGGGCCAGCAGGGGCAGAACCTCGCCGGCGGCCATGTCGGCGCCCTTGCCGACGACCAGAGGCAGGGTCGGATAGCGGCGTGCGTCGGCGCCCTTGATAACCTGGCCCTGGGCGTCGATGACCTTGATCTGGCCGGCGTCCTGCCAGACGGCCAGACGGTCATGCTCCTTGATCTCGACGATCAGGGTGTCGGGCAACAGGCGCACCACGCGCGCCTCGCGCACCCAGCCGACGCCCTGCACGCGTTCGCGGATGGCGTTCAGGTCCAGGCTGGTGATCGGCTGGCCCGAATACAGGCCCAGCGCCTGCTGGATGGCCGGTTCGGCCTCGGCCGAGGCGCCGGTGATATGAACCCGCTTCAGCGTCAGCCCCATGCCGGCGGTCAGACCGTCGACGCCGTGCGACACCGACTGGCCGATCCGCTCGGCACGGGCGCCGGTCGCCAGAACCCCGATCACCAGCAGGGCGCTGGCGCCCAGGGCGATCAGGGCTGTGCGGGGCGAAACATCGATACGGCCGATGGCGGCCATCTTGCCGGGGATGGCGGACGCGGGCTTGGGCGCGCCGCCGCGCGAACGCCCGCCCCCTTTGGACGCCGCGTTGCGCTTGGGCGCCTGACCCGAACTCTGTCGCCGACCGCCGCGAACTACCGCGGGCATGAGGCGTCCTCCACCATCCACCGTACCAGTTCTTCGTAGCTCATTCCGGTATGGGCGGCCTGCTCGGGAGCGAGCGAGGTCGGCGTCATGCCCGGCTGAGTGTTGACCTCCAGTAGAACAAGATCGTCCTTAACATCGTCATAACGGAAGTCGCTTCTGGACACGCCTTTGCAACCCATGGCGACGTGCGCCGCCTCCGCCTGACGCAGGGCCGCCTCGAAAACGGCGGGCGGCAGGACGGCGGGCAGCACATGGACCGAGCCGCCCGGCGCATATTTGGCTTCGTAATCATAGAAGCCCTTGGTCGGGGTGATGTCGGTCACGGTCAGGGCGCGCGGGCCAGACTTTTCCCCGATCACCGCGACGGCCAGCTCCTTGCCCGCGATATAGGGCTCGACCATCACCTGTTCGCCATAGGTCCAGCCAGGCTCTCCCACCTCGGCGACCGGGCGATTGGCGCCCTCGCTAACCAGATAGACGCCGACGGACGAGCCCTCGGCGTTCGGCTTGACCACATAGGGGGGCTCGATCACGTGGCGCGCCGCCACCTCGTGCCGGTCATACAGACCGCCGCCGGGCACCTTGACGCCCGCGGCCTTCAGCACGGCTTTGGACTTGTCCTTGTCCATGGCAAGGGCCGAGGCCAGAACGCCCGAATGGGTGTAGGGAATCCGCAGGGTCTCCAGCACGCCCTGGACGCAGCCGTCCTCGCCCCAGGCGCCGTGCAGACAGTTCAGCACCACATCGGGCTTGATCAGGCCGGACAGCACATTGGCCAGGTCGCGCCCGGCGTCCACGCGGCTGACGCGCACGCCCTGCCGTTCCAGCGCCTGGGCGCACTGTTCGCCGGAGGTCAGCGACACCTCCCGCTCGGCGGAAAGACCGCCCATCAGGACGGCGACATGAAGGTCTTTGATTGCGCGGGTCATCGGCGGCTCCAGAGCTGTCTGGATGCCGCGCAGGTTCTTAACAGCGCGTCAACCAAACGGCCTCGGACATCATTGCGAAGCCTCGACTGGGGATGTTTCCACCACGACGACCGGCGTCGCTTCAACTGTGACCGCAGGCACAGGCGACGCTGGGGCGGGAGTCACGTCCAGGGCGTAGAGATAGGCGCCCTGGCACTGTTCCCGGTCGCCATAGGACCATTCGGCCGCCCTATGACGCACCCCGGCCGTGGCGGCGGGCGCCGTCGACGCCAGCAGGTCGTCCGGCACGCGCATGTCCGGCGCCAGCTGCTCGCCCGACAGGTCAAAAGCGCCCGCGTAAACCGCCTCGCCGTCACTGACGTCGAAGCCAGTAGCGCCGAGGCAGAAGTGGGTGATGTACTGTCCGACATTCAGGGCGCTGAGCCGCCAACGGCCAGGCGGCACGGAGAAGGTCTGGGTCACGGCGCGCGTGCGGTCGCCGCGCACGGCGCCGCGGTTGGGCAAGGCGACGGCGAACAGCGCCGGTCGGCCGTCGGCTTCCCAGCCATAGACGTCGGGGCGCGGCCCCGCGCGGGTGAAGAACAGGGTGCGTCCGCCCTGCTCCGCCATTCCGGTCAACCGAACAGTGACAAGGGCGCTCCCCTCGGTCAGGGCGACGTCCTCGGGCTTCATGGCGCGCGGGGGGCGGGCGCTGCGCGGCGCCTCGGGACCCTTCCGCGCGGCGGCGGGCTCGGTCGTGTCCGGCGCCAGGGATTGGAGGCTGAGGGACGGCTTGTCGAGGTCGCCCGAGCGACCGATCACCACCGTCGTGCCGCGTGCGGCGTCATTGTCGTAGACCCGAACCACCTCGCCTGCGGGCTGATCGGCGCCGACGCGGGTCGCCAGGGCGGCGCGCAGCGCCGGCTGCTCCAAGTCCGCCAAAGTCTTGCCGTCTGCCTCTTCCAGCCGCACGACGCGCCAGCCGTTGACGACCATGCAATTTTCCAGATTGGCGGCGACGCCCCGCCGCTCCTGCATGCCGTTGACGGCGCCTTGGATGACGCCGACGACCAGTGCGCCCAACAGGCCGCCGGCCGCCGCAGCGCCCGCCGCTCCGTTGTCGTCAGGCTGGCGCATCCGCCGCGCCTCTACCACACAGGCGCGTACGGCGGCGTCGTGCTGGTCGATGTCCGCGCCCGCGCGGTTGAAATAGGCGTAACCGGCGCTGGATCGCGTGATGTCGACACGTGGCCCTTCGCTGCCGACGGCCGCGCCGACGGGCGCGCGCGTGACGAGTTGAGCCTGAGCCGGACCGGCCACGGCGGCCAGGACGCCCACGGCGGCGATTATGCGTTTCATCTGCGGTTCTCCCCCGAGTCCCGCTCCGCTAACGCTGAGTCGCCACGTCAATCAATCGCAGATCTACGACAGAAGCCGACCGATCCGCTTGATTTCCCAGTCCAGCTGAACGCCGGTCTTCAACAGGACGTCGGCGCGCACCGTCTCGCCCAGGCCTTCGATGTCGGCGGCGGTGGCCTCGCCGGGGTTGATCATGAAGTTGGAGTGGATTTCGCTGAACATGGCCCCTCCCCCGGTTTCGACGTGCAGCTTGCCACGCCAGCCCGCCTCGTCGACCAGTTTCCACGACGAATGGCCGGGCGGGTTCTTGAAGGTCGAACCGCCGGTCTTCTCGCGGATCGGCTGGGTGGTTTCGCGGCGGCTGGTGATTTCGGTGATGCGGGCGGCCACGGCCTCGGGCGCGTCCGGCGTCCCGCGATAGGTCGCCTCGACCCAGAGGATCTCGGCCGGCGCCTCTGAATGGCGATAGGTGTAGCCGAAGTCGGCCAGGGCGTAATCGACCCGCTCGCCCGCCCGCGTCAGCCCCCAGGCCGAGACCAGAACATCCTTGGTCTCGGAACCGTAACAGCCGGCGTTCATGGTCAGCGCCCCGCCGACCGTACCCGGAATCCCGGCGTAGAATTCCAGCCCGGCGATCCCCGCCTTGGCCGAGGCCTTGGCCACCATGGAGTCCAGCGCCCCGGCGCCGGCCGTGATCGTGTCGCCGTCCGTCGTCACCTGCGCCCAGGCCCGACCCGCCAGACGGATCACCACCCCCTCGACCCCGCCGTCGCGCACGATGACGTTCGATCCGACGCCCAGCACGGTCACCGGGACGGACGGGTCCAACGCCTTCAGGAAGTCAGCCAGATCCTCGGCGTCCGCCGGAATGAACAGGGACTCGGCCGTCCCGCCCACGCGGAACCAGGTGAAGGGCGCCAAAGGCTCGTCCCGCAGCAGCTTGCCGCGCACGGTGGGGAGGTTGTCACGCCAGGTCATCAGATATTCCGCTCATCCCCGCGAAAGCGGGGACCCAGTTCTTTCACACGACGAGCGCCCGGACACAGACCCGCGCTCTCAATCCAATACAGCACGCCCAAACCACTAGGCCCCCGCTTTCGCGGGGATGAGCGGAAAGACTATGCCAACGCCTCCAGTTGCGCCGGCAGGCCATAGGCCCAGCTGGTGATGTCGCCGGCGCCCAGCAGCACGACCACGTCCCCCGGCCTCGCCTCTTCCTTGATCAGGCGCGGCAGGACGGCGGCGTTCTCCAGCGCCTGGACATGGCGGTGGCCATAGCGGCGGATGCCGTCGGTCAGGGCGTGTTTGTCCACCCCCTCGATCGGCTGTTCGCCCGCCGGATATACGTCGGCGACGATCACGCTGTCGGCGTCGGAAAAGGCCGTCGAGAACTCGTCCATCAGGTCGCGCAGCCGGGTGTAGCGGTGCGGCTGGACCACGGCGATGACCCGGCCTTCGGTCACCTGGCGCGCGGCCTTCAGCACGGCGACGATCTCGACCGGATGGTGGCCATAGTCGTCGACGATGCGCACGCCGTTCACGACCCCGGTGGTGGTGAAGCGCCGCTTGACCCCGCCGAAGCCGGCCAGACCCTCGCGGATCGCCTCGTCCGACACGTCCAGCTCGCGCGCCACGGCGATGGCGGCCAGGGCGTTGGAGACATTGTGCCAACCGGCCATCGGCAGGTGCAGGTTCTCGATCCGATGGGTCTCGCCGTTCTGGATCACGACATCGAACCGGCAGCCGTCCGGCCCCATCTCGCAACCCTCGGCCCGCACCATGGCCTGGGGATTGATTCCGTAAGTCACAAGCCGCCGGTTATCGATCGAGGCGACCAGTTTCTGCACCTCGGGATGGTCCAGGCAGACGGCGGCGAAACCATAGAAGGGGATGTTCTCGACGAAATCGACGAAGGCCTTCCGCACCGCGTCGAAGTCGCCGTAGTGGTCCAGGTGCTCCGGGTCGATATTGGTCACAATGGCGACCGTCGACTTCAGGCGCAGGAAGCTGCCGTCGCTCTCGTCCGCCTCGACCACGATCCAGTCGCCGTCGCCGACCTTGGCGTTGGTGCCATAGGCGTTGATGATGCCGCCGTTGACCACCGTCGGGTCCAGGCCGGCCGCGTCCAGCAGGGCCGCCACCATCGAGGTCGTCGTGGTCTTGCCGTGGGTGCCCCCGACCGCGATCGAGAATTGCAGCCGCATCAGCTCGGCCAGCATCTCGGCCCGGCGCACCAGGGGGATGCGGCGCTCGCGGGCGGCTTTCATCTCGGGATTGTCGGCCTTGACCGCCGTCGAATAGACCACGGCCGACACGCCCTCGCCCAGGTGGGCGGCGTCGTGGCCGATGAAGATCCGGGCGCCCAGTTTCTCCAGTCGTTCGGTGTTGGCGCTGGCCTTGGCGTCCGAGCCCTGAACCGAATAGCCGATCTTCAGCATGATCTCGGCGATGCCGCTCATGCCTATGCCGCCGATGCCGACGAAATGGACAGGACCGAGGTCGAACGGGACGGGGCGAAGGCGAGCGATCATCCAATGCGCTTAGCAAGGGATCGGGCGGAATGCACGGGGGTGTCTGCGTCCAATTCCGACGTCGGGGCGTGATAGGCGGCGCGCAGGAGGAAAGGCACGACAAAGAACATGGTTCGGTCGATTTCAGACTATTCAGACGATTCAGACCCTGTTTTTCCATGCCGGGGTCTGAAACGGTCGCGGACCGGCCGTCTACGACTTTAGTCGATTGGCCTTGCGGAAGCTTGTCGTGCAAACAGGCGTTTGAAGGACCGTGCGGCGGTCAGGCAGGAGTACAGTCGTGGGCAAACTCAGCACCCCTATAATCTTCGGCGCCATCGCCATTCTGGGGGCCATATCCCTGGGCGTCATCGCCTTGCACCAGGGCGAGAGCATCAGCGCGGTCTGGATGGTCGTGGCGGCGGTCTGCACCTACGCCATCGCCTATCGCTTCTACAGCCGCTTCCTGGCCAACAAGGTCATGCAGTTGCAGCCCTCGCGCCCAACCCCGGCGGTGCGGCGCGACGACGGCCTCGACTATGTACCCACGCCGCGCAACGTCCTGTTCGGCCACCACTTCGCCGCCATCGCCGGCGCGGGGCCTCTGGTCGGGCCGGTGCTGGCCGCCCAGATGGGTTATCTGCCCGGCGTGCTGTGGATCCTGGTCGGCGCGGTGCTGGCCGGCGCGGTGCAGGACATGATCGTCCTGTTCATGTCCACCCGGCGCGACGGCAAGTCCCTGGGCGACATGATCCGCACCGAAATGGGCAATATCCCCGGCATCATCGCCCAGGTGGGCGTCTTGATGATCATGGTCATCATCCTGGCCGTCCTGGCCCTGGTTGTGGTCAAGGCCCTGGCCGAAAGCCCGTGGGGCACGTTCACCGTCGCCGCCACCATCCCCATCGCCATCTTCATGGGCCTGTACACCCGCTACCTGCGCCCCGGTCGCGTGGGCGAGGTCTCGATCATCGGCGTCGTCCTGCTGATCCTCGCCATCATCGGCGGCGGCCATGTCGCAGCCGATCCCTTCTGGGGCCCCGCCTTCACCCTGACCGGCCCGACCCTGGCCATCCTGATGATGGTCTATGGCTTCATCGCCTCGGTCATTCCGGTCTGGCTGCTGCTGGCGCCGCGCGACTATCTGTCGACCTTCCTGAAGATCGGCGCGATCGTCGCCCTGGCTGTCGGCATCCTGATCGTGCGTCCGCATCTGCAGATGCCGGCCGTCACCCCCTTCATCGACGGCACCGGCCCGGTCTTCGCCGGCGCCCTGTTCCCCTTCCTGTTCATCACCATCGCCTGTGGCGCCGTCTCCGGCTTCCACGCCCTGATCTCCTCGGGCACCACGCCCAAGCTGCTGGAGAACGAGAGCCAAATCCCGCTGATCGGCTATGGCGCCATGCTGTGCGAAAGCTTCGTCGCCGTCATGGCCCTGATCGCCGCCACGGTCTTGGACCCGGCGGTCTATTTCGCCATGAACAGCCCGGTCGCGATCATCGGCAATGACGCGGTCTCGGCCGCCGCCGCCGTGGCCCAGTGGGGCTTCCACATCACGCCTGGCGAGCTGGAGCAACTGGCCCGCGACGTGGGCGAGAACTCGATCCTGTCGCGCGCGGGCGGCGCCCCGACCCTGGCGGTGGGCATGGCGCACATCCTGTCCAGCGTCATCGGCGGCAAGGCCATGATGGCCTTCTGGTATCACTTCGCCATCCTGTTCGAGGCCCTGTTCATCCTGACCACGGTCGACGCCGGCACCCGCGTCTGCCGCTTCATGATCCAGGACCTGCTGGGCGTGGCCGTGCCCAAGATGCGCGAGACCAAGTCCTGGGGCGCCAATGTCGTGGCCACCGCCCTGACCGTCGGCCTGTGGGGCTATTTCCTCTACACCGGCGTAGTCGATCCCCTGGGCGGCATCAACAGCCTGTGGCCCCTGTTCGGCATCGCCAACCAGATGCTGGCCGCGATCGCCCTGATCCTGGGCACCGTCGTCCTGTTCAAGATGAAGCGCGAGAAATACGCCTGGGTCACGCTTGTTCCGACCGTCTGGCTGCTGATCTGCACCCTGACGGCAGGCCTGCAGAAGCTGTTCCACCCCGAGGTCCGCATCGGCTTCCTGGCCCACGCCCGGAAGTACCAGGAGGCCCTGGGCGCCGGCGAGTTGATCGCCCCGGCCAAGAGCGTCGGCGACATGCACCGCATCATCGTCAACGACTACGTCAACTCGGCCCTGACGGCGGGCTTCCTGTTCGTGGTCGTGACCATGGTGGTCTATGGCGTCCTGGCCTGCCTCAAGGCCTATCGCAACAACCGGCCGACCGTGCGGGAATACCCCGAGGCGCACGAGCTGACGGCGGCCGACGACGCGGCGGACGTGGCCCGTGCCTAGGGTAGCCGCGCCTAACCCCTCCAACGAGGACCTGCTCTGCCTGTGCCGCGACACCGCCCTGCGGTGGGGTCGCGGCGTCAGGCGGACGGCAGGGGCCATGATTGGCCAGCCCGACTACGACGCCTATGTCAGCCACGCGGCCACGACCCATCCGGACCAGCCGCCGCTGGACAAGATCGCCTTCTTCCGCCTGCACGAACAGCGTCGCTTCGGCGGCTCTGGCTCGTTCAAATGCTGCTGATCTAAAGCCCGCTGGGCGGCTCGGCGGACCGGACCCGGTCCGCCCCCCGGGCCTGGAGCGCGGCGATGGCCGCCTCCAGCGTCGGGTCTTCGCCCGCGCGGCGCTGGCCCACGGTGCGGGGCGCCGCGATGTCCGGCGTGACGCCGTGTTTCTCCAGCCGCACCCCGCCCGCCGTGACGAAATTCGCCCGGCTCAGAGTCAGCTTGCCCCCATCCGGCAGATCCGTCTCCTGGGCGATCAGGACCGAGCCGATGGTCTTTTCGCCCACCACTATGCCCCGCCCGGCCTCCTGCAGGGCCGCGGGCGTCAGTTCGGCCGCGCTGCGGCTGCCCCGATCCACCAGGACCGCGACCGGATTGGCCACGGGCGCGCTGCGGTCGCCGCAGTCGCCTGAGGCCCGCAGGGTCACGGGCCGCCCGTTCCGTCCGGTCCGGGTCGCCCAGATCTGATCGCGCGGCAGGAAACAGGTCAGCACCGACTCCGCCTCCCACAGCCGGCCGCCGGGATTGGCTCTCAGGTCCAGGATCACGTCCACATCCGACGGCAGGCCGTCCAGCTCGCCGCCCAACCAACGACCCAGCCCCGCATCGAACTGCTCCACCGTCAGCACCAGAACCCCCGGCCGGGACTTGTCGGCCGTGAACGGCTGCGGCCCGTCCATCAGTTGCGGGGTCAGGATGGTGTCGCGGCGCGCCCCGGTCTCGTCCGTCAGGACCAGATGGACCGGCGTCCCCTCCTGCACCTCGACGTCCGGTCCCCACGGCCGACCATCGACGCTGTCCAGGGTCCAGCCCAGCTGCACCCCCGCCGCCTGGGCCGGAGAACCGTCGCGCACCCGCTCCACCGTCCACAGATCGGGATCCTCGCCCCGCATCAGGGTCATGCCCATGACGGCCCGGCGTGCATACTGGGCGTCCTGACGGCGCACTGCGGCCGGCGGGCTGGCGCCGGCGTGGCCGTCGTCCAGCAGGTCGAGCATGGTGTTGACGACCCGGTACAGCGCCCGGTCATCCGAGGCCGCCAGGGCCTGGGGCCGAAACCGATCGCGCGCCGCGCCCCAGTCCACCCCATGCAGATCGGGATCGTAATAGCCGCGCCGCACCTCGCTCCAGACCGTGTCGAACACCCGCTGGTTCATCCGCGCGCGCTCGCGGCTCGGCGCCGCCACGACCGCCGCCGGGGTCTCGGCGTAGGCCAGGGCCGCCGGCCCGCCGCAAAGGGGCAAGCTGAGCAACAAGAGGCTGGAAAGCCGGGCGGAACCTTTGACGGACATGCGGGCCATGTGACGTAAGACCGGTCCCGTCCTCAAGTCACGAATATGCGTTATTCGGGAATACGCGCCCCGTCCCAGGCGAAAACCCCGCCGCTGTCGGCCGGCGTCAGCGCCGCCATGACCGCCAGCAGCCGTTCGGCGGAATAGTCGGGCGTGAACAGCCGCCCCTCCGCCACCCCCTTCTGGAACGGCGCGCTCAGGCCCGTATCGACCGTGCCGGGATGCAGGCCCGCGATCACGGACATCGGATGGCTGCGCGCCATCTCGATCGCCAGATTGCGCAGGATCATGTTCAGCGCCGCCTTGGACGCCCGATAGCTGTGCCATCCGCCCAACCGGTTGTCGCCGATCGACCCCACCCGCGCCGACAGGGCCGCGAACACCGCCCGCCGGTCGCGCGGCGTCAGCGGCAGCAGGTGTTTCGCCGCCAGCGCCGGCCCCACGGCGTTGACGCGATAGTCCCTGAGCATGTGATCCGCCTCAAGCTGCCGCAGGCTCCGTTCGGGCTGGAACCCGTCATGCAGCACACCCGTCGCCAGCACGATCAGCGTCGGCGCCGCGCCCTGGCCGATTCGTCGCGCCGCCTCCGCCAGACTGACCTCGTCCTCCAGATCGGCCGCCAGGGCCTGTGCGCCCGCGACCTCGCTCCCGGTTCGCGAAATCGCCCAGACGGTCTGGTGCGTCCCCTGCGCGATCAGGCGGTCCACCAGGGCTCGACCGACGCCGCCCGTCGCCCCGATCACCACCGCCGATCCGTTCATCCCGTCTCCCCTCGCGTTTCGTCCCATGATAGGGGCGCGGCATGAACATCACCACGGTCGGCCTCGATGCCGACGACACCCTCTGGCACAACGAGACGATCTTCCGCCTGACCCATGCGCGGTTCGTCGATCTGCTGGACGATCACGGCGACGCGGCCACCATCGAAGCGCGACTGGCCGAGACCGAGCAGCGCAATCTGCGGCTCTACGGCTACGGCGTGAAAGGCTTCACCCTGTCGATGATCGAGACGGCCATGGAGCTGTGCGACGGCGGCGCGCCGCCCGAGGTGGTGCGCGAAATCCTGGCGGCCGGCCGCGAAATGCTGGCCCACCCGGTCGAGACCCTGCCCGGCGTGGACGAGGTGGTCGCCGAACTGGCCGAAAACTACCGCCTGGTCCTGATCACCAAGGGCGACCTGCTGGACCAGGAGCGCAAGCTGGCGGCCTCGGGCCTGGGCGACCTGTTCGCGGCGGTCGAGATCGTCTCGGAAAAGGACCGCGCCACCTACGACCGCGTTTTCGCTCGCCACGGCACCGGCGCAGCCGAGGCCGTCATGGCCGGCAATTCGATGAAGTCCGACGTCCTGCCCGCCATCGCCGCCGGGGCCTTCGGCGTCCACATCCCCTATCACGTCACCTGGGCCCACGAACTGGCCGACGCCCCGGTGAACGAGCCCCGCTACGTCTCGCTGAGCCGCATCGCCGAACTGCCCGACTGGATCGCGGCCATCGCGGATCAGGCGTAGCCGAGCAGCGCCCTCAGGCCGGGAGCCTGGAAATCAACAAGCCGTTTCTGCTGTTCTGGCAGCGTCGCCGGCAGAACCATCCCGTCCGGCAGTTGAAGGTTCTCCCGCGCAGTGCGGCTCAGCTTGCGGTCGGAACCGACAAGAATTCGCGCCCTCCAATCCTCGGGCAAGGCAATGCCGCACGCTTCTAGCAGGGCGCGGAAATAGGCCTCGGCCTGCGGTGTCTCGATGGTCTTTAAGGCGTTCAGAATGTCCTCGTACCGCACCAGGTAGACGCCCGTACCCAACCAGGCTGCGGCATTGTGGGTGAACACGTCGACCAGGGCCGGGGTCTTTGCGTGAACACCGAAGATCATCATGTTGATCAGGGCTTCCGGGCTGAACACGCCGGACTTCAGATGCGCCAGATTCTCCTGGTGAAACGCATCGGACACAAAGAACCGAGCACGGGCCAGAACCCAGTCATAGGGATCGCGCACCAGAAGCACATGCCGAGCGGTGCGTACATTGGCTAGGGACTGATCGCTGAACAGCAGATGTGCGGCGGCCAGTTTCGGCTCATGCGGATTGAAGGCGGCAAGGTGCAGATGCATGTTCGGCACCTGGACGA
The DNA here is from genome assembly GCF_030656255.1 of Brevundimonas sp. GTDB lineage: Bacteria > Pseudomonadota > Alphaproteobacteria > Caulobacterales > Caulobacteraceae > Brevundimonas. The sequence continues at coordinate 5,939 of NZ_JAUSOE010000076.1, read as the reverse complement.
AGTCGCGATCATAATGCTGTTCCACCGGCACGAACATGCGAACGATGTTGCGCAGCAGGTGAGTGCCTCCCTTGGGCACGCTGTTCAGCAAAACCGGCTGCTTCAACGGCGCCTGATCGAATTTCGCCACCTCTGCGTCGAGCGTGTCTTTGATACCTGAGATGATAGCCATGAGCCGACCTTAGCACGCCGTGTTTCACGGACGCTTCCCGAGATGAATCAAAAGGGGCGGCGGATCGCTCCACCGCCCCTCTCGATGATTGCCTCAACCTCAGACGGTCAGAACGACTTGGTCACGCGGATGAAGGCGCGGCGGCCGTAATAGGCTTCGGTGTACTGCGAGGCCAGGATCGAATTCCCAGTGGTCGAGTACTCGCCGATCGTGGTCGAGGCTGCAGGCGGCTTCTCGTCGAAGACGTTGGCGACGCCGCCCATGATCTTCCAATCATTGAATTCGTAGGCCAGCGAGGCGGTGTGGAAGCCAGTGAACTCGGCCTCCGCCTTGACCTCGACAGTACGACCGTCGATCGTGATGTAGGGCGAGCCGTTGCCATCGAGGAATTCGCCGAAGCTGGACTGGTTACCGATCCAGTCGAAGCCCCAGAACGCCGTCCACGGGCCGCGGTTGAAGCCCAGATTGATGTTGCCGACCAGTTCGGGATAACCCACTTCACCCAGCGGATCGCTGAAGTTTCCGGCGAACAGCGACGTATAGTTCTCCAGGGTCCAAGTCGTCTGACTGTCGAACGTCAGCGTCCCCCACGGCGTATCGTTGATATAGCGGACAGTGAAGTCGAGGCCGCGGTTTTGCTGCTCCGCGATATTGATGAAGCTATCGCGAACCTGTGTGATGCCCAGATTGGGGTCACGGTCGAACTGGTTGCAGATCGGATCGGACGGGAAGTTGTCAGACAGATAGCAGGCCGACAGGATGCCGCTGGCGCCCAGATTGGTGACCTGATCGTTGATCTCGATCTCGTAATAATCAACCGCCAGACTCAAGCCGCTGTTCGGCGGCGTGATGATCACGCCCAGGACCGTAGATTTGGAGGTTTCCGGCTCCAGCACGCCCAGACCGCCGCCCGTCGTGATCGTCGCGGAGGAGTTGCCGCCGGTCCAGTCACCCCCAACCCCGCCGCCCGGTCCAGCCGGATTGGTGCAATTGTTGTACAGTTCCTGGGTGACGGCGCCGTCTTCCAGACGCTGATCCAGGTTCAGGCAGGGATCAATGTTGCGCTGACCGACGAAGCTGGTCTGATCGGCCAGATACAGTTCGAACAAGGCAGGCGCACGGAACGAGGTGCCGTGGGTTGCGCGCAAGCGGATCGCGTCCGTCACCGCCCAATTCAGGCCCACCTTGTAAGTCGAGGCGTTACCCGACGTCTTGGTGTCAGTGTAACGGCCCGACAGCGACAGATCGAGGGTCTTGATGAAAGGCACGTCGGCGACCAGCGGGACCGCCAGCTCGGCATAGGCTTCGCGGGTGTCTTCCGAGCCCTCGGTGATGCCGGCGCCCGACAGGCCCCAGCTGTTGTTCGCCAGAGTCACTTCGCCGGGGGTGTCGTTGATTTCGTCACGGCGGATATGGAAGCCCAGCGCCAGACCCAGCGGGCCAGCGGGAAGTTCCATCAGGCTGCCGGCGATCGAACCCTCGACATAGGTCTGTTCGTAGACGGTGTTGCCCGTCTCAGTATCGAAGAGGAAGGCGCGTTCCTCGGCCGTCAGGTCGCCGCGCAGGACGCGGGGGTCGCTGAAGTCCATGTCGATGCAGGGACGACCGCTGATCGGCAAGTTGGAACCCACGCAGCTTGAGGTCTTGAAACTGGTGGAATCCACCGCGTCGTCCAGAAGCACATCCTGCGTATAGTCGCCGTCCGAGTGGCTGTACTGGGCGAAAACGTCCCAGGTCCAGTTGCCGCGCGAGCCGACCTTCAGATCGCCCCGCAGGCCGACGACACCGCGGATATAGTCGACCCGCTGCGAACTATCGAAGTGATCGGTAACCGGCGTGGCGCTGAGCAGATTCAGGCCCGAGAAACCGCTTACGGGATCACCGCCCGAACCCGGACCATAGTAGAAGTCCAGGAAGTCGTTCGTATAGGTGTAGTTCCAGTATTGGCGATAGCTGTCAGTCCGGCTCTCGCGACGGTTCAACAGGAACTCGCCATAGGCTTCGACACCACCGCCCAGCTCATAGGCGCCTTCGACGAAGACGGTGTAACGCTCGACCTCGGGAACGACGGTCTCTTCTTGAGCGAACGGATGGCTGGCGTTGACGACCGCTCGCGATGCGGCGTCATAGTTGACGAGGTAGAATCCGTCCGGCGCTGTCGGATAAAGGGCGCTGGTCGCGGGGTTGGTCGGGCGCGTGGGAATATAGTTCCCCAGATTTCCGTCATAATCATATTGGAAGCGACCGGCGCGACCCGAGAAGTCGGGGCCGTAAACATAGACCTGCCCCCAAAGGGTATCGTTGCAGGTCGGTTGTCCCGTGCGCGGATCAATGCGGTCGGCCCGGTTACGCGTACCCGGCTCGAACACATATTGGTTCTTGCAGATCAGGTAATCGCGATCGCCCGCCTTCAGAGCTTCCTGGCGATAATAGTCGGCCGACAGATTGACGTAACCACGGTCGAACTTCTTACCGTAGGAACCGGAGATGTTGTACTGCTCGCCACCGCCGTCGAGCGGCGCCGTAGCGAACGCGCTCATTTCACCACCGTCAATGGCGCGGTTGGTGATGAGGTTCACCACGCCGGCGACGGCGTCCGAACCATAGATCGAAGAAGCGCCGTCTTTCAGGATGTCGACGCGGTCAATGGCGGACTGCGGGATGACGTTCAGATCGAAGGCCGAGACTCCGCCACGGGTGCCCGCCGGACCGGCGCGACGACCGTTCAGCAGCACCAGAGTACGGTTTGCGCCAAGTCCGCGCAGCGAGATGGTCGAGGCGCCCGGTCCGCCGTCGGTCACGAAGGCGCTCGAGATCGTGGCGTTCACCTGCGGCGAGCCTGCCGCGATCGTGGACGACTGCAGGAATTGCGCGGTATCGCTCAATCCGCGCTGCTGAGCACGCTCGGACGTCAGAACCTGAACCGGATCGGAACTCGTGAACTCGTTGCGAGGAATGCGAGACCCTGTCACCACGATCTCGCCGACTTCAGCAGCGGCTTGGGCTGCATCCCCGCCCTCAGCAGTCGCGGGCGTATCCTGCGCAGCGGCGGGAAGGGCGACCATAAGGCCAATTACGGAAAACATGCTGCCCGCGAGCAACCGAGAACGACGATATGACAACTTCTAACCCCTCTGGATAATTCGGCAGCCCGCAAAACACTCGGCTGCAACGCAACGCCCCAAATGTCGGGCACCCATCAATAAACACACTAATGCCACTTACTGGTCGCAACCAAGGACTAAATGTGGCTTTACCGCAACAGAACCACGACAAAACCTATATGTTGCGATGCCCCGATTGGCGCCGCCGTGATCGATGACCCAAGGGCGCCGATGGAACGACGGCTCCCGATCCCTTTCGATGATGTTTCCGGTTGCCCCCCCGCCCCTCCCTCTCTAAACGGGCCGCTTAACCGACAACCCGACGCGCGCTCCGCACGGCATCGCCTTGCGGCGACCACGCGCGCGCAACAAACGAAGGATCAGGTCGCCCCTTGGACGCCTCGGACATCAGTCATGACGAACGCGACGCCATGGTGCGCGCGGCGCTGGCCGAACAGGGCGACAGCGGCGTGACCCCGCGCCATACGCTGTTCTTCTTCCTGGGCGACGAAGACGCCCATGGCGACCTGTGCGAGGTGGCGCGGCGCGCCGGCTTCATCGCGCGCGGCGACGGCGACATGACGATTCTCGAGACCACCATGGCCGTCGATCCGGAGAGTTTCGCTCCGGTCTCGGCCATGATGCAGACCTGGGCCGCGGCCTTCCAGCTGGACTATGACGGCTGGGAATGCGCGGTCGTGACCCACTAGTTTAGTCGAACAAGAACAAGAGGCCTCCCCATGCCCAAACGTACGGACATCCAGTCCATCCTCATCATCGGCGCCGGCCCGATCGTCATCGGCCAGGCGTGCGAGTTCGACTATTCCGGCGTCCAGGCGTGCAAGGCGCTGAAGGCCGAGGGGTACCGGGTCATCCTGGTCAACTCGAACCCCGCCACCATCATGACGGACCCCGAGGTGGCCGACGCCACCTATATCGAGCCGATCACGCCCGAGATGGTCGAGAAGATCATCGCCAAGGAACGCCCCGACGCGCTTCTGCCGACCATGGGCGGCCAGACCGCGCTGAACACCGCCCTGGCCCTGGACGCCTCGGGCGCGCTGAAGAAGTACGGCGTCGAGATGATCGGCGCGAAAGCCGACGTGATCGACAAGGCCGAAGATCGCCAGAAATTCCGTGACGCCATGGACAAGCTGGGCCTGGAAAGCCCCCGCTCCAAGGCTGCCCACTCGATGGAAGAGGCGCTGGAAGGGCTGGAGTTCGTCGGCCTGCCCGCCGTCGTCCGCCCGTCCTTTACGCTTGCCGGCACCGGCGGCGGCATCGCCTTCAACCGCGAGGAGTTCGAGGAGATCGTGCTTCGCGGCCTCGACCTGTCGCCGACGACCGAGGTCCTGATCGAGGAATCGGTGCTGGGCTGGAAGGAATACGAGATGGAGGTCGTCCGCGACACGGCGGACAACTGCATCATCATCTGCTCGATCGAGAATATCGACCCGATGGGCGTCCACACGGGCGACTCCATCACTGTCGCCCCTGCGCTTACGCTGACCGACAAGGAATATCAGCGGATGCGGACCGGCTCGATCAACGTCCTGCGCGAGATCGGCGTCGAGACGGGCGGATCGAACGTCCAGTGGGCCATCAATCCGGCCGATGGTCGGATGGTGGTGATCGAGATGAACCCGCGCGTGTCGCGCTCGTCGGCGCTGGCGTCCAAGGCCACCGGCTTCCCCATCGCCAAGGTCGCCGCGCGTCTGGCCGTCGGCTACACCCTGGACGAACTGACCAACGACATCACCCAGGTCACGCCGGCCTCGTTCGAGCCCAGCATCGACTATGTCGTCACCAAGATCCCCCGCTTCGCCTTCGAGAAATATCCGGGCTCGGAGCCCCTGCTGGGCACCTCGATGAAGTCGGTGGGCGAGGTCATGGCCATCGGCCGGACCTTCCAGGAATCGATGCAGAAGGCGCTTCGCGGGCTTGAGACCGGCCTGTCCGGCTTCGACGAGATCGAGATCGAAGGCGTCGCCGATGTCGAGGACGCCGGCGCCGCCCGCGCCGCCGTGGTCCGCGCCCTGGGCATTCCCACCCCCGACCGCATCCGCGTCATCGCCCAGGCCTTCCGCCACGGCCTGACGGTGGAAGAGGTCAACGCCGCCTGTTCCTACGAGCCCTGGTTCCTGCGCCAGATCGCCGACATCGTGCGCGAGGAAGGCCATATCCGGGTCAAGGGCCTGCCGACCGACCCGACCGAGTTCCGCCGCCTGAAGGCCAAGGGCTTCGCCGACGCCCGCCTGGCCCAACTGACCGGCGCCACCGAAAAGGACGTCCGCACCGCCCGTCGCGGCCTGAACGTCCGCCCGGTCTTCAAGCGGATCGACACCTGCGCGGCCGAGTTCGCCAGCGCCACGGCCTATATGTATTCGACCTATGAGACCGGCGCCCTGGGCCAGATCCCCGAGTGCGAGTCCCAGCCGACGAACAAGAAGAAGGCCATCATCCTGGGCGGCGGTCCGAACCGGATCGGCCAGGGGATCGAGTTCGACTACTGCTGCTGCCACGCGGCCTTCGCCTTCGACGACATCGGCGTCGAGTCGATCATGGTCAACTGCAACCCCGAGACCGTCTCGACCGACTACGACACCTCCGACCGCCTGTATTTCGAGCCGCTGACGGCCGAGGACGTGCTGGAGCTGATCGAG